>NZ_JAWRYD010000372.1:0-260 GCF_046534765.1 Burkholderia sp. SIMBA_062
GCCGCGCCTTGAGCGCGCCGGTATAGCGGTTGCGGTTGCGCCAGACATCGGTGGGATAGCCGCCCGGTTCGATGATCGTCACGTCTATGCCATGCGGCACCAGCTCATAGGCCATCTGCTCGCTCAAGGCTTCGAGCGCGAACTTGGTCGCGGAATAATGCCCGCCATTGGGGACGATCACCCGGCCGAGCTGCGAGGAGATGTTGACGATCAGGCCCCGCTTGGCCTTGCGCATCGCGGGCAGCGCCGCGCGGGCGACG
>NZ_JAWRYD010000373.1:0-260 GCF_046534765.1 Burkholderia sp. SIMBA_062
GGTCAAGGTTTAATACTTGTTTATCCAATATTTATCATTGCATCATAATGAGATTGTGATAATTCTTTAAAAATAAGTTCAAATGATTCAAATAGGTTTTGAGGCGTGGTGTTAATTATTCTTTGAAAGTACATTTCATCTAAAGGGGAAATTTTATGACTTGCATCATTAATCTCAGAAACTAACGCACTACATATTATATATTTAGGATCTTCAACAGGAATATTAGTTAAGGCTCCCCAGCTATCTGTGCCTAATCT
>NZ_JAWRYD010000374.1:0-260 GCF_046534765.1 Burkholderia sp. SIMBA_062
ATTACTTCCAACCCCTTCTCATACTTTTCAGAATTTTTATCGGACGCGAGATGCTCTGTAAGCTTGTCGATTGTTTTATCCCAACCAAGCGAGGCTGACAGGCCGTTCTGATGCAGCGCGTTGCGAAACAGGGAGAAAGAAATGTTACGCTTATTAAGTCCATCAGCAAAATCAATTGCACTCATCGAAATGCTCTCACGTCTCATCCATTTTTCGTGACCCCAGCAAGGCCTCAAGGGTAGCCGAAGATTACGACCAGT
>NZ_JAWRYD010000375.1:0-260 GCF_046534765.1 Burkholderia sp. SIMBA_062
CGGTGAAGTTTTTCAAGGTTCCTTGGCGCGCTTTCTTGTACAGACCTTTGGGATCGCGCTGTTCCACGACTGCCAGCGGGGTATCAATGAAGACTTCGACAAACTCACCCTCCTCCACCAGGCTGCGGGCCAGTTCGCGCTCGGCCCTGAACGGTGAGATGAATGCACTGATTACCACCAGCCCTGCATCAACCATCAGATGGGAAACCTCGGCGATACGACGGATATTCTCGACCCTGTCAGCGGCCGTGAAGCCGAGG
>NZ_JAWRYD010000376.1:0-260 GCF_046534765.1 Burkholderia sp. SIMBA_062
GGTGCTTCGTTCAGATTGCGCACGCGATGAAGTGCAACGTGATCTTTGCCGTTGTGCTGCAGGACGTACCGGTCGTTCGCCGCAAGCACCCGACCGGAGTAGGCGTCGCCGTTCGACACGTAGGCGTCGTGCACTTTTACGCCGTCAATCCGCTCGTTCGCGATCGACTCCATCTGATCACGGTCGGCCCGGTCGGCAACATATTCCTTGCGCATGTCGTTGACTGCGCGCGCCACGAAAGTCTTCAGGTTCACGTCGGC
>NZ_JAWRYD010000377.1:0-260 GCF_046534765.1 Burkholderia sp. SIMBA_062
GGTGCTGCGCGCGTTCTATACCGCGTTCACGACGCCGCCCGCGTCGCGCGACGGCGTGTGGCTGCACGAGAGCCTGTGGCACAGCATCCGGATCATCTTCTGGGGCTTCGTGATTTCGTCCGCGATCGGCGTGCCGCTCGGCATCGTGTGCGGCACGTTCAGCGCGCTCGCGCGGCTGCAGGAGCCGTTCCTCGAATTCTTCCGCTACCTGCCGGCCCCGGCGTTCGGCGCGCTGATGGTCGCGATCCTCGGCATCTACG
>NZ_JAWRYD010000378.1:0-260 GCF_046534765.1 Burkholderia sp. SIMBA_062
CGAGCGGGTGGCGCGCGCCTGGCGCGAATATTGCCGGGGCTATAATGATGATCCGGCCTATCATCTCTCGCGCATCTTCCATGAGGTGGGCGGCTATGACGATGTCGTGCTGCTGAAGGACATCCCGTTCCAGTCGCATTGCGAACATCATATGGCGCCGATCGTCGGTCGCGCGCACATCGCCTATCTGCCGGGCGACTATGTGGTCGGCATTTCCAAGCTGGCCCGTGTGCTGCACGCCTATGCCAACCGGCTGCAGG
>NZ_JAWRYD010000379.1:0-260 GCF_046534765.1 Burkholderia sp. SIMBA_062
ATATAAATCGTTGTCATTGTATTTTCGGGTATTAGTTTAGGTGTTAAAAATATAAAAAAAATCCATTCATTACACTTTTTATCACACAATATTGAATATTTATTTTACATTAAATATTTAATTCACATTATGTTTACAATTATAATAATGATATTAAAATTTTCAATCTTACACAAAACCCCACTATTAAGGGATTTAATCTTACCATTATTTTAATTAGTCTAAAAAAACTCACGAAGCTTATTATTTAAAAATTTGCT
>NZ_JAWRYD010000118.1:0-450 GCF_046534765.1 Burkholderia sp. SIMBA_062
CTACGGCTACCTTGTTACGACTTCACCCCAGTCATGAATCACACCGTGGTAACCGTCCTCCCGAAGGTTAGACTAGCTACTTCTGGTGCAACCCACTCCCATGGTGTGACGGGCGGTGTGTACAAGGCCCGGGAACGTATTCACCGCGACATTCTGATTCGCGATTACTAGCGATTCCGACTTCACGCAGTCGAGTTGCAGACTGCGATCCGGACTACGATCGGTTTTGTGAGATTAGCTCCACCTCGCGGCTTGGCAACCCTCTGTACCGACCATTGTAGCACGTGTGTAGCCCAGGCCGTAAGGGCCATGATGACTTGACGTCATCCCCACCTTCCTCCGGTTTGTCACCGGCAGTCTCCTTAGAGTGCCCACCATCACGTGCTGGTAACTAAGGACAAGGGTTGCGCTCGTTACGGGACTTAACCCAACATCTCACGACACGAGCTG
>NZ_JAWRYD010000380.1:0-259 GCF_046534765.1 Burkholderia sp. SIMBA_062
GGAGGGATGCGATTTCAGGTGAAACTAAAAATGTGTCATGGCCGGTTATGACCGTCTGAAAGTCACGATCATGTGTGCTGGCGGGAAACTGAGCCTCAGGGACTTCAGAAAAGTGTGTGCTGGCAGGATAGGTTTTCCTGAATGACTCATAATTATGTGCGTTAGCAGGAGATTAATGTGTGCTGGAGGGGATCAGCTGTGCTTAAAATACCCGATAGTGTGTGCTGACGGGCTGCTGTTAAGAGTCAGAGCCCTTAAT
>NZ_JAWRYD010000381.1:0-259 GCF_046534765.1 Burkholderia sp. SIMBA_062
GCATCGCCACCACGAGGAACAGGATGAAGGAGATGCGCGCCATCGCATCGCTGTAGAGGCGGCCGCCGATCGCGCGCGGAATGATCGTGTAATAGGCGATGTACGCGGGCATCAGCCAGAAGTAGACGATCGCGTGCAGCGTCCACGAGAAGAACACGCGCGCGAGTCCCGCGTCGATGGTGCTGCGCAGACCGAGCGCCACGGGCAGGATCTGGAACAGCACTTCGATGGCCGCGCCGACAGCGGTCCAGCCCCACAG
>NZ_JAWRYD010000119.1:0-446 GCF_046534765.1 Burkholderia sp. SIMBA_062
CCGACGATGCCGCCGCCGATCACGCGATGGGTTTCCTCGTCGAAGATCAGCTTCGTGAAGCCTTCGTCGCGGCCGTTTGCGATCGCGCGGCCCGATGCGGCCCACGGGAACACGGCCTTGCCGTACTTGATGCCTTCGGCCTTGCACTGGTCTTCCGTCTTGCCGGCCCACGCCACTTCCGGATCGGTGTACGCCACCGACGGGATCTGCAGCGCGTCGAAGTACGCCTTCTCGCCGTGCGCGGCTTCCGCTGCGACGTGGCCTTCATGCACGGCCTTGTGCGCGAGCATCGGCTGGCCGACGACGTCGCCGATCGCGAAGATGTGCGGGACGTTCGTGCGCATCTGCTTGTCGACGTCGATGAAGCCGCGGTCGGTGACGGCGACGCCTGCCTTGTCGGCGCCGATCTTCTTGCCGTTCGGGCTGCGGCCCACCGCGACGAGCAC
>NZ_JAWRYD010000382.1:0-259 GCF_046534765.1 Burkholderia sp. SIMBA_062
GCATCAATTCGAGCTGCGGCATCTTTTTGCTGTTGAACCATGGTGGTCAAGCTACCTGGGAGTCGCCAAGCAATGGCCTAGTAAACTTCGAGGATCTGGTCACAGCTTTACAGGATTACTGGCTGACGATCGCTCCGAAGTTTCCAAACGTTGAGGACATCGAGGTTATTGGCATCGACCTCACAAAGCGTGGAGGGCAGGCTGCGGCCAAAGCAATCGAAAGTAAACTAGCGGTGGCCCACCGTCCCGAAGACGAGTG
>NZ_JAWRYD010000383.1:0-259 GCF_046534765.1 Burkholderia sp. SIMBA_062
GTTTGCTGGTTTGGAAGGCAGACCACACCGTCAGGAAGGCGCACGCCAGCATGATGAACAAGCGGTGATTGAACAGCAGTTGCTCCAGGTAGCTGCCTGAATACGGATCGAACTGCGCAGCCTCACTGACTGCAGGCCGATCGCCGGCGCCGCTGTCTTGGAAAATGGTCATGCGGGTATTCCTCACTGACGTCCAAGTTCGAGATTCACTACCCCACCAGCACCCACAGCGATCACGGCAGCTTTGCCCGCTGGGGCT
>NZ_JAWRYD010000384.1:0-259 GCF_046534765.1 Burkholderia sp. SIMBA_062
CCGGTGGAGGGCAATGGCAACCCCCACCGCCCAGCTATATAGAACTCCTTCGGAAAACTATCGCCGCCCTCAGGGACCCAGCCTTCCTTGCGGCTCCAAGTGAATGGTTCGACCCATAGCCTCCCAGCCCCAACATCGGTCTCAGCATAAAGAATGCGATTTTTCCACTTATCATTTTCCCTAGCTTGGAAAGCAGCTCCTGCCTGTACGGTTAGATAACCTAGACCAGGCCATCCGCTCCATTTGGATTCATTTTTAT
>NZ_JAWRYD010000120.1:0-445 GCF_046534765.1 Burkholderia sp. SIMBA_062
GAAGTATTAATTACTTCTATGTAGCATACATGCCGGCAGAATGAAAATATCCTGTAAGGAAGTGTTCAGTGATGAGAGAAAAGTTAATTGACAAGCTTGAGGAAAACAAGAGGCATTTTTTAATGAAACAGGTGCGTGCCTCGCTAAGATCTTGTGAAGAATCAGGGTTTGTTTATCAATTAGCTGAGGCAGAACAAAGCAGGCAGATATTTGAGACTATATTATCGAATTCTTTCCCAAGTGCAGTGCGTGAAGTTGATATAAGCGACAAGGAGACAGCCATATCGCTTATTTTAGAAAACATTGCGGATACGGGGGTTGAACGGATGAATGATATTGTTTATCTGTTTCATCCGTATAGTAATGAAGTCGGTGCTATCAAATGTGCGCTGAAGGATTGTGCAAGTCATCTGCACTGTCTCATGGATTTTATAGATTTTGAAGG
>NZ_JAWRYD010000385.1:0-259 GCF_046534765.1 Burkholderia sp. SIMBA_062
CTCGCCGATGCGTTCACGTGGCTCGACACCGTCGTGCTGCCGAACGCCCAGGCGAACGGCTTCACGGTCACCAACACCGGCACGGCCTGTAACCTGACGCTGATGGCGCAGAACGCCACCGCCTACGCGCAGAAGTATCCGCAAGTGCTGCAACACGGCATGACGGCCGCGGAATACGGCGCGCAGTTCCGGTCGTCGCTGTTCTGCTCGCCGCAGAGCTACACGGTGGCGAACGCGGACCAGACCTACGTGTTCGCCG
>NZ_JAWRYD010000386.1:0-259 GCF_046534765.1 Burkholderia sp. SIMBA_062
TTTCGCCTGGTGTAAGGATTGGATTTAGACCCAAAAAACTTGACGTTACGTTGACGTGCGTTTTGGCCGTTTTGAGGGTTTTGCTCAAAATGACAAACCCCCGTGCCGTCTGGGCTGGAGCTATGTTGACGTGCCTCGGAAATGGCCATTTTGAAACGTCAACTTGGTTCTTATACTAAGCCCTCTGGCAGCCTCGAAATGTCAACTTTTTAAATGAGAACCAGTCTCATCTACTATCCTGCAGGCACAAAAAAGCCCC
>NZ_JAWRYD010000387.1:0-259 GCF_046534765.1 Burkholderia sp. SIMBA_062
CCATCTCTCGGGCGGCAACCAGCAGAAGGTCGCGCTCGGCAAATGGCTGGGCCGCGCGCAGGCCGGAGGCGGCATCTACATCCTCGATGAACCGACCGTGGGCGTCGACGTGGGCGCGAAAGCGGACATCTATCGGCTCATCGACGAACTCGTGGCGCAAGGCGCGTCGGTGCTGATCTTTTCGAGCGATCTGCACGAACTGCTCGACGTGACCGACCGCGTGCTCGTGCTGGCACGCGGCGCGATCGTGCAGGACGTG
>NZ_JAWRYD010000017.1:0-178819 GCF_046534765.1 Burkholderia sp. SIMBA_062
CGGAACCGCCGGAACCGCCGGAACCGCCGGAACCGCCGGAACCGCCGGAACCGCCGGAACCGCCGGAACCGCCGGAACCGCCGGAATCACCGGAACCGCCGGAACCGCCGGAACCGCCGGAACCGCCGGAATCACCGGAATCACCGGAATCACCGGAATCACCGGAATCACCGGAATCACCGGAATTGCCGGAATTGCCGGAATTGCCGGAATTGCCGGAATTGCCGGAATCACCGGAATCACCGGAATCACCGGAATCACCGGAATCACCGAAACCGCCGGGAATTCGCCCGATCCCGCCGACGTCACGCCGGCAATGCGAATCGCGTGACCGCGTCGCGCAGCGCTTCGGCCTGGTCGCGCAGCGAATGCGCGGCGGCCGCGGCCTGCTCGACGAGCGCCGCGTTCTGCTGCGTGACCTGATCCATCTCGCCCACCGCGCGGTTGACCTGCTCGATCCCCGCGCTCTGCTCGCGCGACGCATGGCTGATCTCGTCGAGGATTTCGTTCACGCGCCGCACCGACTGCACGATCTCGGCCATCGTCTCGCCCGCGTGCGTGACGAGCGTCGCGCCGTGCTCGACGGTTTCGTTCGACGACACGATCAGCAACTTGATCTCCTTCGCGGCCGTCGCCGAGCGTTGCGCGAGCGAGCGCACCTCGGCGGCGACCACCGCGAAGCCGCGGCCCTGTTCGCCGGCGCGCGCGGCCTCGACGGCCGCGTTCAGCGCAAGGATGTTGGTCTGGAACGCGATCCCGTCGATCACGCCGATGATGTCGCCGATCTTGTGCGAGCGGTCGGTAATCTCGTTCATCGTGCGCACGACATTGTCGACCACCTCGCTGCCGCGCGTCGCGACCTGCGCGGCCTGGCCGGCAAGCGTCGCGGCCTGGGCGGCGCTGTCCGCGTTCTGCTTCACGTTCGCGGTCATCTGGTCCATGCTCGACGCGGTCTGCACGAGCGCGGCTGCCTGCTCCTCGGTGCGCTGCGACAGGTCGGTGTTGCCCGATGCGATCTCGCTCGCGCCGACGTTGATGTTCTCCGTGCCCATCCGCACGCGCGACACCATGTCGATCAGCCCGCTCTGCATCGTATGCAGTGCATGCAGCAGGCTGCCGCGGTCGTCATGTTTCACGTTCACGCGCGCGGTCAGGTCGCCCTGGGCGATACGCTGCGCGGCGTCGAGCGCGACCTCGAGCTCGCCGCCGAGGTTCGCGCGCACGCTTTTCAGCACCAGCACCATCACGGCGGTCGCGATCGCGCCGAGCACGGCCGTCATCGCGAACCAGCGGCCGACGCTCGCGAGCACCGCCGAACGCACGTCGTCCATGTACATGCCGGTCACGATATACCAGTCCCACGGCGCGAAGCGCTGCACCGCGCTGGTCTTGTCCTGCGGCTTGTCGGCGCCCGGCTTCGGCCACAGATACTCGACGAAGCCCTTGCCGCCTTCCGCGTTGCCGGCCTTCACGATCTCGACGAACAGGTGCTTGCCGTCCGGATCCGCGAAATTCGACACGTCCTTGCCGTTGAGTTCGGCCTTGATCGGATGCATCACGATCACCGGCTTCGAGTCGTTGACCGAGATGTAGCCGTCGGTGCCGTGGCGCATCGCGGCGATCGCCTCGAGCGCCTTCTGCTTCGCGTCGGCTTCCGGCAACGCATTCTGTTGCGACAGTTTGTAGTAGTGGTCGGAGACGCTCGTGGCTTGCGCGACGAGCGACGCCAGCTGGTCGCGGCGGTCCGCGATCATCGACGCGCGCGTCTGCCACGCGCCGATGCCGGCGATCACGAGCAGGCCGAGCCACAGAATGACGATCATCGAGGCGAGTTTCTGGTTCAGGGAGAGGGTGCGCATGGTAGTGAGGTCGGTCGGTCGAACGAGCGCGCCGGAACGGCGTGACGGGATAAGTCTTTGACGGCACGCCACGAGCGTGGCCGTAGGCGGGAAATCCCTTAGAGACGGCAGATGGCAGACGGCAGCCGCTCGATACCAGCGAGCGCGGCACGGTCATCTATGCATATACATATTCGCCGTCGCTATACTGTCGGGCGATGACGGCTGCGTGTCGCGCCCGGATGGTCGGGCGGGGCGGCGGCGTCGAACGAACCTGAAAGGAGGCAATGATGCGAATTCTGGTGGTGGGGGCCGGCGCGGTCGGCGGTTACTTCGGCGGCCGGCTCGCGGCGGCGGGGCGCGACGTGACGTTCCTGGTGCGCGACGGCCGCGCGGCCGCGCTTGCGCGCGACGGGCTCCTGATCCGCAGCCCGCGCGGCGACCTGACGCTCGCGAACGTGCAGACGGTGCGGGCCGGCGATGCGGACGCGCCGTTCGACCTGGTGCTGCTGAGCTGCAAGGCCTACAGCCTCGACGATGCGATTGCGTCGTTCGCGCCGTTCGTCGGGCCGTCGACGCTGATCCTGCCGATGCTCAACGGGATGCGCCATCTCGACGTGCTGCGCGCCCGCTTCGGCGCCGCGCAGGTGCTGGGCGGCCTGTGCGTGATCGCGGCGACGCTCGATCGCGAGCAGCGGATCGTGCATCTGAACGATACGCACGGGCTGTCGTTCGGCGAACTCGCCGGCGGCGAATCGGCGCGTGTGCGCGCGGTCGCCGACGTGCTCGGCGGCGCGGGCTTCGATGCGGCGCTCAGTGACGACATCGCCGCACGGATGTGGGACAAGTGGGTGTTCCTCGCGACGCTCGCGGCGAGCACGTCGCTGTTTCGCGGCTCGGTCGGCGACATCCTCGCCGCGCCGGACGGCCGCCGTCTGCTCGAGACGATGCTCGACGAATGCAGCGCGATCGCCGCGCACAACGGTTACCGGCCCGATCCGGCCGCGATCGAGCGGATGCAGCGGATGGTGCTGACGCCATCGCCGCTGACCGCGTCGATGCTGCGCGATGTCGAGAACCGCGCGCGGGTCGAAGCCGACCACGTGATCGGCGACCTGCTCGCGCGCCGCGACCCGCAGGCGGCGGATGCGTTGTCGCTGCTGCGCATCGCCTACAACCACCTGAAGACCTACGAGGTGCGCGTAGCACGGGAAAGCGCGGCTGCGTCGTCGCGGTAGCCGTCCGAGGGTGAGCCGCGTTGCCGGATCCGCTCGGCGGCCATTCGCGGCCGCCGCTGGCCGGCGCGCATTCCGCGCTGCACAATTTTGCTATCTGGCGTCGTTTCCATCCGCAAACCGCAAAAAAGTATCGAAAATCAGGCGTAAAGTTGGTGGAGTCGCGCGCGCGATCGACCTACATTGCTTTCCATGCGACCGGCCGCCACGCCGCACGGCCCGGCCAGCGACACATGGGAATGGAGACGCCACGATGATGCACCCCGATCTGGAAGTGGTCGAAGTGCGACGCGACGAGTCGTTCAAGGTCTGGTCGCACGGCTATCCGTATCGCACGATCCGCTGGCATTTTCATCCCGAATTCGAATTGCACCTGATCGTCGCGACGCGCGGCAAGTATTTCGTCGGCGACCATATCGGCTCGTTCGGCCCGGGCCATCTCGTGCTGCTCGGCCCGAACCTGCCGCACAACTGGGTCAGCGACATGGCGGAAGGCGAAACCGTCGAGCGCCGCAATCTGGTGATCCAGTTCGATCCGTCGTTCGTGCGCCGCTGCATGGACGCGTTTCCCGAATGCCGCGACGCGCAGGCGCTGCTCGACGACGCGCGGCGCGGCGTCGGCTTCGACGACGACACGAGCGCGGCGATCGCGCCGCTGTTCGACGAGCTGCTGGGCGCACGCGGGATGCGCCGCATCGCGTTGTTCATGACGATCCTCGAGCGGCTGTGCGGCGCGGCGCAACGCACGCTGCTCGCGAGCCCCGCCTACGACCAGGCGCATGTGACGCCCACGCGGCTCAGCCACGCGCTGTCGTACATCGGCAAGAACCTCGCGTCGGAGCTGCGCGAATCGGAGCTCGCGCAACTGACCGGGCAGAGCGTCAGCGCGTTCTCGCGCGCGTTCCACCGTCATACGGGTTTGCCGTTCGTCCAGTACGTGAATCGACTGCGCATCGAATCCGCGTGCCAGATGCTGCTCGCCGACGACGCGAACATCACCGACATCTGCTTCCAGGCCGGCTTCAACAACGTGTCCAACTTCAACCGCCAGTTCCGCGCGGTGAAGGGGATGGCGCCGTCCGAGTTTCGCGCACTCCAGCGCCTGAACGCGCGCAGCCGTGAACTCGCGCTGCACGCGGCGCCCACCGGCAACCCGATGCCGCCGCGCGTGGTCACGCCCGGCGCGCCCGGGCTCGTACCGCAGCCCGGATGATCGCCGGGCGCTCGCCCGCCCGACCTTGCCTCGCCGTTTCACCCAGCCGATCGCGCCGTTCGCGTCGCGAGGGGCTCGCTTACCCACGAAAAAGCCGCACACACAACCGGAGACACCGTCATGACGCACGCATCGCCCACCGCATTGCCTAGCGCATCGCCCGCTTCCTCCCCGCGCCGCGGCGCCCGCGTCGCGGCCCTCGCCACGCTCGCCGTCGCGGCCGTGCTGCCGGCCGTCGCGCATGCCGCGCCGCTACGCATCGGCATGACGTTCCAGGAGCTGAACAACCCGTATTTCGTGACGATGCAGAAGGCGCTGAACGACGCGGCCGCATCGATCGGCGCGCAGGTCGTCGTCACCGACGCGCATCACGACGTCAGCAAGCAGGTGAGCGACGTCGAGGACATGCTGCAGAAGAAGATCGACATCCTGCTCGTGAACCCGACCGACTCGACCGGCATCCAGTCCGCGATCACCCAGGCGAAGAAGGCCGGCGCGGTGGTCGTGGCCGTCGATGCGAACGCGAACGGCCCGGTCGATTCGTTCGTCGGCTCGAAGAACTACGACGCCGGCGTGATGTCGTGCGAATACCTCGCGAAGGCGATCGGCGGCAGCGGCGAGGTGGCGATCCTCGACGGCATTCCGGTCGTGCCGATTCTCGAACGCGTGCGCGGCTGCAAGGCCGGGCTCGCGAAATTCCCGAACGTGAAGCTGGTCGACACGCAGAACGGCAAGCAGGAGCGCGCGACCGCGCTATCGGTGACCGAAAACATGATCTCCGCGCATCCGAGCCTGAAGGGCATCTTCAGCGTGAACGACGGCGGCTCGATGGGCGCGCTCGCCGCGATCGAAGGTTCCGGCAAGGACATCAGGCTGACGAGCGTCGACGGCGCGCCCGAGGCGATCGCGGCGATCCAGAAGCCGAACTCGAAGTTCATCGAGACGACCGCGCAGTTTCCGGCCGACCAGGTGCGCATCGCGCTCGGCATCGCGATCGCACGCAAGTGGGGCGCGACGGTGCCGAAGGCGATTCCGGTCGACGTGAAGGTCGTCGATCGCGGCAACGCGAAGGGCTTCAGCTGGTGAGCGACGTGCGACGCGACGCGAAGGGCGGCGGCCTGGCCGCCATCCTTCGCACGGAGAAGCCGATGGACACGATACTCAGGCTCAGCCACATCACGAAAAGCTTTCCGGGCGTGAAGGCGCTGTCGGACATTCACCTCGAGATCGCGCGCGGGGAGATTCACGCGCTACTCGGCGAGAACGGCGCCGGCAAGTCGACGCTGATGAAGATCCTCTGCGGGATCCATCAACCGGACACGGGCACGATCGAGATCGACGGCACCGCGCGGCATTTCTCGAGTTATCACGACGCGGTCGCGGCCGGTGTCGGCATCGTGTTCCAGGAATTCAGCCTGATTCCGCACCTCGATGCCGTCGACAACCTGTTCCTCGGCCGCGAGCTGCGTACCCGCTGGGGCATGCGCGACCGCGCGCGGATGCGCCGCGCGGCGGCCGGCATCTTCGCGCGGCTCGGCGTGTCGATCGATCTCGATGCGCCGCTGCGAACGCTGTCGGTCGCACAGCAGCAATTCGTCGAGATCGGCAAGGCGCTGTCGCTCGATGCGCGCATCCTGATCCTCGACGAGCCGACCGCCACGCTCACGCCGGCCGAGGCCGAACACCTGTTCGCGATCATGCGCGAGCTGAAGCGGCACGGTGTCGCGATGATCTTCATCTCGCATCATCTCGACGAAATCTTCGCCGTGTGCGATCGCATCACGGTGTTGCGCGATGGCCAGTATGTCGCGACGACCGACGTCGCGCGCACGGACGTCGAGCAACTGGTTCGGATGATGGTCGGCCGCCGGCTCGAGAGCAGCTTTCCGCCGAAGCCGATGCGGCCTGCCGATGCGCCGGCCGTGCTCGAAGTCGACGCGCTGCAGATCGAACGCGACAGCCCGGTGAACCGCTTCGCGCTGCATGCGGGCGAGATCCTCGGTTTCGCCGGCCTCGTCGGCTCAGGGCGCACCGAGACCGCGCTCGCGGTGATCGGTGCGACGCGCGCACATCGCAAGACGGTGCGCGTGCGCGGCACGCCGGCGAAGCTCGCCGATCCGGCCGACGCGCTGCGCGCGGGTATCGGCATCCTGCCGGAAAGCCGCAAGACGGAAGGGCTCGTCACGTCGTTTTCGATTCGCGACAACATCTCGTTGAACAACCTCGGCAAGTACCGGTCGATGCGCTGGCTGATCGACCGCCGCGGCGAGGCCGGCACGACGCGCGACGTGATGCGGCGCGTCGGCGTGAAGGCGCCGTCGATCCATACCGAGGTGGCCACGCTGTCCGGCGGCAACCAGCAGAAGGTCGTGATCGCGCGCTGGCTGAACCATCACGCGAGCGTGCTGATCTTCGACGAGCCGACGCGCGGCATCGACGTCGGCGCCAAAGCGGAAATCTACGGGCTGATGCGTGAACTCACCGCGCGCGGCCACGCCATCATCATGATCTCGTCCGAGCTGCCGGAAATCGTCGGCATGTGCGATCGCGTCGCCGTGTTCCGGCAGGGCCGCATCGAGGCGACGCTCGAAGGCGACGAGATCGATCCCGACACGGTCATGACCCATGCCACGGCCGGCACGCGAGGAGCGACCCATGAACCTGCCTGAATCTTCTTCCACGCGTTCCACGACCCTTGCGGCGGCCGCCGTCGATGCGCCGCCGCGCGCGATGTGGACGCAGTTGCGGCGCTCGACGCTGTTTTATCCGCTCGTCGGGCTGATCGTCGTGTGCATCGCGATGATGATCGCGAGCCCGAGCTTCCTGTCGGCGGCGAACCTGGAAAACGTGCTGCGCCAGGTGTCGATCAACGCGATCATCGCCGTCGGCATGACCTGCGTGATCCTCACGGGCGGGATCGACCTGTCGGTCGGCTCGGTGATGGCGTTGTCCGGGACGCTCGCGGCCGGGCTGATGGTGGCCGGCGTCAACGCCGTCGCCGCGCTCGCGATCGGTATCGCGGTGGGCTTCGGGTTCGGCTTCCTGAACGGCGTGTTCGTCGCGTTCGCGGGGATGCCGCCGATCATCGTCACGCTCGCGACGATGGGCATCGCTCGCGGCCTCGCGCTTATCTATACGGGCGGCTATCCGATCGACGGGCTGCCCGACTGGGTCGCATTCTTCGGCAGCGGCAAGGTGCTCGGTATCCAGGCGCCCGTGCTGATCATGCTGATCGTCTATGCGATCGCATGGCTGCTGCTCGATCGCATGCCGTTCGGCCGCTATGTGTATGCGATCGGCGGCAACGAGCAGGCGACGCGGCTGACCGGCGTGCGCGTCGCGCGCGTGAAGCTGATCGTCTATACGCTGGCCGGGCTGACGTCCGCGCTTGCCGCGATCGTGCTGACCGGGCGGCTGATGAGCGGACAGCCGAACGCCGGCGTCGGCTTCGAGCTCGATGCGATCGCGGCCGTCGTGATGGGCGGCACGTCGATCTCCGGCGGACGCGGCGCGATTCTCGGCACGCTGGTGGGCGCGCTGCTGCTCGGCGTGCTCAACAACGGACTGAACATGATCGGCGTGAACCCGTATGTGCAGAACGTGATCAAGGGCGGAATCATCCTGCTCGCGATCTACATCAGCCGCGAACGATCACGGTAACCGGCTATTCATCAGAAATCCGAATCATCAACGGAAGAGACAACTCATGACGACACCCGAAGCCCAGCCGCGCATGACCGCGGTGGTTTGCCACGGCCCCGAGGATTACCGCGTCGAACAGGTCGCGAAGCCGCGCGCGGGCGCGAACGAACTCGTGATCCGCATCGCCGCGTGCGGGATCTGCGCGAGCGACTGCAAGTGCTATACGGGCGCGAAGATGTTCTGGGGCGGCCCGAATCCGTGGGTGAAGGCGCCCGTGATTCCCGGCCATGAATTTTTCGGCTACGTGGAAGCGCTCGGCGACGGCGCGGCCGCGCATTTCGGCGTCGCGCCGGGCGACCGCGTGATCGCCGAGCAGATCGTGCCGTGCGGCAAGTGCCGCTACTGCAAGTCGGGCCAGTACTGGATGTGCGAGGTGCACAACATCTTCGGTTTCCAGCGCGAGGTCGCCGACGGCGGGATGGCCGAGTACATGCGCATTCCGCCGACCGCGATCGTCCACAAGATTCCGCTCGGCGTGTCGCTCGAGGATGCCGCGATCATCGAGCCGCTGTCGTGCGCGATCCATACCGTGAACCGCGGCGACCTCCAGCTCGACGATGTCGTCGTGATCGCCGGCGCAGGCCCGCTCGGGCTGATGATGACGCAGGTCGCGCACCTGAAGACACCAAAGAAGCTCGTCGTGATCGACCTGCTCGACGAGCGGCTCGAACTCGCGCGGCAATACGGCGCCGACGTGACGATCAACCCGACGCGCGACGATGCGCGCGAGCTCGTCCGCGCGCTGACCGACGGCTACGGATGCGACGTGTATATCGAGACGACCGGTGCGCCGGTCGGCGTGAACCAGGGGCTGGAACTGATCCGCAAGCTCGGCCGCTTCGTCGAGTTCAGCGTGTTCGGCGAGGACACGACGGTCGACTGGTCGATCATCGGCGACCGCAAGGAGCTCGACGTGCGCGGCGCGCACCTCGGACCATACTGTTATCCGATCGCGATCGACCTGCTTGCGCGCGGGCTCGTCACGTCGAAAGGCATCGTCACGCACGGCTTCGCGCTGGAAGACTGGGACGACGCGATCCGCGTCGCGAAATCGCCCGACTCGATCAAGGTGCTGCTGAAGCCGGCCCGTTGAAGGCCGGCGCGTGCGCCTCACCGGAGACATCATGGAATACGTCATAGGCGTCGACATCGGCACGCAGAGCACCAAGGCGCTGCTCGTCGACCGGCACGGCACGATCGTCGCGCGGCGCTCGGCCGGCTACCAGCCCGACACGCCGCGCCCGTTGTGGGCCGAGCAGTGGCCGCAGGTGTGGTTCGACGCGGTGCTCGAGTGCATCGCGGGCTGCGTGAGCGACGCGCGCGCGCACGGCGTGCCGGCCGATGCGATCCGCGCCGTGTGCGTGAGCAGCCTGTACGGCGGTTCCGGCGTTCCGGTCGACAGCGACATGCGGCCGCTCCATCCGTGCCTGATCTGGATGGACCGGCGCGCGACTGCGGAAGTCGACTGGGTGAACGCCAACGTGAACGTCGAGCGGCTGCGCGTGATCACCGGCAACGGCGTCGACAGCTACTACGGGTTCACGAAAATGCTGTGGCTGCGCGAACAGCGCCCGGACGTGTGGGCGAACGTGCGCTACTTCCTGCCGCCGAATGCCTACGTGATCTACCTGCTGACCGGCGAGGTGGCGGTCGATCACAGTTCGGCCGGCAACATCGGCGGCGTGTATGACGTCGCGCGCCGCGAGTGGTCCGACGACGCGCTCGACATGCTCGGCATCCCCGCGACGATGATGCCCGAGCGGCTCGTCCAGTCGACCGAGGTCGTCGGCGGGCTGCTGTCGCAATGGACGGAGCAGCTCGGTGTGCCGGCCGGCACGCCGGTCGTCGCGGGCGGTGTCGACGCGGCCGTCGCGACCTTCGCGGCCGGCGCGACGCGCGGCGGGCAGCATGTCGCGATGATCGGTACCAGCATGTGCTGGGGCTACGTGAACCAGCACGTCGATGCGCGGCACGGGCTCGTCAGCATGCCGCACGTGTTCAACGGGCAGCGCGACCTGTACGTGTTCGGTGGCGCGATCACGGCCGGCGCATCGGTCGCGTGGTTTCGCGACCAGTTCTGTCATGCGGAGATCGATGCGGCGAGGTTGCTGCCGCACGGCGATCCGCACGTGCTGCTCGAGGAAGCGGCCGAGAGCGTGCCGCCCGGCGCGGACGGCGTGCTGTTCCTGCCGTACCTGATGGGCGAGCGCAGCCCCGTGTGGGACGCGCAGGCGAGCGGCGCGTTCGTCGGGCTGAGTCTCGCGCATACGCGTGCGCACCTGTATCGCGCCGTGCTCGAAGGCGTCGCATTCGCGCTGCGGCACAACATCGAGGCCGGCCGGCGCGGTACGGTGGCGCTGGACGACCGGTTGATCGTCGTTGGCGGGGCCGCGCATTCGGCGCTGTGGATGCAGATCATTGCGGACGTGACGGGCTTTCCGGTGTGGACGATCGAGCAGGACGTCGAAGCCGCGATGGGCGCCGCGCTGCTGGCAGGCGTCGGTGCGGGGCTCGTGTCGCACGACGACGCGCAGGGCGGCTGGGTCACGCTCGTCGAACGCGCGCGGCCCGATGCCGGGCGCGCGCATGCGTATGCGGCGCGTTTCGCGCTCTATACGGCGCTATATCCGGCACTCAAACCGATCATGCACGAACTGCACACGTCATCATGAAGACGCGATTCGATTTCAGCGGTTCACGGGTGCTTGTCACAGGCGCGTCGAGCGGGATCGGGCGCGCATGCGCGGTCGCGCTGGCGCATGCGGGCGCGCGGGTCGTGGCGGCGGGGCGCGATGCGGCCGCGCTCGACGGGCTGGCCGGCGAAATCGCCTGCGAGACCTTGCGCGTCGATATCGGCGGCGACGAACAGGCGATCGATGCGGCGCTTGCCGTGCACGACGCGTTCGATGCGCTCGTCAATTGCGCGGGCATCGCGTCGCTCGAGCCGGCGCTCGAGATCAGCGCCGGGCACTTCGATCGCGTGATGGCCGTCAATGCGCGTGGCGCGGCGCTCGTCGCACGGGCCGTCGCGCGGAAGATGATCGCGCGCGACGGGCGTGGCGCCGTGCGTGCCCGGGGCAGCATCGTCAACGTATCGAGCCAGGCCGCGCTCGTCGGCTTGCCCGCGCATCTGAGCTATTGCGCGTCGAAGGCGGCGCTCGACGCGATCACCCGCGTGCTGTGCATCGAATTTGGGCCGCACGGGATTCGTGTGAACAGCGTGAACCCCACCGTCACGCTCACGCCGATGGCGCAATTCGCATGGAGCGAACCGGAAAAGCGCGCGCCGATGCTCGCGGCGATTCCGCTCGGGCGCTTCGCGGAGCCGGACGAGGTGGTCGAGCCGATCCTGTTCCTGCTGAGCGATGCGGCGTCGATGATCAGCGGCGTGTCGCTGCCGATCGATGGCGGGTATACGGCGCGGTAGCGGGTGCTCGCGCGGTGATGGGCGACAGAGGGCCGTGCGTCGTCGCACGTCGTCGCGCATGCCGGCGCAGGCCGGATGATGCGGCCGGATGCGCTGCCTGGGTCGATGCCGGTTAAACGGGATCCTTGCTCGGCGGTCCGTCGGGCTGCTGCGGGTTGTCGTGTGGATGTCCCGGCGGAGGTGGCGACAGCGGGTCGTCTTCCGGATCGCGGTTCGGATCGGCGGGGGGCTCGGGCATCGGGGTCGTGTGGTCCATGGAGGGCTCGTGCAATGCGTGACGACGGTGGCGCGGCGGGCGCGCCTCGTCTTCGTTATAGGCAATCGGGCGAGCGTTTGCAGCCGGATTCTCGCGGCGGCATCCGGATTGCCGGCGATAGTCGAGTGTCTGCAGGTATCGCGCCGGATCTCGTGGCGGCACGTATGTGCAATGCGCTGCGCGGCCGGCGCGCGCCGGTATCAGCGCAGATCCGCCGGCGTATCGACGTCGCGCAGGATGCCGGGATCGTCGACGTCGAGCAGGTTCACCCGCGCGCTGGCGAACAGCGCGCGGGCGCCCGTATCGCCGTCGAGTGCGGCGAGCGCATCGTAATGGTGCGCGGCGAAACCGACCGGATGGCCGCGCATGCCGCGATGCACGGGGGCGACGATCGACGCGTCGTCGGCGTCGAGCGCGCACGTGAGCATTTCGTAGGTGGACGCCGCGATCCACGGCATATCGCCGAGCGCGACCAGCCAGCCGGTCGCGTCGGGCGTCGTGCGGACACCGGCCGCGAGGCTCGCGCCCATGCCGCGCATCGCGTCGGGCGCGTAGACGACCTGGCAGCCGGCTTCGTTCAGCAGAATCGCGAGTTTTTCGGCGCCGGGACGCACGACGGCGATCACGTCGGCCGTGGCAGCGGCGAGACGACGGGCGGCCGCGACCGCAACCGGCGTGCCGTCGGGAAGCAGCGCGAGCAGCTTGCTGTGCAGACCGCTTGGATCGAAGCGTTGACCGAGACCGCCGGCGAGCAGGACGCCGGTGGCGAGTGACGCATAGGACATCGGCGCGGGGGGGAGGAAGGCAGGTGGCCCGATTGTGCGGGAGCGGGCGGGGATCGGCAAGTGCCGATGTTACCGACGCGTGCACATTGCCGCCGGAAAGAATGTCAGCGCGGGGTTTCGTCGAGCAGAGTTTGCTCGAACAGGCGGGATATGGCGAGCGATTCGCTTTACATCACGGTCCGATGGCGGTCGCAAGATTGCCAATGCGTCCTTTCGGACGGGTAATGCGTGAAACCAGTAGGGGCGGCGCGTTGCTGGGTCGTTGACGGTTTCGCGCGACCGTCGTGCGGCACGGGTAATGTGTGAAACCGGGATGGGGTGGCGCGTTGACCGGTAATTGACGGTTTCGCGCGACCGTCGCGCTCGGTTCGGTCAGACGAATCGCCTGTCGACCGACGTCGCGCTCCGTCGGTGTCGTGATGGGGTCGATACGTCGATGACGTCACCAAAGCGTCTTCACGTGCGCATACGCACGAATCTTTTCGTCGCGGGTGACGAGCGGCGCGCCGAGCCGCCGCGCGGTGGCGACGATCATGCGATCGGCCGGATCTTTATGGAACGTGCCGGGCAGGGCGGTGGACTTCGCGGCGATGTCGGCGTCGACGGGTACGAAGCGCATGCCGTCGATTTGCGCGACCGTCGCGAGCCACGCATCGACGTCCATCGTCAGCGCGAGGCGTTCGTTGCGCACCAGCATCGCGATTTCCCATGCGGAGATCGCGGACGCGGCGAGCGTGCCTTCGCCGAGCGCGCGATCGATTGCGCTGCGGGCCTTCTTGCTGAGCGACGGATCGCCCGCCACCCACCACACCAATGCATGCGTATCCAGCACGATCACCGCGACGCCTCCCAATCATCTTCCGCAATCGGATCGAGAGGATTGTCATAGCGCATGACCGAGCCGCGCAATATGTCCAATGGCTGGGCTTCGCGCGCGTGGTATGGCCGGATTTCGAGCGTCGGTTTGCCGTGGTCGGTGACGATGAGGCTTTCGCCCGACGCCTCGACGAGCCGGAAGTATTCGAGTGCGCGAGCCTTGAATTCGGATTTCGATACGGGAGCGTGCGGCATCATGATATGAGCATGGTCATTTGACGATGGTCATTTTAGATCGCCGTGGCGACTTGATGCAAGCGACGAGCGGGACGGTCTCGGCCGACGTTTTCCGTGGTGGCACGGCTTTACCGGAGACCGCCGACCGACGATGCCGCAAGCGGGCGGTCGCGCGACCGGCATGGCAATGCATGGTTGTCCGGGTTACATGCGTACGGGCTGCCGGAAGCTCGGGGAGATGCGGCGCGATCGGGACGCGGCCGACAGGGCAAGCAGAGCCCCGTCAGAACCAGGCGCTGCCGGACCTGGATACGGTGAGTCATGGCGAATGCAGGAATTCTGACGCCGCTATCGCGGTGCTCATCCGAACCCGACGTGCCATACGGGAAATGGCGTGACTTCGCGCCATTGTGCAGGCAAGTTGGAACGAATTACCGGATGGATCGCATTGAGTGGCGCCCGCCGCCGCGGTGAAGAATGAGCGCCACGGAATGAACTGTAGTCCGTCAACTAGTCGTGATTGATATATTGCACTGGTAGTAACCGGTCTGTCGGCCTTCGCGCCCAATTATTACGAAGCGAATCCCGCATGTGGCTTGTCCCTTGCTGGCTGCGGCAGATTTCCAGTGCCACAGTTTTATATTGTTATTGACGGTTGGCTCACTCGGGTTATCTGGATTTGGAGTGAGAGTTGTTCCGTTAAGCGACTCTAATTGTGGCTGAGTGATTACTTCGTCAGTGCCGACGAAATCATAAATTTCGCAGGGGTCACCAACCCCGATCGCAGAGGCCCGCCAATAGACCGGATCCATTAAATTGAAAAAAAGGTTGTTATCCTTGGCGCTCTGGCCACTTGCGGCGATGGAAATATGCGAGAGGTCCACGGTAGAAGGATTGGAAGCGCTATTGTTGGATCCAGCCGCTTTTACGATCGACTCCGTGTCGATTGCTACCAAAACGTCGATCACATCCGTATGCATAAGCGTCTCCTTAAAAGGGATGCGCCGAAATCGCCAGGCGGGATTTCGGCATCATGCAATTTCCACTGACTGGTGCTAATTCTCAATGTTGAATGGTCATACCATAAGAACATAGCTGAAATTCGGAGGGCTTGCTATCTCGATTTTGTAACTTCAGATATGAAATCGATTGCGATGTGAAGGCTCGGTTGCTACTCACCTGCATGCGCATTAATTTCTACCGAAAAGTCACCCTACGCATCCGCCCACTTCCGCAACAGGTTGTGATAAATCCCGGTGAGCGAAATGACCATCGGATCCTTCGCGCCTTTTTCCGCGGAAAGCGCCTGGATCTGCGTATCGAGCTGAAACAGCAGCGTGCGATCGCCGTCGTCGCGTACCATGCTTTGAATCCAGAAGAACGAAGCAACGCGTTCGCCACGCGTCACCGGCGTCACGTGGTGCAGGCTCGACGCCGGATACAGCACGAGATCGCCGGCTGGCAGCTTCGCGCGATGCACGCCGTACGTATCTTCCACGCACAGCTCGCCGCCGTCGTACGCGTCGGGCTCCTCGAGAAACAGGGTCGCCGACAGATCGCTGCGCACGCGGAAATCCGTGCCGCGCAGCAGCCGGATCGCGTTGTCCACGTGCGTGCCGAACGTCTCGCCGCCTCCATAGCGATTGAACAGCGGCGGAAACACCTTCAATGGCAGCGCCGCCGAAAAGAACAGCGCATGACGCGCCAGCGCATCCTGGATCGCGTCGCCCACCGCCCGCGCGACCGGCGATCCTTCCGGCAACTGCCGGTTGCGTTTCGCCAGCGCCGACTGCGCGCCGGACGTCGCGTTGCCGTCGACCCAATCGGCAGTGTCGAGCAGGTCGCGGCATTGCGCGACCTGCGCCTTGGTCAGCACGCCGGGGATATGAAGCATCATGATTCGAATTCCATGCCGTGAGACGGCAGCCGCAGCGCCACCGCGCGCAACGCAGCGAGCGGCGACGACGCGAGATACGCACGCATCTTCGCGACGAACGCCGGCGTAGCGGTGGCCGGCACGCGCGCGAGCCAGACGAGTGCTTCGTCGATGCGCCCGCGATCGGCGAGCAGCCGCGCATAGTTGAACTGACCGCGGAAGTCGCCGGCCTCGGCGGCGCGGCGATAGTGATCGAATGCGGTGTCGACATCGGCGGTCACGACCCAGCCGTCCTCGTAGAAACCGCCGATCAGGTTGATCGACTTCGCATGGCCGAGCGCGGCCGCGCGGCGAAACCAGTCGAGCGCGTCGGCGCGGTTCTCGTCGATGCCGTTGCCGAGCGCGAGCGCCGTCGCGTAGTTGTACATGCCCCAGTCGAGCCCGGCCTGCGCGGCGAGCCGGTACCAGTACACGGCCACCGGTGCGCACGCGGCCGTGCCCCAGCCGAACTCGTAGCAGCGCCCGAGCATGTTCATCGCCATCGGGTGGCCGGCCCGCGCCGCATGCCCGAACCAGCCGAACGCGGCGGCCGGATCGCGCGCGACGCCGTGCCCGTCGAGCAGATACTGTCCGTAGACGGCCTGCGCGTCGACGATCCCGTGATCGGCGGCCGCCGCGATCCACGCGGCGGCGCGCTCGGGCGGCCCGGCAAGGATGTCGGCGAACGCGCGTGGCGACACCGACGCGAGCGCCTTCAGCGAGACGGCTTCCATCGATCAGTAGCGCGCGTTCAGCGTGACGAACGCCGAGCGGCCCGGCGCGATCGACGCATAGTGCGCAGGATACGCCTGATCGAAGTAGGTGCGGTTGAACAGGTTGTTCACGTTCAACTGCAGGTCGAGCTTCTTGTTGATCCGGTACTGCGCCATCGCGTCGAAGCGCCAGTACGACGGCACCGCGCGCAGGTTCGCCGGATCGCCGAACACTTCCGACATGTAGAACGCGCCGCCGCCGACGGTGAACTTCGGCGTCACGTCGTAGTTCGACCACATCGTCAGGCTGTGCTTCGGCGTGTTCGGGAAGCGGTGGCCGTTGTTCGCGGCGTCCTTGCCGTTGTCGCGCAGCTCGCTCTTCATGTACGTGTAGCCACCGAACACCTGCCATTGCTTCGTGATCTGCCCGGCGACGCCGAGCTCGAGACCCTGCACGCGCTTGTTGCCGACCATCGCGTACTCGTTGTTCGGCAGCGTCACGCGCGCATTCGTCGTATCGATCTGGAATAGCGCGGCGGTGAGCGCGAGCTTGTCGTTCAGCACGTTCCACTTCGTGCCGAGCTCGATGCTGCGGTTCTTTTCCGGCGCCATCTGGTCGGCGTTCGGCCCGACGCCGCCGCGGCCCGGCGTGAGCGACTGCGTTTCGCTGCCTTCGCCGAGCAGCATGCCGGCCGGCGTCGACGACGTCGCATACGACGCGTAGATGCTGCCGTTTTGCGCGGGCTTGAACACGAGGCCGGTCTGCCAGTTGACGAGCGTGTCGTCGCGCGTGTAGGTCTTGCCGCCATTGGCCCTGGTGTCGGTGAAGCGGGTCGAGTAGTCGTCGACGCGCACGCCGGCGTTCACCTGCCAGCGCGGCGTGATCTCGATCGTGTCGAAGCCGTAGATCGACTTCGTCGTGGTGCGCGCATGCGCGTAATCGTTGTTGCGCGTGACCGAGCCGGCCCACGGATCGTTCGGGTTCGGCGACCAGAGGCTCGTGCAGTTGTAGCCCGATGCGGCGCCGATGCCCTTCTGGCAGATCTTGCCGGTGTCGGTCGCGACCTTGTACGTGTCGCGCTTGCCCCATTCGCGCGACAGTTCGATGCCGGTCGTGAAACTGTGCTTGAACGGGCCGGTACGGAATTCGCCGAACAATTCGGTCAGGTTCGCGAGGCTGTTGATCGAACTGTTGCGGTTGTTGTTGCGGCGCCAGACCTTGCCGTTCACCACGTTGCCCTGGCTGTCGTCGGGCTGCGTCCAGATGTAGTCCTGCGTCGATTCCGTATAGCGCGTGGTGTTGCGCGCCGTGAGGTTCGGCGTGATGTCGTGCTCGATCTTGATCGTGCTGATGTCGGACGTGGTCTTGCGGAAGTCGCGGTCGATCAGGCCGTAGAAGTTGTGGCGATCGACGGGCGCCGGATAGATCGTGTCGACGTTCGCGGGCTTGTTCGACGTCGTGTAGAAGTACGGAATGCCGCCGTCGGGCATGTCGTCGGTCGACAGGTGGTAGTAGCTCGCGGTCACGCGGGTCGGCGTGCCGAGACCGAACGCGATCGACGGCGCGACGCCCCAGCGCTCGTTGTTGACGACATCGCGGCCGGCGACGTCGTTGTTGTGGCTCATCAGGTTCAGGCGGAACGCGGCGTGATCGGCGAATTGCCAGTTGCCGTCGGCCGTGAAGCGGCGATAGCGGTCGGTGCCGAAGCCCGCGCTCGCGGCGGCCGTCGTGCCGAGGTGCGGGGCCTTGGTGATCAGGTTGATGCTGCCGCCCGCGCCGCCGCGGCCGCCGTACGCGCCGTCGGAACCCTTGGTGATCTCGACGCGCTCGGTGTTGAAGATCTCGCGGGTGGTCGCGCCCGTGTCGCGCATCCCGTCGACGAACATGCTGCCCTGCGTGTCGTAGCCGCGGATGAACGGCCGATCGCCGAGCGGGTTGCCGCCTTCGCCCGCGCCGAACGTGATGCCGGGCACGGTGCGCAGCGCTTCGGTCAGCGTTGCCGCACCGCTGTTCTGGATCAGCTCCTGCGGGATCACGGTCACCGACTTCGGCGTGTCGACGAGCGGCGCGGTGAATTTCGCGGAGGCGGAAAAGTCGGCCTTGTAGCTGTGCTCGGTCTTGCCCTGGATCTCGATCGGCGCGAGATGGCCTTCGGTGCTGACCGGCGCGGGCGACGGCGTGCCGTCGGCGAACGCGGGGCTCGCGGCGAGCACGCTGCACAGGGTGGTGAATTTGCCGAGCTTCAACTCGTCAGGACGGGACTTCATGGTGCGCTTCGACCTCGCGGTGTGGCCCGGGAACGGCGCGTGACGCAAACGTGCATGCCGCCCGGAATTATTACGATTTGTTTTCAGCGGGCATTCTATGTAATTTCTTGGTGAATGAGAAGCGTTCTTGTTCGCATTTATTGCAAGAACGTTGACGAATGTGGCGGAGGCCGCCGGAGCCGTGCCGGGCGAGGGAGATGGCCGAATGGCCGAATGTGAAGGGCGTGTCGAACGAGCTACAGTGGTTGCGTTTTCATTCGTCCCCCATGACAGCAAGGTGATAAAATGACTGCATTGAAAGCAATTGTGGCGGGGTGCATCATGCCGGTTATTACAGTTCGAAATTTGCCCGACGAGGTGCATCGCGCGCTTCGCATCCGTGCGGCGCAACATGGTCGCAGTACCGAAGCGGAGGTGCGCGACATCCTCGAGCAGGCCGTTCGGCCTGGCGGCCGGCCGAGGCTGGGAACGTTGCTGGCTGAAATCGGGCGGGAGGCGGGGGGTGTCGATTTCGAGGTTACGCGCGACCGTTCGCCAACCGATCCGATGAGCTTCGAATGATCCTCGTCGATACCAACGTCATTTCCGAGCCGCTGCGACGCGAGCCGAGTGCGGCCGTGATCGAGTGGCTCGATGCGCAGAATGTCGAGACGCTGTTTCTTGCCGCGATCAGTCTCGCGGAAATGCGCTTCGGCGTGGCCGCGTTGCCGGAAGGGCGAAGGCGGGACTCGCTGCACCAAAGCATCGAGCAGCGCGTCGTGCCGCTGTTTCGCGGCCGGATCCTGCCGTTCGACGACGCGGCCAGTAAAGCGTATGCGAACCTTCGCGCGAAGGCTCGCGCCACGGGCAACGCGATGGCGTCTGCCGATGGATTTATCGCTGCAACGGCCGCGGCGAACGGCTTGATCGTAGCTACACGCGACGTCGCGCCGTTCGAAGCAGCGGGCTTGCGCGTGATCGACCCGTGGGCCCGCTAACGCCGTGCCGGCTGCTCGCGCGTCCCCCGCGCCGAAAATGAAAACGCGCCGTGCAAGGCGGCGCGTCGTGCGTCATGTCGGCGCGCGGCCCCTGAACTGAAGAGATCGACGGCGGCCGCGTGGCATTTGATGCGGGTTCAATCGATCCCGTGAAACACCGCATCTTCCGGCCCGAGGTACGCCGGCGGGCGCCATGTCGCGTCGCGCATCGAGTGCTGGACGAGATTCTCGACGCCGAGCAGCACCGCGAAGATCGCCATCCGCACCGGAATGCCGTTGTCGGTCTGCCGGAAAATCGCGAGACGCGGGTCGCGGTTCAGGTCGACCGACAGGTCGTTCGCGCCGGGCCGGCTGTCGCGCGGCAGCGGGTGCATGATCAGCGTGTCGGGCTTGCAGACCGAATCGACGAGTGCCTGGTTGATCTGGAAATCCGGCGTGTAGCCTTCGAACGACTCGTCGGTGAAGCGCTCCTTCTGGATCCGCGTCGCATAGACGACATCCGCGCCGCGCAGCCCGGCCGCGAGGTCGTTGGTCTGCTCGATCGCATGGCCGTTGGTCGCGATCTGATCGATGATGTAAGCGGGCATTTCGAGCGTCGGCGGCGATACGAGCGTGAACTTCAGCCCGCGGTACAGCGCGAGCAGCTTGACGAGCGAGTGCACGGTGCGGCCGTATTTCAGGTCGCCGACGAGCGCGATGTGCGCGCCGTCGACGATCTTGCCGAGTCGCGAGAATTCGCGCTGGATCGTATAGAGATCGAGCAGCGCCTGGCTCGGGTGTTCGCCCGGGCCGTCGCCGCCATTGATCACCGGCAGGTTGGTCGCGCGGGCGAATTCGGCAACCGAGCCTTTCTCCGGGTGGCGGATCACGAGTGCGTCGACATAGCCGGCCATCACGCGGCTCGTGTCGTAGATCGATTCGCCCTTGGCCATCGACGAGAACGTGAAGCCGGTCGTGTCGCATACCGAGCCGCCGAGCCGGCAGAAGGCCGCGCCGAACGACACGCGGGTGCGCGTGCTGGCTTCGAAGAACAGGTTGCCGAGCACCGCGCCTTCGAGCACGCGCGAAATCTTGTGGCGGCGCGCGATCGGCTGCATGACGTCGGCCACACGGAACAGCGCCTCGACCGAATCGCGCGAGAACTGGTCCACCGAGATCAACTGCGGCTTGCCTTCGAACAGGAATTGCTTCGAGAGCCCTTGTTTGTCTACGCTTTGCGTATAGTCGCCGCCGTCCGGGGCCGAGCGTTCGACGATTTCCGACACGAAGCGCTCGACGATCTCGGGCATTCCGCGCGATTCCTGCGAGTCGTCGGGCAATAGCCACGTATCGAGCGCGCGACGGCTCACGCCGATGCGGTTCGCGAATGCCTCGCGGGTCATGTTGAGGCGGCGCATCGCGTCGCGCAGGAAGGCTTGCTGGGGAACGGTCATCGGCAGCACCTGAGGGAAAATGTACGCGGTGCGTATATTAGTTTGCGAGCCGGCGAAGTCAAGGAAAATCTGCGTGCCACGGCTGTGTGGCCCGCATGACGCCGGCTCGGCCAATACTGGCGTGCGGCGGCCGTCTCCGTATAATCAGGTCAGGCCCCGTGTCCTGCGCGCCGCAGGGCACCACGCCGCATACGATTCGCCCGGTCGGGCTTGTTGATTCGAAGGAGAATGAGAATGATGCGTACGATTGCTGCAGTGCTGCTGGTGGTGACTGCCGCGCTCGCCGGTTGCAATACCGTTGCGGGCGTTGGGCAGGACATTTCGAAGGGTGGCCAGGCGATCAGCAACTCGGCTGAAAAGGCGAAGTAAGCCGCCGGGTTCCGACATGCAGAAGGCGCCGGGCCGTCCCGCGATTGCGGGCCGGCCCGGCGCCTTTTTTCATGGTTCGCGAAGGCGGACGCGGCGTCAGGCGCCTTCCACGAATGCGTAACGGCCGTCGACCTTGCGGGGCGTGAACCAGCCGAAGTCGGGGAACAGCTGGTTGCGGACGAACCAGACGTAGCCCAGCAGGATGACCGTCACCCCGAGGCTCGGCAGCGCCGACGACGGATCGTGTGCGAGATCGGCGATGGTCTTCGGCAGTTGCAGCAGTGAAAGAATGATGAACGCGTGATACGCGCCGACGCGATGGGTCGCAAAGCCCCAGATGAACAGCAGGGACAGCGGCACGGTCAGCACGAGGAACAGCACCGCAAGGCCTTTGCCGAGCATGCCGGTGCCGCCGGATGCGCTGGCGGCTTCTGCGATGAGATAGCTGAGTGCGAGGCTGATCAGCAACTGCGCGATGCCGAGCCCGATCAGGATCCAGGTGTGTACCTTGTTCTTTCTGCAAAGCTCGGGGTCGGGGCGCGACGCGATCAGGCGCGCGAGCACGGGATCCTTGAGGCCCTGTCCGGCCAACTCGGCCAGCACGTCGGCCTTCCTTGCGCCCGCGGACAGCAGCGCCGCGATTCTCGTTCTGGCTTCCTTCTTGTTCATGGCGATTCGAATTGTTGTTCGATGGTTGTCAAATGGCCCGGCCCCGCGAATATTGCATCTTGCGCGACGGTTCGCAACGGTTTTGCCGCGCGCGGACACATTCCTACAGTCATTCCAACAGTCGTCGCTCGCGCGGATCAATCGCTCGCCGTCGACGTGGATGCCGCCGGCCCCGTCGGCAACCTCGACCGTGCGTCCGTTTCGGGTGGCGGTGGTTCACGTCGCCGCGTCGCGCCCACCAGCATTCCCGTGACGACGAGCGCGATGCCGAGCAGCCGCGTGCCGCCGAGCGTCTCGCCGAACAACGCGACGGCGAACAGCACGGCCGAGACCGGCGCGACTGCCGTGAACAGCGCGGCCTCGGTGCCGCTCGTGCGTGCCGAACCCGCATACCAGCAGAGGTAGCCGAGCACGGTCGGTACCAGCGCGTAGTACGCGATTGCCGATATCGCGCCGACCGTCCAGCCGGTCGCCAGCGCGTGCCATTCGAACGCGGCCGGCACCAGTGCGAGCATGAAGCCGAGGCCCGACATCGCCGTCGACAGCGCGAGCGGCGGCAACGGTGCCGACAGCCGCCGGTTGAGCAGGATGAACACGGCTTCGCATGCGACGGCGGCGAGCACCAGCGCGTCGCCGGCGAGCGTCCGCAGCGACGGCATGGCCTGGCCGGGTGCGAACGTGACGAACAGCACGCCGGCGGTGGCGAGCGCGGCCGCACTCCAGTCGCGCGGCGTCTGCCGCTCGCGCAGCACGAGCGCCGCGATCAGCGTGGACATCGCCGGCAGCGTGCCGAGCATCACGCCGGCATCGATCGGCGACGACAGCTTCGTGCCGCTGATCAGCAGCACGGTATAGCCGACCCCGCCCGCCGCGGCCTGGACGATCAGCAGTACGGCGTCGCGCGTGCGGATACGCGGCCATCGCATTCGTTGCGCCCGCATCAGTGCGTATAGCAGCGGGGTTGCGATCAGGAAGCGCAGCGCGGTGGCCGCGAACGGCGGCAGGCCGCCGGCCGCGAGCCGGCTCGCGATGACGGTGCTGCCGACGCCCGCCATCGCGGCCGCGAGATAGAGATAGCCGATCAGTCGTGTCTTCATGCGCCGCATCGTGCCGTGCGGCGGCGCGGGCGTCTTGAACGAAATTGCAGCGAGGCTGGCGAGGGGCAGGGCGCGTGGCGGCGCGCTGCATCGACGGTCCCGGGGTAGCCGGTCATGCAGGCATTCAGCGCTGCCGCTACGGAATGCTGCGGAATGCTACGGAATGGCAGCGATCCGCGTCGTCGTGCCGTACCGCGGCCAGCATCGCGTCGGGGCCTTTCCTCGGGACAACCAGCCCGTCAGCCGGCCTGTGTGAATCGCCCCGGCGTGATGCCGAACTGGCGCGCGAATGCGCGCGTCAGGTGGCTCTGGTCGGCGAACCCGGCTTCGGCAGCGGCATCCGCGATCGGCCGGCCGCTTGCAAGCAGCGCACGAGCCAGTCGCGTGCGCGATTGCAGCAGATACGCGTGCGGCGTGATGCCGAGCTCGCGCGCGAACCCGCGCAGCAGCTGGAAGCGGCTCACGCCGCTCAGGCCGGCCAGTTCGGCAAGCGAAACGGGTGCGGCGGGTGCCGCATCGAGCCGCTCGCGGGCGATGCGGATCGCCGGCGCGACGCCGGCGGCCGGCAGCGCGCGGTTCGAATGCCGCGCGAGCAGCCCGGCGACCAGCGTCACGAGGGCCTCGTCTCGGGCGAGCGGCAGCGTTTCGCCTGCGACGATCCGCGCATGCAACCGGCCGAAGGCGGCGGCGAGCCGTGCGTCGCGCACGGCCGGATGCGTGAGTTCGACGCCTTCGAGGCCTTCTTCGCTCGCGACGGCCGCAACCAGCGCGGGCGCGAGATACAGCATCCGCCAGCGCCGGCCCGTGCCCGCATCGATCGGCATCCCGTCGTGCATTTCGCCCGGATTGACCATGATCGCGTCGCCGGCCAGCGCGTCGACCTGCCCGCGGCCGCTCCACGACCGGTGCGCGCCGCTGACGATCACGCCGACCCCGAATTCGTCATGCGCGTGCCGCGGAAACGCGCGATCGGACTCGAGGCCGATCGCCTCGATTCCTTCGGCGGTCCGTCGGTAATGGGTGATGCGATGCATGTGCGCTCCTTGCGCCGGCAGCGGCGCGGATCACGTGCACTCTAGCGCGTTCCGGCGCCGCGCGCCCTTCATCCTTTTGGCCGATACCGCGCGGCGCGCGCAGCCCGCACCATGTGCACATGAGCAGCGTACATGGCCCGCCGGGCCTGAAGCTGCGCGGGAGACGGCAGGTGGAACGACAGGATCCGGTATTCATTCAGGTTGGCGCGCTCGCGGACGGTTTCGCGCCGGACGCGCACGTCCTAGCGCCCGTGAACGCACTCGTCGGGCGCTCGCTGGCCCTCGGCGACGCAGCCGGTGCATGGCGCGTCTATACGTTCGAGGCGGGCGCGCTGCAATGGCGGGATGCGGCGACCGACACCGGCGGCTGCGCACCGTGCCGCGTGACGCGCTTGCGCGACGCACTGTACTTCGTCGATTACATCGATCCGACAGCACGCGCGACATCGGTCAGCCTCGTGATCGACGTCGGCAACGGCGTGTGGACGTCGGTGGTCGGTACGCTGCCGACCGAGGCCGACACGCATATCGACGCGTTCACCCGCGTCGCGCGCGGGCTGCCGCTGACGGGCGTCGACGCGGCGTTCCGGCACGGCACGCTGGGCGGCCACGCGCAGCCGGGCCCGCTGCACGGCCCCACGCGCGAATTGATCGGCAAGCGGACGATGTATCGCTACAGCCCGACCGAATGCTACGAGCACATCTACCTGAACGAGAACTTCTACGCATGGCAATGCCTGCAGGGCGTCGAAGGCGGGCTCGCCGACGTGGACCGCTGCCATTACTTCAGGATCGCCGCTGAGCTGTATCTGTTCGTGTGGCGCGAGAAAGTAGTGCCGACGCTCGGCGTCGTGCTGATCGACCTCGCGCAACGCAAGACCGACGGCAAGATCTTCGGCTATCAGGGCGGCGATTTCGGCACGCTGTCGAACTTCCCGATCGGCGCGCATGCGCAGGTTCTGAACGAAACCGTGCATCCGCTGGGCGGCGAGGCGCTGCGATGAGCGCCGTGCCGGGCAGCGGGCGCCTGCGTGCCGATTTCAGCGGACGCGTCGTGCTGGTCACCGGCGCCGCGCAGGGGATCGGTGCCGCGATCGCGCGTCGTTTCGCGCAATCCGATGCGTTCGTCGCGCTCGCCGATCTCAACGCCGATGCGGCGGCCGCGCAGGCGGACGCGCTCGTCGGCGCGGGCGGCGACGCGCGCGCGTATCGCGTCGACGCCGCGAGTCGCGACGAACTCGGCGCGCTCGTTGCAGCGGTCGAACGCGATGGCGGCCGGCTCGACGTCGTCGTCCACAACGCCGCGTATTTTCCGCTGACGCCGTTTGCGCAGATCGACGAGCCGACGCTCGCGCGGACGCTGTCGGTCAACCTGTCGGCGCTGTTCTGGCTCGCGCAGGCCGCGCTGCCGGCATTCGAGCGCACGGGGGCGGGGCGGCTGCTCGTCACGTCGTCGGTCACCGGGCCGCGCGTCGTCTATCCGGGGCTCGCGCACTACGCGGCGTCGAAGGCCGGCGTGAACGGCTTCATCCGCGCGGCCGCGCTTGAACTCGCGCGCCGCAACGTGACGGTCAACGGCGTCGAGCCGGGAATGATCCGCACGCCGGCGGCCGGCAATCTTGGCGATGCGTCGGTCACTGCGCAGATCGCGCGCGACATTCCGCTCGCGCGGATGGGCGAGCCGGAGGACATCGCGAACGCGATGCTGTTTCTCGCGTCGGCCGACGCGGCGTACATCACCGGGCAGACGATCGTCGTCGATGGCGGCGCGACGTTGCCCGAGAGCGGGGCCGTGCTGGGGGACGCATGACGCGAGCGTCGACGATGGCGCGATTGCGGCCGTCGCGTGCGCCGGCCGGCGCGTCGGCGGCTGGCCCGGGCGTCGTCGCGTGTGCCGCGCCTACAGCCAGCCGTTGTGAATGAACTCGACGATCGAATACCGGCGAGGTTCGAGCGCGTGCCGCCGGACGGCCTCGACGATCCGCGACACGCCGTCCGCGTAAGGCGACGCGCCGTACACGCGGGATTCGAACTGCAGGCTGCACGCGTCGTCCTCGATGCGGATTCGGTGGAACGCATGGCGGCCGAGCTGATCGTCGGGAATCTGCAATGCGTCGCGCTGCTCGTGCGGGTCGCGTACGGAGCGGATCTCCTGCGCTGGAATGCCGAGCGATTGACCGATGCCGACCGCGGTGCCGGGCACGGATGTCTTGCTGGCCTGGTGCGACTCCGTCACGCTGATGCGGCAGTCGCGAAACAGGTGGCCGCTGGTTTCCAGCATGCTCATGAACTTGAGCATCAGGATGTTCGTATTCGGACAGAGCACGATGGGGAAGTCGTGCGATCCGGTTTCGAGGTCGGAGCCGGTGGACAGCTCGACGAGCGGCGAACCGGTTGCCCGGCAGAATGCGATCGCGGCGGGCAGTTCGCGGCCGGACCCGGCGTGCACGACGATCGATCGGGCGTCGCTACGTCGCGCGTCGCTACGCCGGGCGTCATCGCTACGTTGCGGCTCGGTGCGTGCATGCTCGGACCAGGCCATTACGTGACAGGTTGACGGGTCGAGCCGGTGCGAGCCGAGCAGTTCGGTTGCCAGTTTGCCGGTGCCAACGACGATTACTTGCATGGGGTAGACGGGTTGAGGTTCGGGTTTCGATACGGAAACGGCTCACGCCGTTCAAGGGTCCGGCGCGATCATGATGCATCGCGCGGCGCACCGTGATCGGGCATTATGCCCGCCCGGGCGTGGCGCACGCGTGCAGTGCCGGCGTGTCGGCTCGCCGACGTGGCCGGCATCCACGCATGCGTCGCAATGCGCAAGCAAGCGTGAACGGCGCTACGCTGTCGAACCGCCGGCCGGGCGCGTCCGTGTCGCGGCCGGCATTGCCCCCTAACTACGCATCAGCAATCATCCCTAGACTCAGGAGAGCACATCGATGGAACACGACCTGAAAGGCAAGGTAGTCGCGATCACCGGCGGATTCGGTCATCTCGGCGTCGCCACGGCCGCGTGGCTCGGCCAGCGCGGCGCCCGCGTCGCGCTGATCGGCCGCGGCGCGGCGACGGACGCGCACGCGTTGCCCGGCGTGCCGGCCGATGCGCTGCGCATCGGCGGCATCGACCTCGTCGATCCGCAGGCGGCCGCGCGCGCGCTCGATACCGTGAATCGCGAATTCGGCCGGGTCGACGCGCTGCTGAACATCGCGGGCGCGTTCGTATGGCAGACGATCGCCGACGGCGATGCAGCCACGTGGGACCGCATGTACGAACTGAACGTGAAGACGGCGCTGAACGCATCGAAGGCCGCGCTGCCGTACCTGGTGGCGAGTCCGGCCGGCCGTATCGTCAACATCGGCGCGGGCGCGGCGTTCAAGGCCGGCGCGGGAATGGGCGCGTATGCGGCGGCCAAGGCGGGCGTCGCGCGGCTCACCGAGGCGCTGGCGGCGGAACTGCTCGATCGCGGCGTGACCGTGAACGCGCTGCTGCCGAGCATCATCGACACGCCGCCGAACCGTGCGGACATGCCGGACGCGGACTTCTCGCGCTGGGTCCGGCCCGAACAGCTCGCGGCGACGATCGGGTTCCTGCTGTCGACCGATGCGCAGGCGATCACCGGTGCATCGATTCCGGTGAGCGGGCGCGTGGCGTAGCGGGTGGCCGGCTATCGCGCCCGGGCACGACGTCAACGCAGCCGGAATCGCGCACGCGGAATTTCCGCGATCGCCGCGATTTCGATCAGCAGATCGGGGCGGTAGAGACGTTCGACCTGGACGGTCGTCGTCACGGGATAGGGTTCGGCGAAGAACGTCTCGCGGATGTCGCCGGCCTGCATGAAAGCGTCGATGTCGGTCGCGTAGTGAACCAGCGAGATCACATCCCGCATCTGGCCGCCCATCGCGGCGAGCACGTCGCGAATGTTGCCGAGCGTTTGCCGGACCTGCGCGCGCATGTCGGCCGCACCGACGACGTGTCCGTCCCTATCGAGTGCGACCTGTCCCTTCAGATGGACGATCCGGCCGTCGCCCTGGACTACGGCCATCGAGAACGCGCCGAACGGCGCCCAGAGTTCCGGCGGATTCACTGCTTCGGCCATGACGCGGCTCCTGTTGGTCGGTCGTCGACGCGCGAATGCATGGCCTCGCGCGGGCGGGGTGCCTGCATGTCGCAGTCCATCACCGTATACTGTTCGTTCAGCCTCATGTGACCGAATGAAGACGTGACCAAGCCTGCCTCCGCGGATACGCCGGACGACGATCCGCGTCCCACCCCGCCTGAACAACCTGAACTGGAAGACTGCTGCAACAGCGGCTGCTCGCCGTGCGTTTTCGACCTGTACGACGAAGCGCTGGCGCGCTATCGCGTCGAACTGGCCGCATGGGAAGCGCGCCACGCGCCGCTCAAGCATCACCCGTGAGCCCGATGCCGGCGAGCGCTCGCGCATGCACCGTTTCCGTGTCGCCACCGAGGATGTGCCCCGCGCCCGCCGCCATCACGCGCGGGCCCGCGCCCGCCGATGCATCGGCCCCAACGCGGCCGACAGCGCGACGCACACGAGCAGCACGACCGTCAGCGCCCACATCGCCGTCCTGAAGCCCTGCACGTAGTCGAGCGCCCCCGGCTGCGCGCCGAGCCGCGCGAAGAACAATCCGCCGAGCGTCGCCGCACCGACGGCCGCGCCGATCTGCAGCATCGCGGTGACCATGCCGGAGGCGACCCCGGCGCGCGCCGCATCGACTTCCGCGAGCACGATCCGCACGACCGATGGCAGCACGAGCCCTTGCCCGACGCCGATCGCCGCGATGCCCGCATAGAAGCCCGCGCCGGGCGCATGTTCGCCGGCCAGCACGGCGGCGGTCGCGACGCCGGCCGCGAGCATCGCGAAGCCGAGCGTGAGCACGCGATAGCCGCCGAACCGGTCGACGAGCCACGGCATCAGCAACGGGCTAGCGAGGAAGCCGATGCCGAGCGGCAGGATCGCGAGCCCCGATGCGAGCGGCGACCAGTTCAGGCAGCCCTGCAGATAGATCCCGTAGCTCAGGAAGAATGCGCTCAGCATGTAGAACAGGAACGCGAGCGTGAGCCCGAGCGCGACGACCGGGTTGCGCAGCAGGCGCACGTCGAGGAGCGCATCGCGGCCGCCGGCGAGCCGGCGCGCCTCGACCGCCAGCAGCGCGCCGAGCATCGGCAGCGCACCGACGACGCACGCGACCATCCACAGCGGCCAGCCCGCCTCGCGCCCGTGCGTGAGCGGATAGACGAGCATCAGCAGGAACAGCGACAGCAGCACCGTGCCGGGCACGTCGATGCGCTGGCCACGCGGCGGCCGGCTCTCGGGGATAAAGCGCCAGCTGCCGAGCAGCGCGAGGATGCCGATCGGCACATTGACCAGGAAGATCGCACGCCAGCCGAGCCCGAACGGATGCAGGCTGATCAGTGCGCCGCCGCCGAGCTGGCCGATCACGGCCGCGAGGCCGAACACGAAACCGTAGAAGCCCATCACGCGCACCTGCTCCTGCGGGCTGAACACGCTGCGGATCGTGGCGAGCACCTGCGGCGCGAGGATCGCGGCGAACAGGCCCTGCAGCACGCGGCCGCCGACCAGCACCGCGCCGCTGCCGGCGAGCCCGCACAGCGCCGATGCGACGACGAAGCCGGCCATCCCGACCATGAACATCCGCTTGCGGCCGTACAGGTCGCCAAGCCGCCCGCCGGTGATCTGCACGACCGCGTTCGCACACGCGTAGGCCGACACGACGAGCTGCAGCTCGGCCGGACGCGCGCCGATGCCGTCGCGGATGGCCGGCAGCGCGAGATTCACGATGAAGTAGTCGAGCGGCGGCAGAATGGCGCCGACCAGCAGGACCACGAGCGCCCAGCCGTGATGGCTGCGCGGCGATGCTGCGGCGGCCGCCCCGGCCGGTGTGCAAGGGGCGAGGGTGTTGTCGGTCATGAACGGAAGTCCGAAAGAATGAGGGCCACGTGCAGAATCCGGTCGAAACGGGATCCAGGGACGGCGGTGAAGCGATATTCTGGCGATCGCCGATGATTCGGAAAAGCGGGAATTGGTGGTAGCATCCATCGGGTTATCCGATGGATGGAGGGGGTGATGCGCGGTTTCGACCTGGATCAGTTACGCACATTCGCGGCGGTGGCGGACGCCGGCAGCCTGACGGCCGCCGCGCCGCGGCTGCACCTGTCGCAGTCGACGGTCAGCGAGCAGGTGCGCAAGCTCGAATCGCGCGCCGGCGTGCCGCTGTTCGTGCGCAGCAAGCGCGGCGTCGAGCCGACGCCGGCCGGCGCGCGCCTGTTGCAGCATGCACGGCGCATCGTCGCGCTGAACGAGGCTGCGTTCGACGAGCTGCGCGGACAGGCGATCAAGGGCGAGTTGCGCGTCGCGATCACCGACTACTACCGCACGCATGAAGTCGCGGGCCTGCTCGCGCGGCTGCGCGAGTGTTACCCGCAACTGAGCCTGCACGTGAGCGCGATGAAGAGCGCCGAGATCGAAGCCGCCCATGCGCGCGGGCAGATCGATCTCGGCGTCGTGATGAACCTGTCGAGCGGTCCGTTCCGGCCCGCGTCGGCCGATACGCGCTGGGTGCTGCGGCGCGAGCCGCTGTCGTGGGTTGCGTCGCCGGCGCTCGCCGAGCAATTGCCCGAGCAGTTGCCGCTCGTGCTGCTGCCGGACGATTGCATGATGCATCAGATCGCGTTGCGCTCGCTCGACGAGCAGCACGCGCCGTACGTGCTCGTGCACAGCGCGTCGGGCGTCGCGGGGCTGCAGTCGATGCTCGCGGCGGGGCTCGGCGTCGGCTGCCTGTGCGCGTCGGCGATCGGCGAGGGCCTCGTGCGGCTCGGCGCGAAATACCGGCTGCCGGCGCTGCCCGACGCGGTGTTCTCGCTGACGCCGCCGATGCCCGGCGAGCGCGAGACGGTCACGCAGGCGCGCGAGGTGCTGTCGCGGCAGTTGCTGATGTGAAACTGGGGTGCGCGTCGGCGGGAACGCACATATTGGCGGCGCTTCGCGTGCGCCGCGGGTTTGAACGGCTTAGTCCGCCGTCCCGTCGGCATACGCGCGCAGCCCGTTCGCCAACGCATCGAACACGGCCCGGCAACGCGGGCTCGTGCGCAGATCCTCGTGCATGACCACCCAGGTTTCCAGTTTCATCGTGGGCCCGTCCGGCAGCACGCGCACGAGCCGCGCATCGCGCTTCGCAAGCCCGTTCTGGCAGAAGCCGATCCCGTAGCCCGCGCGAATCATCGCAAGTTGCGCGAGATTGCTGTCGGTGCGCAGCGCGAACGCCTCGCGCTTCCACAACGGCATCCCGCGCCCGGCCGCGCGGATGAACGGCGTGACCGTATCGAAACCGATCAGCGCGTGATGGGCGAGTTCGCCGATGGTCGACGGTGTGCCGTTGCGCGCCAGGTAGTCGTCGCGCGCATGCAGTCCGACGTCGATCTCGCCGATGCGCCGCGCGACGAGCGCGTCCTGCGCGGGCGGCGCCATCCGCACCGCGATGTCGGCCTCCCGGTTCAGTACGTCCTGAATGCGGTCGGTCGCCACCAGTTCGATCACGAGCCCCGGATGGTCGCGCCGCAATTGCGCGAGCATCGGCGGCAGCACCTCGACCGCGATCACGTCGCTGGCCGAGATCCGCACGGTGCCGCGCACGCCCGCGCCGTGGCTCGCGGCCGCCCGCTCGAACGCGGCCGCCGCGCTGCGCAGCGCCTCGGCATGGCCGCGCAGCGCGAGGGCCGCCTCGGTCGGCAGCAGCCCCGACGGCGAGCGCGTGAACAGCGTCTGGCCGAATGCGGCCTCGAGCGCCGCGACGTGGCGGCCGGCCGTCGGCTGCGTGATGCCGAGCGCGCGCGCCGCGCCCGACAGCGAGCCTTCCGTCAGCACGGCCAGGAAGGTGCGGTAGCGCTCCCAGTTCAGATCGATGGTCATGCATAAATGTATAGCAGATCGATCGGGTTCAGCAATTCCTTATTAGGTGGCCGGGCGCCAGAATGCGTGCTGTCAACGGTTCATACACGGAGAACGGCAATGACGGCGAACGCAGGCGGGACGCAACGACAGGCACTCGTGCTCGGCGCGAGCGGAGGCATCGGCGGCGAGGTCGCGCGTCAGTTGCGCGATGCCGGCTGGCAGGTGCGCGCGCTCAAGCGCGGGCTCGACGTCGCGACGGTGGAGCGCGACGGGATCGCATGGATGCGCGGCGACGCGCTCGACCGCGAGACGGTGATCCGCGCGGCGCGCGGCTGCAGCGTGATCGTGCATGCGGTGAACCCGCCCGGCTACCGGAACTGGAGCGGGCAGGTGTTGCCGATGATCGACAACACGATCGCGGCGGCGACGGTGGCGCAGGCGACCGTCGTGCTGCCGGGGACCCTCTACAACTACGGTCCCGACGCGTTTCCGGTGTTGCGCGAAGAGGCCCCGCAGCATCCGACGACGCGCAAGGGCGCGATCCGCGTCGCGCTGGAGCAGCGATTGCAGGCGGCGACCGCGCAGGGCGTCCGCACGATCATCGTGCGGGCCGGCGATTTCTTCGGGGCGCACGCGGGCAACAACTGGTTCGGGCAGGGGCTCGTCAAGGCAGGGCGGCCGGTGGCGTCCATCAGCGTGCCGGGACGGCCGGGCGTCGGCCATCAATGGGCGTACGTGCCGGACGTCGCGCGCACGATGGTCGAGCTGATCGAGCGGCGCGACACGCTGGAGCCGTTCGCGCGCTTTCATCTCGGCGGTCATTGGGACGCGGACGGCACGCAGATGGCGCAGGCCGTGCGCCGCGTCGCGCAGCGGCACGGGATGCGGCCGACGGTGCGGCGTTTTCCGTGGTGGCTCGTGTGGGTCGCCGCGCCGTTCGTCACGACGATGCGCGAGATGATCGAGATGCGTTATCTGTGGCGCGAGCCGCTCCGGATGGACAACGCGCGCGTGACGGCAGTGCTCGGCCGCGAGCCGGTGACGCCGCTCGATACGGCGGTGGAGGCGGCGCTCGCGGGGCTCGGGTGCTTGCGATGACGGCGGGTGGCGAAGGCGGGCGGCAGGCGCGCATGCGGCTGATGCCTTTCATTGCCCGCGCACGCGCGACCCTCCGTCACGCCACGACCGGCAACGCCTCGAGCGCATACCGGTGCCGCAGGCTGCGTCCGAGCACCGGATCGTGCAGTTCCATTTCGAACGCATCACCGTCGCCCATCGCCGCGATCGCGCCGTGCACGGCGACGGTACCGCCGAACATCGCGCAGCGCTCGGGCATCGTGCGCCGGTCGTCGAAGCGCTGCCACAGCACCTCCGGCGCGAGCAGTCCGCTGAGCGCGCCATGCTGATACGCGACGCGTTCGCCGCCGGGCCGGACCAGCCACGAACGCATCTCGATCGCATCCCAGTGATCGGCGATATCCGCGTGGCGCCAGGCATCGCGGCCCAGCGGCTTCGCGCACACCTGTTTCGACACCGCGACGCCGTAGGCTTCGACTTCCCGATCCGTATGATCGGAACCGACCGTCACCAGCGTGCCGGCCGGGCTATCGATCAGCACGCACTCGATCTCGCCGCCCGAGCGCGCGCCGAGCACGCCGATCGACGGCGCCTGCGTGAGCAGCGCGGACGCTACGCGATAGAAACACGGCGTGGTCGACGGCGGCGCGACGCCGAGCGCCGCGAGTTCGTCGATGTGCGCGCGGATCGCTTCCGGATCGCGGCCTGCCCAGCCGGCGATCACGACGCGTTCGATCTCGACGTCGACCTGTGCCGGCGCGCGTTGCAGGGACATCACGTTGAACGACAGGGCTTGCATGCGGGTATCCGTTTGAAGTGCGAATGAACGAGGCGAATGACGCGCTCGACCGGAGCGCTCAGTCCGCGAGCGGACGGTGCGCGGTCTCGCGCGCGGCGAGCAGCGCGATCGAGGTCACGACGAGCGCCGCGGTGACGTACAGCGACACGGCCGTCGTCGTCCCCGTCTGGCGGAACAGCGTCGCGATCACGAGCGGCGCGAAGCCGCCGCCGCCGATGCCGGCGAGCGTGTACGCCAGCGACGAGCCCGCATAACGTACGCGCGTCGGGAACTGCTCGGTGACGAACGCGCCTTGCGGGCCGTACATCACCGCGTGGATCACGAGGCCGATCGCGACGGCCGCGACGATCGCCCCCGGCCGCGCCGTGTCGAGCATCGTGAAGAACACGAACGCCCACACGATGCCGGCGATCGCGCCGGCGAGGTACACCGGACGGCGCCCGAAGCGGTCCGACAGCGCGCCGAAGAACGGCACCGCGAGCGCGTTGCAGGCCGTGCCGACCATCACCGCCGTCAGTGCGACGGGGCGCGACAGGTGCAGCACGGTCGTCACGTAGGTCAGCGTGAACACGACGATCAGCGCATACAGCACGTCGGAGCCGATGCGCGAGCCGCCGGCGATCAGCAGGCGCCGCCAGTGGCATTTCAGCACTTCGGCGACGGGCACTTCGGCGGTCGCGTGCGACTCGGCGAGCTGCTCGAATTGCGGCGTTTCGTCGACGCCGCGGCGCAGCCAGAAGCCGAACACCACGAGCAGCGCGCTGGCCGCGAACGGCACGCGCCAGCCCCACGACAGGAAGGTGTCGGACGTGGTGGACAGCGTCACGAGCGCGATGCAGCCGGTGCCCAGCAGCGTGCCGAACGACGGGCCCATCTGCGTCCACGACGCGGACAGCCCGCGCCGCTTCTGGTCGCCGTGCTCGACCGACAGCAGCACCGCGCCGGCCCATTCGCCGCCGAGCGCGACGCCCTGCACGAAGCGCAGCGCGACGAGCAGGATCGGGCTCAGGATGCCCGCCTGCGCATAGGTCGGCAGCGCGCCCATCAGCGCCGTCGTCACCCCCATCAGCACGAGCGTGAGCATCAGCACCGCGCGGCGGCCGATGCGGTCGCCGAGGTTGCCGAACACGAAGCCGCCGAGCGGGCGCGACACGTAGCCGACCGCATAGGTCGAGAACGCGAGGATCGTGCCGGCCAGCGGGTCGACCGACGGAAAGAACAGATGGTTGAAGACGAGCGCGGCGAGCGTGTTGTAGATCGTGAAGTCGTACCACTCGAGCGACGTGCCGATCATGCTCGCGGACGCGAGTCGGCTGTTGCGGACACGGCGGGGCGCGTGGGCGGCGGGCTGGGCGAGAGTGCTCATGGTGTCGGGCAGGTCGTGAAGGATGACGGGGGTACGCGCGCGGGCCGATGCGCCGCCCGCGTGCGGATGACGGAGGCCGCCGGCGGCGAAGCCGGCGTTCAGGCCGGCAGGGCGGCGGCCTGCTGCGTTTCGGCGCGTGCCACCGGCAGCGGCGCGGCGGCGCGCCACATCAGGTCGAAGGTGCGCACGTCGTCGTGACCGGCGATGGCGGCGGCGACGCGGCGCGTAGCCGCGGCGTCGCTGCCTTCGATCAGGACGAGCGCGTCGGCGGCCGGACGCGTGGCGGCATCGGCGCCGATCGGCGCGGACAGGTCCGGCGCGGTGCGGAACAGCCGCGCCGCATGGATGCCGGGTTCGCGCAGCGCCGCGTCGAAGCGCTCGCGCAGGTGCGGCACGTCGATGCGTTCGGGCGGCAGCACGAACAGCGCGAGATGCATGCCTTCGCCATCGCCGGCCTCGATCGTCAGGTCGCCGACCCGCCGCTGCGTGCCCGTCATGCGTTCGAAGTTCGCGAGCGACCATGCGCTCTGCTGCGTGAACGCGCGCCGATAGGCATCGCCGCGGAACACGTCGAGCGTGTCCGTCACGTACAGCGCGAGGTACTTGCGCGGGCCGCCGTCGGTCGCGCGAAACCGCCGCGCATGCGTGAAGCCGGGAATCGCGACACGCTCCTGCATGTGCTCGCGGTCGTACCACGCGTTGAAATCGGCTTCGTGCGCGGGGTCGATATCCGTCCAGACGCAGAGCTGGCCGTGCGGAAGGGAAAGGCGGGTCATTGCGGGTTCCTTGTGACGGGGTGTGTCAGGAACCGCAGTGTCCCGAAGACGGGCCGCGCCCGTCCAACAAGAAAACAAATTCGCGGTGAACAGGTTTTCTTATGAGCGGCGCGGACGGCGTTTCGCCGCAGCAGCGGGCGACGCGGATTTCGGCGTGCGTTTTGCCGCCGCGGTTCCGGTCTTTGTCGCTGGCCGGGCAGCGGCCTTGCCGACGGAATCGGCCTCGGCCTTTGCCGATGCGGCCGGCTTCGCATGGCTCGCGGCGGCCGGCATCGCGCGCGCGACTTCGCTCGCCAGTTCCGCGATGCGCGCGGCGACCGGCAGGCCCTGCGTGCGATACGACGCGACGAGCGGCAGCGCGGGGAATTCGGGTTCCACGTCGAGCAGTTCGAGCGCGCCTTCCTGCAGTTCGCGCCCGATGATCGCGGGCGGCAGCGCGGCCACGCCGAAACCGTCGGCGACGAGCCGGATCATCGCGGCGACCGACGTGATGCAGTTGATGCTGGCCGGCCGCTCGACAGCAGCGAACAGCCGCTCGATCGTCGCGTGCGGCCCCGAGTGGCGCGAAAAGCTGATGATCGGGTACGCGGCAAGCCGCGCGACGTCGAGCCGTTCGCCGCCGAGCCCGAGACGCGGGCTCGCCGCCCAGCGCACCGGAAATTCGCACAGCGGCAGGTTCGTGAAGTCGGGGCCGGGCACCGGGTCGGTCTGCAGGATCAGGTCGACGCCGTCGGTGCTGAGCAGGCGGATCAGGTGCAGCGTCGTGTCGCTCGTGATCTCGACGTCGAGGCGCGGATAGCGCTCGCGCAATTGCGCCATCAGCGCCGGAAACCAGCTGTGCACGATCGACTCGATCACGCCGATCCGGATCAGGCCGGCGTCGCTCGCCGCGTCGATGTCGCGCCGCATCTCGCCGTCGAGCCGCACGATCCGCTCCGCGTACGCGAGCATGCGCCGGCCCGCGGGCGTGAGCGTGGCCGAGCGCGTGTTGCGGTCGAACAGCCGCACGTCGAACGCCTCTTCAAGCGACGCGATGCGGCTCGACACGGCCGCCTGCGTCGTGTGCAGTTTCTCGGCCGTGAGCCGGAAGTTCTCCAGCTTCGCGAGCCAGACGAAGGTTTCAAGAAACCGGATGTTCATCGAAGTCCGAACGGTGAGGCGGTGCCGCACGAGGGCGGCGGGATCGGTCGATGTTAGCGGATTTCCGGGGCGGGAAACGAGCGGGGCGCGTGCAGCGCGTGTGCAGGGCTGGGCGCGGGCGACGCCGTGCCGGACGACGTGTGCGGCACGTCGCGCGGTGGCACTCGGGCACGCATCGTGCGGGCGCTTCGCGCCCCGGCGTCAAAGCGTGTCGAACGCGAGCGTCGGCACATCGACGACCATCGCGCCGCCGTCGGCGACGAGCGTCGCGCCCGTCACGAACGATGCGTCGGGCGATGCGAGGAACGCGCACACGGCCGCGATTTCGTCCGGATCGGCCGCGCGCCGCAGCGGCACGTCGGCGCTTACGCGCGCATACGCGCCGTCGAGCGTGTCGCCGTACGCGGACATCAGCGGCGCCATTTCCGCATCGGCCATCGGCGTGCGGACCCAGCCTGGGCACACCGCGTTCGCACGGACGCCGTGCGGCCCGTAGTCGCGTGCGAGCGACCGCGCGAGCCCGAGCAGCGCATGCTTGCCGACCGTATAGCCGCACACGCCCGGCCCGGCCGCGAGTGCGGCGATCGACGCGACCAGCACGATGCTGCCGCGCTGCGCGATCAGGTCGGGCAGGCACGCGCGTGCGCTGACGAACGCGGTGTCGAGATTCGCGTGCATCGCGTCGCGCCATTGCGCGTCGTCGGTTTCGTCCGCGCGGCCGAGGCCGTGGCCGCCCGCGCACGCGACGAGCGCGTCGACGGGGCCGAAGCGTTCGGCGATCTCCGGCAGGAAGCGGGCCCACTCGGCCGTGCTCGCGGCGTCGCCGGCGAGTGCGAGGCCGCCCGTCTCGGCGGCGAGCGCGTCGAGCGGCGCCCGGCGTCGCCCGATCAAGACGACGCGCTCGCCGCGGGCGGCGAAGCGGCGCGCGCACGCGGCGCCGATGCCGGTGCCTGCGCCGGTGATCGCGATCGTTCGGGGTTGCGGGTGCGTCATGTCATGCTCCGGAAGGGTGTCGTTTCCGGTCACTTTAGGCGGCGTCGACGCACGCCGGTATCCGCCGAAAGGATGAACGTGTACCGGCCGGACGGCCGACGGTTGCGCGCGGCACCGGGCCAGCCGCCGGATCTCGGCCATTTTGCAAAGGCTGACGATCATCGGCGCCGAATCGCTCTATCCTCCGTATTTTTGCGACAAGTCGCAAAAGCCCGGCAAAATAGCACGGGCGTAGCGCGGGCGAGCCCGCGCACCGGCGCGGCGCGCCGGCCGATTCCGTCGTGCAAGCGGAACGGCAGGCGGCAATATCGGCGTGAACGTGCGCCCGATACGGATCCATCGCATTCGCCGATCGCGCCGGTCGCAGCGGCGGAGCACCTGGTTGCGCATTGCGCGGCCGGACCATCAGACAAGAGCAGGGAGGGGCCGGCAATGAGGCTGGACGACGAAAGAGAAAGCGTGAACGTCGAGGATCGACGCGGCGGTGGCGGGTTCGGCGGCGGGCGCGCGACGATCGGCATCGGCACGATCGTGGTGGCGCTGGCCGCATCATATTTCTTCGGGATCGACCCGCGCGTCGTGCTCGAAGGCGCGTCGGCGCTGCAGGGCCGGCAGCAGCAGGCGCAGCCCGCGCCCACGCAGCACCAGGGCGCGCCGGCGAACGATCCCGGCGCGGTGTTCACGCGCAAGGTGCTCGGCAATATCGAGCGCACGTGGACGGGCGTCTTCAACACCCAGTTGCATGCGCAGTACGAGTCGCCGAAGCTCGTGATGTTCACCAACTCGACGCCGACCGCGTGCGGCACCGGCCAGACCGCGATGGGGCCGTTCTACTGTCCGGCCGACCACAAGGTGTATATCGATCTCGGTTTCTATGACGAATTGCGCAAGCGGTTCGGCGCGGGCGGCGATTTCGCGCAGGCCTACGTGATCGCGCACGAAGTCGGCCATCACGTGCAGAACCTGCTCGGCATTTCCGACAAGGTCGATGCCGCGCGCCGCCGTTCGAGCCAGGCGCGCTCGAACGCGCTGTCGGTGCGGATGGAATTGCAGGCCGACTGCTTCGCCGGCGTATGGGCGAACAACGCGGAGCGCGCGAACCAGCGGCTGATGGAACCCGGCGATTTCGAACAGGGGCTGAAGGCGGCGGCCGCGATCGGCGACGATCGGCTGCAGCAGCAAGGCCAGGGCCACGTCGTGCCGGAAAGCTTCACGCACGGCACGAGCGAACAGCGCGTGTACTGGCTGCGGCGCGGGATGGAAGCGGGCGAAGTGAGCGCCTGCGACACGTTCGCCGCGAACGCGCACTGACTGGGGCGGGCGCGCTACCCGCCGCCCGCTGACGAATTGCCGATTTGGGCTCACCGGGCCATTTCGGCGCCGGTAGGCTGGTCCGAACTTCGACGCGTTCGGCCGCCGGCCGCTCCCATCATGCCGACCCCATCCGTTCCCGCCGACCACGAAGCCGCCGACTGGCAGCGCGCGCTGCGCGCGTGCGTCGCTGCGTTCGATGCATTCGCGAGCCCGTCCGCGATCGTGTTCTACCGGCTCGACCTGAGCGGCGAGCCGGCCGATTTCGAGCTGTTCGGCATGCCGGAGTCGATGCATCGCACCTACCTCGCGCGCTACCGGATGCTCGATCCGCTGCATCCGTCGCTCTGCGCGGCGGGTGTTCGCGCGGTCGTGACGCTCGCTTCCCAATTGCCTGACGAAAGACGCGCCGCGTCCGCGTACTGGACCCGCTTCCTGCGGCGGCACGATGTCGCCGACGTCGTCGAGATCTGGCTGCGCGACGACGCGGGCCGCACCGTCGGCGCGTTTTCGCTGCTGCGCTTCGCACAAGGCGATACGCACGGCAACAGCACGGCGGGCCGGTTCGCGCCGGGCGAGGTCGACGCGCTGGCGCGGCTGCAGCCCGTCGCCGAAGCGGCGCTGGCCCCGTTGCTGCGTGCGCGGCGCGGGATCCACCGGATCGGCTGCGAGGAGCGGCTGACCTACCGCGAGGAACAGATCGCACGACTCGTGCGCGACGGCCGCTCGAACAAGGAGATCGCACGCGATCTCGCGCTTGGCCAGCCGACCATCAAGACGCACCTGATGCGCATGTACCGGAAGCTCGGCGTGTCGAACCGCACGGAGCTGGTCGGCGCGTTGTTCCTGTAATTTTTCCGCTTCCGCTACCGCTACCGCTACCGCTACCGCTACCGCTACCGCTACCGCTACCGCTACCGCTACCGCTACCGCTTCCGCTTCCGCTTCCGCTTCCGCTTCCGCTTCCGCTTCCGCCTCCGCCTCCGCCTCCGCCTCCGCTTCCGCCTTCACGCCGCCTCCGCGCCGCCTCCGCGCCGCCTTCACGCCGCCTTCACGCCGCCTTCACGCCGCGCATTCATCCGACGATAGCGCGGCGTTCGCACGCTGCCATTCCACGTTCCGCGTCCCCCACGTTTCGATCCCCCACGCGCTGCCAATTTGCGCTCACCGGGCGCGATCCCCCGTCGATACAGTGGGTCGACGCCCGCATGCCCGAGCGCACGCGGCCCAGCCACGACAATCATCGAGATGCCCATGAGCACCACGAACTTCGTCGCCGTCAGCGACACTGTGCGCACCTTCGTCGCACGCGACTTCGGCCTTTTCATCGACGGCGCGATGCAGCCCGCGCACTCGGCCGCGCGGCTCGACGTGTACGACCCGGCGACCGGCGAGCGGCTCGCGACGGTGGCGGATGCCGACGCGCACGACGTCGATCGCGCGGTCGCAAGCGCGAAACACGCATTCGACACTCGCGTATGGAGCGGGCTGCGCCCGGCCGAGCGCGAGCGCATCCTGCTGAGGCTCGCTGACCTGATCGAAGCCGACGCCGAAACCCTCGCGCAGCTCGAAACGCTGAACCAGGGCAAGTCGATCCACGTGTCGCGCGCGATCGAAGTGGGCGCGAGCGTCGAATACGTGCGCTACATGGCCGGCTGGGCGACCAAGATCACCGGCCAGACGCTCGACGTGTCGATCCCGTTCCCGCCCGGCGCGCGCTATACGGCCTATACGCGCAAGGAGCCCGTCGGCGTGGTCGCCGCGATCGTGCCGTGGAATTTCCCGCTGATGATCGCGGTGTGGAAGCTGATTCCGGCGCTCGCGGCCGGCTGCACGATCGTGCTGAAGCCGTCGCCGGAAACGCCGCTCACCGCGCTGCGCCTCGCCGAACTCGCCCGCGAGGCGGGCGTGCCGCCCGGCGTGTTCAACGTCGTCACCGGCGGCCGCACGTGCGGCGCCGCGCTGTCGAGCCACCCGTCGATCGCGAAGATCTCGTTCACCGGCTCGACCGCGACCGGCAAGCTGGTCGGCGCGGCGGCCGTGCAGAACATGACGCGCTTCTCGCTCGAACTCGGCGGCAAGAATCCGATCGTGATGCTCGACGACGTCGACGTCGCGCAGGCGCTCGACGGCGTCGCCGCCGGCGCGTTCTTCAACCAGGGGCAGGTGTGTGCGGCCGCGTCGCGCATCTACGTGCACCGCAGCAAGTTCGCGCAGCTCGCGGACGGCCTCGCGGGCGTCGCGCAGTCGATGAAGCTCGGCGCGGGCCTCGACACGACCGCGCAGATCAATCCGCTGGTCTCCGCGCACCATCGCGACAAGGTCATCCAGCACATCGAAGGCGCGCGCCGCGCGGGCCTCACGTTCCTCGCGGGCGGCACGCCGGCCGACGACCTGCCCGGCTACTACGTGAAGCCGGCCGTGATCGCCGATCCGCATCCGGACAGCGCGATCGTGCGCGACGAGGTGTTCGGCCCGGTGATCGTCGTCCTGCCGTTCGACGATGCGGCCGACGCGGTGCGGCTCGCGAATGCGTCGCCGTACGGCCTCGCCGCGAGCATCTGGAGCAACGACCTGAAGCGCGTGATGAACCTCGTGCCGCGGATCGAGGCGGGCACCGTGTGGGTGAACTGTCACATTCCGCTCGATCCGTCGATGCCGTTCGGCGGCTACAAGCAGTCGGGCATCGGCCGCGAGTTCGGCCAATACGCGATCGAAGGCTTCACCGAAACCAAATCCGTCTGCATCGCGCACTGACGCGCGGCGCCAACGCCGGCAACCGCGAACCCGAGCGATCGAGGTTCGACCGATCCGAAAGTGGAGATTGCAATGAGCTACAACGAAGCGAAGTTCTGGCACCCGATGCTGCACCCGAACGAAATGAAACAGCGCAAGCCGATCCGCATCGTGCGCGGCGACGGCTGCTACGTGTTCGACGAAACCGGCCGGCAGCTCGTCGACGGCGTGGCGGGCCTGTGGAACGTGAACGTCGGGCACAACCGCCAGGAAGTGAAGGATGCGATCGTGCGTCAGCTCGACGAACTCGAATACTTCCAGCTGTTCGACGGCATCTCGCATCCGCGTGCGGAAGAGCTGTCGAAGAAGCTGATCGACATGCTCGAACCGGAAGGGATGCGCCGCGTGCTGTACAGCTCGGGCGGCTCCGACTCGATCGAGACCGCGCTGAAGATCGCGCGCCAGTACTGGAAGGTGCGCGGCCAGGCCGACCGCACGAAGTTCATCTCGCTGAAGCAGGGCTATCACGGCACGCACTTCGGCGGCGCGTCGGTGAACGGCAATACGGTGTTTCGCCGCAACTACGAACCGAACCTGCCCGGCTGTTTCCACGTCGAGACGCCGTGGCTGTACCGCAACCCGTTCACTCAGGATCCGGAGGAACTCGGCCGGATCTGCGCGGAACTGCTGGAGCGCGAGATCCAGTTCCAGAGCCCCGACACGGTTGCCGCCTTCATCGCCGAACCGGTGCAGGGCGCGGGCGGCGTGATCGTGCCGCCGGCCAACTACTGGCCGCTCGTGCGCGAGGTGTGCGACCGCTACGGCGTGCTGCTGATCGCCGACGAAGTCGTGACGGGCTTCGGCCGCAGCGGCAGCATGTTCGGCAGCCGCGGCTGGGGCGTGCGCCCTGACATCATGTGTCTCGCGAAGGGGATCTCGTCCGGCTACGTGCCGCTCGGCGCGACGGCCGTGAACGCGCGGATCGAGGACGCATTCGCCGCGAACGCGGACTTCGGCGGCGCGATCATGCACGGCTACACGTACGCCGGGCACCCGGTTGCGTGCGCGGCCGCGATCGCGAGCCTCGACATCGTCGTGAAGGAAGACCTGCCGGCGAACGCGGCGAAGCAGGGCGCGTATCTGCTCGAAGCGCTGCGGTCGTTTCCGGAACGCTTCGCGGCGGTCGGCGAGGTGCGCGGCAAGGGGCTGATGCTCGCGCTCGATCTCGTCGCGAACAAGGACACCCGCGAGCCGATCGACCCGCTGTCCGGCTATGCGAACGCGGTCGCGGAAGTGGCGCGCGAGCACGGCGTGCTGGTGCGTCCGGTCGGCACGAAGATCATCCTGTCGCCGCCGCTCGTGATCCAGCGCGAGCCGCTCGACCGGATCGTCGATGCGCTCGCGGCGGGCTTCGAGGCCGTGCCGTTCGCGTGAGGGCGTGATGTCGTGACCGCGTGACGACGAACCGGCGGTGGAGGGCGGGATTACCCGTTCCCACCGCCGTTTTGCCGATTTGCGCTATGACCGAATTATTTTGCCTGCGTATTTTTTCGACATCGGATCAAGTTTGATCGACAGCGGCCTGGGGTCGAAGCGCTGATGCGCTGCCCCGGGCCGGCCGCGAAGCACGGAACGGGCGCCGCAGCGGCGGCGCCGGCCGAAACAGCAAGGAGACGAGGATGTCGGGATGGTCTGGAGTGACCGGCGCCGCGGGCGAAACGCCCGCCGGTGGGCCGGCTGAAGCGGGCGGCGGCACGGTGCTGACGGCGGGCGCGGTCGGTTTTCCAACGGCGCTGGCGAGTGCCGTCGGCCTCATCATGGCGAGCCCGGTGATCCTCACCGCGACGTCGGGCTTCGGGATGGGCGGCTGGGCGTTCGCGGTCGCGATGATCATCGCGTTCGTGATGATGCAGGCGCAGGCGACGACGTTCTCCGAAGCCGCCGCGATGCTGCCCACGGCCGGCTCGGTTTACGATTACCTGTCGTGCGGGCTTGGCCGCTTCTGGGCGATCACCGGCACGATTTCCGCGTATTTCCTCGTACACGTGTTCGCCGGCACGGCGGAGACGATCCTGAGCGGCATCATGGCGCTCGTGAACTTCGAGTCGCTGAACGCCGCGCTCGAGAAGCACAACAGCGCGTGGCTCGTCGGCGTCGGCCTCGTGGTCATGTTCGCGATTACCAACATCATCGGCGTCAAGGTGTTCAGCAAGCTCGAGATCGTGCTGACGGCCGGCATGTGGCTGTCGCTGATGATCTTCGGGATCCTCGGCCTCGCCGCGGCGCCCGCCGTGCATCTCGACGGCTGGTTCGGCGGCTCGGAAGTCGGCACGTCGGTGCCGGCCGTGCTGTCGCTGGTCGGGATGGCGATGTTCATGTTTGTCGGCTGCGAGTTCGTCACGCCGCTCGCGCCGGAAATGAAGGCGCCGGGCCGCACGATTCCGCGCGCGATGGCGCTCGGCCTCGTCGGCGTCGCGATCTGCATGTTCCTGTATGGCGCGGCGATCCGTCGCCAGGTCGCGAACGTGCCGGTCAGCCCCGACGGCCTGACGCACCTGCTCGACACGCCGGGCGCGATTCCCGCGTTCGCGCTGCAGGTGCTGGGGCCCTTCGGCCGCGTGTGGTTCGGCATCGCGTTCCTGTGCGCGGGCGCCGCGACGATCAACACGCTGATGGCCGGGCTGCCGCGCATCCTGTACGGGATGGCGATCGACGGCGCGCTGCCGCGCTGCTTCGCGTATCTGCATCCGCGCTTCAAGACGCCGGTGGTCGGCATCGTCGCGGCCGCGATCGTGCCGATCGCGCACGCATGGCTGATCCACGGCAACCTCGACAGCATCCTGCACCTCGTGCTCGCCGCGACCTGCGCATGGGGCACCGCGTACCTGCTCGTCACCGCGTCGGTCGTGATGCTGCGCATCCGCCGTCCCGACCTGCCGCGCCCGTACCGTTCGCCGCTGTTCCCGCTGCCGCAGATCGTATCGAGCGTCGGCATCGTGCTCGCGATCTGGTACATCACGCCGCCCGGCATGAACGCGCGCGACATCTACGTACCGTTCGGCGCGATGCTCGGGCTCACCGCGCTGTATGCGCTGTTCTGGACGCTCGTCGTGCAGCGCCGGCATCCGTTCAAGCCGGTGCCGGTCGAGGAAGTGCTGCGTCGCGAGCACGTCGCGTCGTGAAGCTCGCGTTCACCCGGTGGCGCACGGCGCCCGACACACTGCCGCCCGGCCACCGGCCTGGCGCGATCGCCGCGCGCGTGCTGGCCGATCTCGGTGCGGCGCGCGATGCGAACGGCGCCGCGGCCGACACCCTGGCCCGGCTGCCGAACGGCGTGCGCGTGCGCGTCGACGAACGCATCGAGCGGCAGTTCCTGATGCATACGGTCAGCACACAGGTGACGGTCGCCGCGCACGGTCCCGCTGCAGAGGGCCGCGCACGCGTGCTGCAAACCGGCTGGCTGTGGCGCACCGGCGTCGCGGCCGAACCCGAGCGGGGATGCGACCCCGCATTCGCGCGCGCGGTGGCCGCCCTCGTCGCGCAGCCGTCGCTCGCCGACGCGCTGCGCCCGCTGCATCTGACCGACTGCACGATCGTCGCGCACGACGGACGCTGGACGCTTGCCGTCGTGCCGTTCGGCGGCAGCGAGGTCGTGAACCGGATGCCGTCGTTTCGCCGCTATGTCCGCCTCACCGGCGAGCAGGCCGCCGCGCTGTCGGCGGCCTGTCTTGCATTCGAAACCGCACTGCGCGGAATTTTGCGGGGGTAAGCTGTACCGCTGCGAGCCGTGCGGCCGCAACGAGGATTCAGGGTTTTACCGGAGACGCCGATGCTGTTCCAGTCACGCTCACACGAAGACGTGCATGACCACGGGCTCGCGATCGCCGGTTGGCATCAGGTCTACCGCCAGATGACGCCGGGCCGGTTCAGGGGCACCGTCACGCAGGTGCTGTACGACGACTTCCATTTCTTCCGCGAGACGACCAACCGGCGTGTCGCGCAAACCGGCCTCGCGCCGGCCCGGCGCACGTCGCTCGCGGTGCCGTTGTCGGTGCCGCTCGCCGGCACGTTCCAGGGCCAGCCGGTCGACGGCTATGCGCTGCTCGCGCTGCGCGCCGGCGAGGATTTCGAATTCCATACGCCGGAAGGGATGGGGCTGGTCGGGATCAGCGCCGCATCGGACATGGTCGACGAGCTGTGCGAAGCCGAATTCGGCGCGGCCGGCGCGCGCAAGCTGCGGCACGTCACGCGGCTGTCGGACGAGCAGGGCGTCGCGCTCGGCGCGCGGCTGTCGTCGCTGATCGACGACGCGCAGCGCAATCCCGGCTGTCTCGAATACGCGGCCACCCGCAAGATGTTCCGCGACGCGATGCTCGGCATGTTCCTCGATGCGCTCGACCAGGGCATCGGCGTCGAGCGCCGCGACATCACGCACGCTACGTACAGCGATATCGTCAGCCGTTGCGAGAAGCATCTGCGCGACCGGCCCGAGGAACCCGTGACCGTGCTCGAACTGTGCCGCGCGCTGCGCTGCAGCCGCCGTACGCTGCAGACGAGCTTCCAGCGCGTCGCCGACGTCGCGCCCGTCGGCTATCTGCGCACGATCCGGCTGAACGCGGTGCGGCGCCTGCTGCGCACCACGTGCGCGCATCAGCTCGGCGTGGGCGAGGCCGCCGCGAGCTGGGGCTTCACGCATCTGGGCTATTTCGCGCGCGAGTATCGCGACCTGTTCGGCGAGCTGCCGTCGCAGACCTTGCGTCCCGAATGACGTCTTTGCGCCGCGGCGGTGCCGCCGCGCGTCATCGGGTGATACCCGATCGCTTTACCATTTGCTGATTTGGGATAGAGGTCCCGAATTTTCGCTGGATAGAGTCCCGTCACGCATATCGACAACGCCATCGGTCTGCACTGCGAATCGATGACAACAGAGGGACGGGACATGAAGATCGGACGACGACTGGCCGCGGCCGCGGCCACGCTGGGTTGCATGCACGCGCACGCGCAGACCTCCGGCAGCGTGACGCTGTACGGCACCGTGGACACCGGCATCATCTATTCGACGAACCAGCAGTTCACGCGCGCCGACGGCAGCACGGGCGGCGGCCATGCGTGGCAGATGGGCGGCGGCAACCTCGTGCCGTCCCGCTTCGGCTTCCAGGGCGCCGAGCCGCTCGGCGGCGGGCTCGACGCGGTGTTTTCGCTCGAGCAGCAGTTCCTGTCCGCGAACGGGCAGGCGCTGCAGGGCGGCACCGCGTTCAGCCGGCAGGCGTGGGTCGGGCTGCGCCAGGACGGGATCGGCACGCTCGGCCTCGGCCGGCAATACGACTCGTACACGGACATGCTCGGCGCCTATGTGTCGAGCAACAACTGGGCGACGCCGTACGGCTCGCATCTCGGCGACGTCGACAACCTGAATGCCGCGTTCAACTTCAACAACGCGGTGAAGTTCACCAGCGCGGACTTCCACGGCCTGACGGTCGGCGGCACGTTCAGCTTCGGCGGGCAGGCCGGCGACTTTTCCGCGAAGCGCGGCTATGCGGTCGCGGCGACCTATACCCGCGCGCCGATCGCGTTCTCGGTCGGCTATCTCGACCTGCACCAGCCGCTCGACGCTGCGCTCGGCGGCGCGAGCGGCTATATCGGCGACTTCGCGTGCAGCAACCCCGGCGCGATGTACTGCCTGCTGCAGGACGCCGGCTCGATGCGCGCGTTCGGCGCGGGCGGCTCCGTGACGCTCGGCGCGGCGACGCTCGCGCTGACCTACACACACACGCGCCTGGGCGACAGCCGCTATTTCTCGACCGACGCGCAGCCGCGCACGCAGGCGTTCACGTTCGACATCGGCGAGCTGAACGTCACGTACATGTTCACGCCGGCGCTGCAGGGCGGCGTCGCCTACCTCTTCAATGCCGCGCACACCGACGGGCGCGGCACGACGCGGTTCCACCAGATCAACGTCGGCACGAACTACAGCCTGTCGAAGCGCACCGCGCTGTACGCGGTGGCGATCGGCCAGATCGCGAGCGGCGCCGGGCTCGGCACCGATGCGAACGGCAACGCGGCGAACTACGCGCAGATTCCGGTGCTCGCGAACAGCAATTCGAGCCGCCAGCTCGCGGTGATGGCCGGGATTCGCGTGAACTTCTGACGGCGCGCGCGCCGGCCCGGGCAGGCGCGGCCGGCTGCGCCGGCGGCCGGTCCTGCCGCGTGCCACAAATTCTTAACGATCGACGTGAACAATGGCGTTCGCTTCAGGCCGCCCGAAGCGTCGCCCGCGTTGCACACGTGTGCAACGCGAGGCCGACCCGTCACCACGCCGATCGAGAGAGACCTCATGACCTTGTTGAGCCGCCTGCGCGCGCTGTCCGCCGCCGTTGCGCTGTCCTTTGCCGCCTCGCACGCCTTCGCGGCGGATCTCGTCATCGCGGGCCGCGACGACATCTACGGCAAGGGGCTGGCCGACGCCGTCGCCGGCTTCGCCAAACTGCATCCGGGCACCGACATCGAGCTGCTCAAGCTGCCGAACGCGAACCTGTACCAGAAGCTGAAGCTGTCGATGCGCGAAGGCACCGGCACGTACGACCTCGTGATGATGGACGACACGTGGGCGCCCGAATTCATCGGCAACGGCTGGCTGAAGCCGCTGCCGGCGTCGCTCGCCGATGCCGATCTGGTGCCGTCCGCGGTCGCGCTCGGCCGCAACGCGGCGGGCGCGCTGTACGCGCTGCCGATCGTCGGCAACGTCGAGATGTTCGCTTACCGGAAGGACCTGCTCGCGAAGTACAAGCTGCAGCCGCCGCGCAACTGGGACGACGTGCTGAAGATCGCGCAGACCGTCGGCGGTGCAGACAAGAACGTATCCGGCGTCGTGTTCCGTGGCACGAAGGGCAACCCGGTCGTGACGGGTTTCCTGCCGATCCTGTGGGCCTACGGCGGTGACGTGTTCGACCGTGCCGGCAACGTGACGATCGATTCGCGCGAGTCGCAGGCCGCGCTGAAGACCTTCCTCGCGCTGAAGGCGTCCGCGCCGAAGGACGTCGACGTGTACGGCGCCGCCGAAGTGCGCGATGCACTGCAGCGCGGCACGGCCGCGCAGTCGATCGAAGTGTGGCCGGCGTGGATTCCGGCGCTCGACGATCCGAAGCAGTCGCGCGTGGTCGGGCAGATCGCGCTGCAGCCGCCGCCCGGGCAGACGGCGGGCCCCGCACCGATGCTCGGCATCTGGCAGATGGGCATTCCGAAGGATGCGCCGCACGCGAAGCTCGCGCAGGATTTCCTGAGCTACCTGAGTTCGCGCGACACGCAGACGCGCCTCGCCGGGATCGGCATTCCGCCGACGCGCCGCAGCGTGTTCGCCGATCCTGCGCTGGTGCGCCAATACCGCTGGTATCCCGATCAGCTGAAGGCGCTCGAGGCCGGCCGTGCGCGGCCGCGCGTGAAGGACTGGCAGCAGGTCGAGAGCATTCTCGGCGATCAGCTGCAGCTCGCGCTGACCGGGCAGGCCGCACCCGACGCCGCGCTGCGTCAGGCGCAGCAGAAGATCGCGCAGGCGATGGCCGCGGCCGGCAAGTGACGGCCCGCCGTCGCGCATCGCCCGGAATCCGCGCATGAAAGCCCTCGGCCGCAGCCTGCCGTTCGTCGCGCTGCTCGGCCCAGCGCTGCTGGTGCTGGCCGCGCTCGCGCTGTACCCGGTCGCGCAGGTGCTGGTCGACTCGTTCTGCCAGGTCGACTATGCGGCTGGCCGACGCACGTTCGCCGGGCTCGCGAACTATCGCACGGTGCTCGGCGACGATGCGTTCGCGGCCGGCTTCGGCAACACGCTGCGCTTCACGATCGTGGCGTCGCTCGCCCAAGTCGCGCTCGGCTTCGGCCTCGCGCTGCTGTTCGTGCGCACGTTTCCGGGGCGGCGCATCGCGCTGCCGCTCGCGATCCTGCCGATGATGCTCTCCACGCTCGTGTGCTCGGCGATCTGGCGCAACTGGCTCAACTTCGACGGCTTCCTGAACGCGCTGCTCGCCGCGTTCGGCATCGAAGGCGTGCGCTGGCTGTCCGATTCGCATCTCGCGTTGTGGTCGCTCGCGCTCGTCGACGTGTGGCAGTGGACGCCGATGGCGTTCCTGATCGTGCTGGCCGGGCTGCAATCGATCCCGCAGGAACTGTACGAAGCCGCGCGCACCGACGGCGCGAGCGAATGGCAGTGCCTGCGCGACATCACGCTGCCGCTCGCGGCGCCGCAGATCGGCCTCGCGCTGCTGCTGCGCTCGATCGACACGTTCAAGCTGTTCGACAAGGTCTATGCGCTGACGGGCGGCGGCCCGGGCAACGCGACGCAGACGCTGTCGACCTACATCTACGACACGGGCTTTCGCTTCTTCAACGTCGGGCCGGCGAGTGCCGCGTCGGTGTTGATGCTCGCGGCGTCCGCGCTGCTGGTTTCGGGGTACGTATGGCAGACGGTTCGCAAGCGGCGCGCATGACGGCGCGATCCGCAGGCATCGCGCACGCGCGAACGGGCGCCGCCTTCGGTCGCGCGGCGCCATGGGGGCTGCGCGTCGTCGCGCTCGCGCTGTTGCTGCTGCCGTGCCTGTGGATGGCCGGCGCGGCGTTCATGCCGACGCTCGAACGCCTCGATCATCCGCTGCGGATCTGGCCGGCCGCGCCGACGCTCGAGCATTTCGTGTCGGTATGGTCGAACGGCATCGGCGCGCCGCTCGCCAATTCGCTGGTGGTCGGGTTCGGCACGACGCTGCTCGCGCTGACGCTCGCGTTTCCGGCCGCGTATGCACTCGTGCGGCTGCGGTTTCCGGCGCGGCTCGACCTGCTGTTCCTGATGCTCGTGCTGGCGCTGAAGCTGATGCCGCCGATCACGATCGCCGTGCCGCTGTTCGCGCTCGCGAAGCGGCTGCATCTGCTCGACTCGACGCCCGGGCTGATGCTCGCTTACCAGATCTACGCGCTGCCGATGGCGATCTGGATGCTGCTCGCGTTCGTGCGCGACGTGCCGGTCGAATACGAGGAAGCCGCGTGCATCGACGGCGCGGGGCCCGCGCGGCGGCTCGTGCAGATCGTGCTGCCGCTGTGCGCGCCGGGGCTGATCGCGACGGCGATCTTTGTGTTCATCGCCGCGTGGAACGAGTTCCTGATCGCGCTGCTGTTCGTGTCGACGCCGAGCCGCTTCACGCTGCCGCTCGCGATTGCCGGCTACGTGACGGAGAACGGCATCGACTGGGGCGACCTGATGAGCGCGGGGCTGCTGGCGTCGCTGCCGACGCTCGCCGTGGCCGGCTACGTGCAGCGCTATCTGCTGCGCGGCTTCGCCGGCGGGCTGAAGTGACCCGGCGCGTTACCCGCAGCTATGCCGCACCACGTCCGTAACCGGGACGACGCGCGTGCGCGACGCACCGGCGAACGTCTGGATCCGGTCGGCGAGCAGGTCGACGGCCGCGTGCGCGAGGCCCTGCGTATCCTGGCGCAATGTCGTGAGCCGATAGGCGTCGTATGCGGCGGCGGGGATGTCGTCGAAGCCGATCACGCGCAGGTCGTCGGGCACGCGCCGGCCGAATGCGTCGCGTGCGGCGTCGATCACGCCGAGCGCGAGCAGGTCGGACGAGCAGAACACGCCGTCCGGGCGCTCGCCGGATGCGAACAGTTGCCGCGCGGCATCGAGGCCGCACGCATGCGTGTCGGAGCGCGTATCGATCACGCGGACGAGCGCCGCATCGAATGCGTCACCGCGTTGCAGCCCCTGCTCGAACGCATCCGCGCGCGAGCGCGCGCTGTAGCTCGCGGTACGCGGGCCGACGAACGCGAGCCGGCGCGCGCCGGCCCGCACGAGCCGTTGCGCGGCGTGGGCGGCCCCCGCCGCGTTGTCGCTGACGACGACATCCGCGCCCGGCAGATCCGCTTCGCGATTGATCATCACGACGGGAATCCGGTGGTCGAGATACTGCCGAGCGACCGACAGCGGCGGCGACGCGGACGTCATCACGAGGCCCGCGATCCGATAGCTGAGCAAACGTTCGAGCGATTGCCGGACCTGATGCGGGTCGTCGGCGTTGGTCACGAGCGGCGTGAAAGCGCGCTGGCCGAGCGCCGCCATCAGGTCCGACAGCAGCCGCGCGCGGAACGGATTCTCGAACCCGGCCGTCACGACGCCGATCATGCTGCTGCGCTGCGTGATCATGTCGCGCGCGATCAGGTTGACCTGGTAGCCGAGCGCGCGCGCGGCCGCCATCACGCGTTCGCGCGTTTCGGGCGCGATGCTCGCCGTCGGCGAGAACGCGCGCGACACCGCGGAGCGCGACACGCCGGCCCGCACGGCGACATCCGACGCCGTCACCCACGTTTTTCTTTCCTTGTCAGTCATCGATTCATGATCCCTTCGCGACTCGAAGCCCCCACGCCGCTGGCCGACTGGATGTCGGCGCTCGACGACGCGCGGCCGCTGCCTACGCTGACCCTACCGGGCAGCCATGACACTTGTGCGTATACGGTCGACGATCCGCTCGTGCGCACGCAGCGCGCGCCGCTCGACGCGCAGCTCGCGCACGGCGTGCGCCTCCTCGACATCCGGTGCCGGCATCGGTGCGATACGTTCGACATTCATCACGGCGGGATCGCGCTCGGCATGTCGTTCGACGACGTGCTCGCGGACTGCACGCGCTTTCTCGATGCGCATCCGCGCGAATGCATCGTGATGTCGGTGAAGGACGAGTGGCCCGCGCACGCATGCACGCGCGGTTTCGAAGCGACGTTCGATGCACATTGCGCGCGGCATCCGCGGCTGCGCTGGCATGCGGGCGGCGCGCTGCCGGCGCTTGGCGCCGTGCGCGGCGCGGTGGTGTTGTTGCGGCGGTTTCGCAGCCGCCGACCGCTCGGCATCGACCTGACCGCGTGGCCCGACAACGCGACCTTCACGATCGATCATCCCGATGCGGCGTTCGTGATCCAGGATGAATACCGTGTGCCGGTCGCCGGGTCGATCCACTACAAGTGGCGCGTGATCGACGCGCTGCTGACCGGCATGCCGTCGCCGGAGAGCGGCCGCTGGGCGATCAATTTCTGCAGCGGTACAGGGATGGGCGCGAATCCTTCCGTGGTCGCGCACGGCGATGGCAGGGTGCAGGGAATTCAGGCGCGGCTCGCCGAGCGGTTGCGCGAGCTGCGTGGTCCGTGTGGCGCGGTGCTGCTCGATTTCTGCGACGACGATGACTGGGCGTTGGTGCGGGCGCTGGTCGAATGCAATGAGCACGTGCCTGCGTTGCGTCTGCCGCGCGGGCCGATCAGATGTTGACCAGGTTCGTGTTGAGCGCGGGTGATCCTGCGTCGATCGGGCGCGCATCGGGCTCGATCGTCACACTTTTTGACGAATCACCGGGCCGCATGCGGACACGCATCGGAGCGATGCACGGTCGTGGTCTCGAGGTTGCCGTGTCGTTTGAACAAGATTCGACCCGGACCGGATGCATTTGGCGGTGCCGCTCCCGCATTGCTTCATTGCTAGAATCTCCGCTCTTTTGTGGGGGAGACACATGACGCAGTGCAAGACCTTCTACGGAGCATTCAAGCAAAACATGGATGCCCTCGGTTTGCCGGCGCCAACCAGTCTGTTTGCTGCACAGCAGACAGCAATCGGCACGCTGACGACCATTCTTGGGGCGCTCAGGACACTTGGACCAACTGCCACGATCGGCGAACTGATCGGAGCCACAACCGGGCTGGAACTGCTGGCAGCCGCATCTGCACTCGGGGCGAGCTTTTACGTTGGTGCGATGATCGGCAGTCTGATTGTTGCTACAGATGCGTCACTGGTGTGCGATCGGCGCGGCGTGGTTGCCGTGGATGGAATTCGCAGCTGGGCAATCCGTCGCGGCCTTGCGGTTCCGCAAGACGTTTATCGCGTGATCGCGCTGCATCCGGAGCTGTTCCGTCCGATGCCGGGAAGTGCGACGTTTGCCATCCGTGCACGAGCAATCGGGAGGGCGATCGCGTGAGCAAAGTTTCAGACAGGATCGGCCTGATCGCCGCGGGAGTTGTGGTCGCCGCCGCCTCGTGGACATTACTGCACTACTCCGGGAACTGGTTCTTCCCTGTTGCGACGCTCATCGCGCTGGCTGCGCTGCTTGCAGACAATCGGCGGTTGAAGAAACGGCTGCGCGACCTGGGGGAAGACTCACGCTCGCGCAAGTAACCACCTGATGGACCAGCGAAATGGACATTCACCCGTTTAGAAGCGAGGCTGACCACGAAGCCGCCCTGATGGCGGTGTCCGCGCTTGTCGATCTGGACCCCGCACCGGGCACGCCGGAAGGCGACAAGTTGGAAACTATGTCGATCCTGATCGAGCGCTATGAGGCCGAGCACTTTCCGTTGGCTTCGCCGAACCCGATCGACGCGATTGAATTTCGGATGGAGCAAGCCGGCTTGCCTGTCCCGGATTGCGGGTGATAAACGGCGGCGTTGTAAGCGTCCACGCCCATGCCGGCTCAACGCGTCGCGATCGCCACCGCCGCACCGGCCATCGCGGTCGCGCTCGTGCGGTTCGCGATCCGTTTCGCGCGTGCCGAAGTGAGAAACGCGCGCGCACGTGAAGCGAGCAGCGACCAGAAGCAATCGGCGAGGATCAGAATCGCGAGCATCGTGCCGACGAGCTCGGCCCACGCGACGACCCCGACATGCGTCAGGTCGACGATCGTCGGCAACAGCGCCAGATAGAACAGCATGATCTTCGGATTGCCGAGCGTGACCAGCGTGCCCGCGACGAACATGCGCCACGGCGACTGTCCGCGCGGCAGATCGCCGGCCTGCGTGTCGGTCGGCGCGATCCACATCTTCCACGCGAGGAACAGCAGGTACGCGACGCCGAGCAGCTTCAACACGAGCAGGCCCGTCGCGAACGTGCGCGCGAACGCGGACAGCCCGGCGACGGCCAGCGTGAGCCACAGCGCCTCGCCGAGCCACATCGCGGCGAGGAACGGCAGCACGTCGCGCACGCCGTTCGTCAGCACGCGCGCGACGAGCGCGGCGACGCTCGGGCCGGGCGTGCCGGCGGTGACGAGCAGGGCGATGGCGAACACGGCAAGCGCGGACAGCGTCATGACGAACCTCGGGGGCGGGGGCGTTCGAAAGGTATGAAGTTTCGATTATAGTGACGGCCGTTCCCGCCCGCTTACCTCGTCGTGATGACAGCATCGATCCGGATTCGTCCCGCCACGCGGGAAGACGCGGCCGCCATGGCCGCCGTGGAAGTGGCCGCCGCCCAGCGCTTTCGCGCCATCGGCATGGTCGACATCGCCGAAGGCGAACCGACCGATGCGGCCGACGTGCTCGCGCGCATCGACGACGGTCGCGCGTATGTCGCGACGGACGATGCGGGGACGTGCGTGGGCTTCGCGTTCTACCGGCTGCTCGATGCGCGGCGGCTGTATCTGGAGGAACTGGATGTCGCGCCGTCGCATGCGGGGCAGCGGATCGGTGCGCGCCTGATCGAACGGATCATGACGCGCGCCGCGCAAGACGGCATTGCCGAGGTCGTGCTGTCGACGTTCCGCGATGCGCCGTGGAATGCGCCGTACTACGTGCGGCTCGGTTTCCACATCGTCGACGACGCATCGCTCGACGACACACTGCACGCGATCCGCGCGCGTCACGTTGCACGCGGCCTCGACGAGACGCAGCGCGTGTTCATGCGCGCTGACGTGCGCGCATGAACGTGTCGCCGGCCGTCAGGCCGCGTCGCTGAGCGCCGGGTAGTCGGTGTAACCCGTTTCGCCTTCGGCGTAGAACGTCTCCGGCACCGGCTTGTTCAGCGGTGCGCCGAGTTCGAGGCGGCGCGGCAGGTCCGGGTTCGCGATGAACAGCTTGCCCCACGCGATCGCATCGGCGTTGCCGCTCGCGAGCGCGTCCTGCGCGGATTCGAGCGTGAACTGCTCGTTCGCGATCAGCGGACCGCCGAACGCTTCCTTCAGTCGCGGGCTCAGGTGGTCGCCCGTAAACGACTCACGCGTGAAGATGAACGCGATCTTGCGGCGGCCGAGTTCGCGCGCGACATGGCCGAACGTCGCGGCCGGGTCGGAGTCGCCCATCGTGTGTGCATCGCCGCGCGGTGCGAGGTGCACGCCGACACGGCCCGCGCCCCACACGTCGATCGCCGCGTCGACCACCTCGAGCAGCAGGCGCGCGCGGTTCTCGACCGGGCCGCCGTAAGCGTCGGTGCGGTGATTGGTGCTGTCCTGCAGGAACTGGTCGAGCAGGTAGCCGTTCGCGCCGTGGATCTCGACGCCGTCGAAACCGGCCTTCTTCGCGTTCTCCGCGCCCTTGCGGTACGCGGCGACGATACCCGGGATTTCATCGAGTTCGAGCGCGCGCGGCGTCACGTACGGACGCTGCGGGCGCACGAGGCTGACGTGGCCGCCCGCGGCGATCGCGCTCGGCGCGACCGGCAGGTCGCCGTTCAGGAACACCGGATCGGAGATCCGGCCGACGTGCCACAGCTGCAGCACGATGCGGCCGCCGGCCGCGTGCACGGCCTGCGTCACACGCTTCCAGCCTTCGACCTGCTCGTCGGACCAGATGCCGGGCGTGTCCGCGTAGCCGACGCCCTGCGGCGTGACCGAGGTCGCTTCGCTGATGATCAGGCCGGCCGATGCACGCTCGGCGTAATAGCGGGCCATCAGGTCGTTCGGCACGCGCGTCGCGCCCGCGCGGGAGCGGGTGAGCGGTGCCATCACGATTCGGTTCGGCAGGGTCAGGTCGCCGAGGGTGACGGGGTCGAACAGGGTGGGCATGGCAGATAACCTCTTCACGAAAGGCGGGATGGCCGTCGCGTCGTGCGCGGCGGTGGCCCGCATGGCCTGGGTCACAGTTCGCGGCGCACGGCGTCGAGAAATGCGTCGATGACGGCCTCGTTGCGCCGGAAGAACGCCCACTGGCCGATCCGCGTCGACGTCACGAGCCCCGCGCGCTGCAGCGTCGCGAGGTGCGCGGAGACGGTCGACTGCGACAGCCCGCAGCGCGCGTCGATCTGCCCGGCGCAGACGCCGTGGTCGTACGGCAGCGTCTGCTCGGGGAAATACACGGCCGGCGTTTTCAGCCAGACGAGGATTTCCCGGCGCACGGGGTTCGAAAGCGCTTTCAGGATCGCGTCGATGTCGAGTTCGGTCGGCATGGAAGGGGCGTGGTGTTTCGGCGTTCGGTCGGAAAACCGGCGCAAACGAGTATCGTCGATGGGCGAATCATATATCGGAAAAAGACGATATGTGCGAAGGCACTGCCGCGAGTGGGGTTGTTTATCGATCGACATACCATCGTACTTCGGGGGGCCAATGCAAATGCACGCTAAAACCTGAAAAGCTCCGCCGCGGACGTCGTCATCACGCTGTCTCTGGCAGCACGGTCGGGAATCCAGTATTCCAATGCGGTCAGGGCCCCGTCATAGTCGATCAGATGACGATGCTGCGTGTGAGGCCAGTCGCTACCCCAGACCATGCGCTCGGGGCCGAACGAATCGAGCAGAGCGGTGGCAAGCGTCCGTCCGTGCTCGATACCGTTCGAATTTTCGGCGCTGCGATAGGCGGCGGAGAGCTTGACCCAAACGTTGCCGGAGGCGGCCGTCGACTGCAAATGGCGAAAGCCGGCATCCGCGGCGCGCAGCCGCGCATCGGGCCGCCCGAAGTGATCGACGACGACAGTGCAATCGTGTCGAAGCAGCGCATCGAGCACGACCGGCAGAGCATCCGCATTCGCTTGAACTTCGACATGCCAACGTAGTGCGTTGAAGCGTGCGAGGAGCGCGGACCATCGGCCATCGCGGAAATCCGGCAGTGCAACCCCTATCAAATTCAGCCGCGCACCGACGATATGTGCGGCGTCCATCGCTTCGAGCTCGGCATCCGTGACATCTGGCGCGACAACCGCAACACCGCGAAAGCGTCGCGGATAGCGCTCGCATACCGCGCGGAGGAACCCGTTGTCGGTGCCGAGAAAGCTCGGCTGCACCAGCACGCCCTGGGAGAGACCGTGCGCCGCGAGCTGCGCGACATATTGATCGAGCGTTGCATCGTAGTCGGGCGCGTGACGGCGGTGTGCCGCGAGCGGCAGGCCTTGCACGAAGATGTGCGCGTGCGCGTCGACGCCGGTGATGCAGGGCGCGGTTTCGTCGAGCCAAGCCAGGGACGCGGGGGACAGGCCGTCGAACGGGGCGGCCGGGATTGCGGGCGGGAAGCGGTCCATCGTTTCGGGTGCGTGAAATCAAATTGACGTTGGAGCGATGCATCGATGTACGCGTGCCGCGCGCTCAGTGGCGCGATATGGCCTGCGCGCCGTTCTCGTGCCGCGACGGGACGAGCCGGCGCCGCGTGTCGGGCAACATCAGCGCGGCGACAACGACGAGGCCGTACGCGGCGCCCGCGTCGATGCCCAGCGCCGCACCCAGCGACATCGATCCGCTCATGTGACCGATCAGCACCGGAAATGCAGCCGATGCGATGCGGCCGAAGTTGTAGCAGAAGCCGACACCGGTGCCGCGCACGCCTTGCGGATACAACTCGTTGAAGAGCGCGCCGAGCGTCGCGGGAATGCCGGCTGAAAAGAGGCCGAGCGGAAAGCTCAGGAGCAGCATCGTGGTGTCGCTGATCGGCAGCAACGTGTAGAGGTTGACCGTCACCGCACAGCAGACGGCAAAGAGGATCACGTTCCAGCGTCGCCCGATGCGGTCCTGCAACCAGGCGCTCACGAAACATCCGATGATGAATGCGACGATGACGACCGCGAGATAACCGCCGGTGCCCAGGACCGACAGATGGCGCTCGGTCTTCAGATACGTCGGCAGCCACGTCGTGATCGCATGGTAGCCGCCGTGCGCGCCCAATCCGATCAGGGCGCCGACGATCGTGGTGCGCGTCACCGCAGGATCGAAAATGCCGGCGGCAATGCTGAATACGCCGCGGGGCGCGGAATCGTCGGTTTCAGTTTGCGGCTCGCGCGGCGGCTCGGCCACGTTGCGGCGCAGGTAGAGAACGAGCAGGGCCGGGACGAGACCGATCGCAAACAGAACGCGCCACGCCCATTGCGGCGAAACGAGCGAGAAGACGGCCATATAGAGCAGCACCGCCGCGCCCCAGCCGAATCCCCAGGCGCTCTGCACGATGCCCATGGCCTTGCCGCGATGCCGCGGGTTCATCGTTTCGCTGAGCAGGACGGCGCCCGCCGTCCATTCGCCGCCGAAGCCGATGCCTTGCAGCGCCTTCAGCACAAGCAGCTGCTCGAAGGTTTGGGCGAACGCACTCAGAAACGTGAAGAGCGAAAACCAGATCACCGTGATCTGCAGTGCGCGCACCCGCCCGACGCGATCGGACAGGATGCCGGCGAGCAATCCCCCGAGTGCGCCGGCCACGAGCGTCGCACCGCCGATCAATCCTGCCTGACCTTTGCTGATGCCCCAGGTGGCGAGAAGCGCCGGGATCACGAGGGAAAAGACCTGCGTATCGACGGCGTCGAGCGCCCATCCGCCGAAGCAGCTCCACAGGGTTCGCCGCTCGTTGGGCGTGATGTCCTCATACCAGCGCATGGTCGTCTCCTGGTGCAGGCCGCTGCGAAGTTGGACGGGCGGCCGCTATTGATCGATTTGACGCCATTCTATGAACGTCAGGAACGCGTGCATACTATGAAAACGTTGTTCATTCATAGCATCTTGATATGGAAGGCGATCATGGAATCGATTCGCACGCTCAAGTACTTTCTCGCGATCGTCGATGCGGGAAGCGTCACCGGCGCGGCGGCGCAGCTCGGGATAGCGCAGCCGGCGCTCAGTCAGGCCATGACGCGGCTGGAGAAGGATCTGGGCACGAAGCTGCTCGCGCGCACGCGTCGCGGCGCGGCGCTGACGCCCGCGGGCGAAGCGATCGCGGAGGACATTCGCCTGAGTGTGTCGAGGATCGAGGCCGCGGAAAAGCGGGCCCGCGATATCGGCGCGCAACGTGGCGGAAGGCTGACCATCGGCTTCGCGTCAGCGGCGCTGTTCGAGGTCATGCCCCGCGCGATCGCCGCATTGCGTGACGAGATTCCCGATGTCGAGCTGACGTTGCGGGAAATGAGCAACGCGGAGCAGGCCAGCGCGCTGGAATCCGGCGAAATAGATATCGGGTTGCTGCATACGCCTGTTGCGGTCCGCGGCCGGATGCGCGAAAAGCTGATCGTCCGCGAACGCTTGCACGCGGTCGTGCCGGCGTCGCATCCGCTGGGCGAGGATGGCAAACTCGGCCTCGCGGAACTGGCGAGCATGGGTTTGGTATGGTTTCCGCACGGCCAGCTGCCGGTGGTGCGAGCAGGCATCCTCAGTGCGTTTCGCAAGTTCGGTTGCGAAGCCAATGTCGTTCAGGATGCCAATCGATCGCTGACGGTGCTCGCGTGCGTGGCCGCCGGTTGCGGCGCGTCACTGTTGCCGCGATCCGTCAAGGCGATCCAGTTTGCGGGCGTGCGCGTGTGCGAAGTGCGCGAAGGCGACGCGCTGCCGCTCTTCGAACTCAGCGCGATCTGGCCGCATCGTTCGCGTCCGACACTGGCCGACAAGTTTGCGGCGCTGCTGAACAGCGGCTGATGCAGGCTCGCGGCCGGAAGGCGCGCGATCGGCACTATCGCGTGCGATGCTTCTTTGTCGTTCGTAATCTCGCTGCTGGCGCCGGCCGATCACGCTTTCCCATACTGCGCAAACAGCCAGCGGCGCATGGCCTGGAGCGCTTCCGAATGCGCATTGGCCTGCGGGAAGACGACGTAAAACCCGAGCGACATCGGGAACGAAAAATCGAACACCCGGCGCAGCCTGCCTTCCGCGATGTCGCGCTCGACGAGCGGTTCGCTGGTCAGCGCGATGCCTTGACCCGCGACCGCGGCGTCGATCGCGAGCAGCGACTGGCTGAACCTCGGCCCTTTCGTCGGATCGGCCTGCCCCTTTCCACCGAGCTTCTCGATGAACTCCGGCCACAGATCGTGCGCGTCGTGCAGCAGCGCATGCATCGACAAGTCCGCGGGCGTGCGGATCGGCGGCCCGCCGTCGAGCAGTGTCGGGCTCGCGACCGCGAAGATGTCGAGCGGAGCCAGCAATTCCGCGGCGAGGCCGGCCGGGAATGGCGGCTTGCTCAGTCGAATCGCGATGTCGACGCCGTCAGCCCGAAACGACGCAAGCCGTTCGTCGGCGATCACGCGCACCTCGATGTCGGGGTGCAGCCGGCCGAAGTCCGACAGGCGCGGAATCAGCCACTTCGACGCGAACGACGGCGTCGTGCTGACCGCCAGAACCGTGGGGCGCTCCCCGAGCGCGTCCGTGGCATCCGAGATGATCCGCAGCGCGCGCTGGACCGACGAAAAATACTCGAGCCCTTCGCGCGTCAGCGCAAGCCCCCTGGGCAAGCGCCGAAACAGCTGAACCTCCACGACGTCCTCCAGATGCCTGACCTGCTGCGCCACCGCACCCTGGGTCACGCCGAGTTCGTCGGCGGCCAGCCGGAAATTGAGGTGGCGCGCGGCGGCCTCGAACGCGCGAAGCGCATTGAGCGGCGGGAACCGGCGAGTACGCAACAGAGCGTTCATGCAGTAGAAATTCTACAGGGTGGATGGAGAAATCATCGTTCGACAATTCGATTATAGGGTCCTAGAGTGGCGCTTTGGAACGATGATCGCGGCGCTGAGCCGACCTATCCGGGAGAGCAGCATGACTGTAGAGAAAGTGGCTTTGGTGACGGCGGCGGGCAAGGGCATGGGCGCTGCAATCGCGCGAGACCTCGCGACCAACGGTTATCGCGTCGCGCTGATGTCGCCGTCCGGCAGCGCGGTCGAGCTGGCCAGCGAACTGGGTGGTTTCGGCATTGCGGGGTCCGTGACCGACGACGCCGACATCGAGCGTTTCGTGAACGAGACGCTCGCGAAGTACGGCCGTATCGATGCGGTCGTCAACAACACCGGCCATCCGCCGAAGGGCGACTTGCTCGCCATCGAGGACGGCAAGTGGCACGAAGGGCTCGACCTGATCGTGCTCAACGTCGTTCGCGTGCTGCGCCGGGTGACGCCCGTCTTCCTGAAGCAGGGCGGCGGGGCGGTGGTGAATATTTCGAGTTTCGCGGCCGACGCGCCCGAGCAGGCGATGCCGGTATCGTCCGCGCTGCGCGCGGCGCTGAGTTCGGTCACGCGCCTGTACGCCGATCGGTATGCGAAGGACAACATTCGCATCAATTCGGTGCTGCCGGGCTTCATCGACAGCTGGCCGGAGACGCCCGAGATCGTTGCCCGCATTCCGGTCGGCCGTTTCGGCAAGACGCAGGAGATCGCGCAGACCGTGAGGTTCCTGCTGTCGGACGGCGCCGGCTATATCACCGGGCAGAACATTCGGGTCGACGGCGGCATCGTGCGCGCGCTGTAAGCCGGATCCAGGGCGCGACGATGCGCGCGCAGATGGCGGCCAGCGGCCTCAGTTATGCCGTTCGCCGATCCTGTTCTCTTCCGGACTCCACACGCTGAGCCCTTCCGTCGGGTCCAGCGGCAGCTCCCACGGGCGCGCGGCGATCGCCTGCATCGTCGCGTCGAACCCGGCCTGGCGGCGCGCCGCGATGCCGTCCGGCGTGAAATCGATGTCCTTCCACTGATCGTCGCCGTCGAGGCGCGGCGCCGCGAGCTTGATCACGTGCATCGTGGTCTGGCAGCCCCACGCGGCGAGCGCCTGCACGTCGGGCGACTTGCGTTCGGCCTCCGGCAGCCGCATGACGAGTTCCCTGATCACGTGGCGCAGCCCGTGAATCTGCTGTTGCCGCGCGATGTTGCTGTCCGTGCGGCTCGCATACTGGATGTCCTTCTGCCGCTCCGACACCTGCCAGATGCTTTGCGGTTCCGGCCCGACCGGATTCCACATCTGCACCGAGAAGATGATCGAGCTGCGGCGCGGCGCGTCGTCCAGCACGACCTCCACCGGCGTATTCGAATAGATGCCGCCGTCCCAGTAGGGCGCGCCGTCGATCCGCACGGCCGGGAACGCGGGCGGCAGCGCGCCCGAACTCATCACGTGGTCGAGGTCGAGCGGCCGGTCGCGCGAATCGAAATAGCGCATCGTGCCGGTGCACGCGTTCACCGCGCCGACGGTCAGTCGCGGCCGGCGCGCGTTCAGCAGGTCTAGATCGATCAGCGACGCGAGCGTGTCGCGCAGCGGCTCGACCAGGTAGTACGATGCGTGCTCGACGCCGACGCGCGCGAGCGGCCCGAGCCACGCGGCGGGATTCGGCCGGAAGAATCCCGGGATGCCGGCGCCGATGACCGCGAGCTCGGCGCCGATCTTGTCCCAGGTCGTCGGGAAGCCGGGCACGTTCACGGCGGCCCGTTCGGTCACGTGGCGCCAGAATTCCGCCATCCGCTGCGCGCGGTGTCCGGGCGCGTTGCCGGCGATCAGCCCTGCGTTGATCGCGCCGATCGACGTGCCGATGACCCAGTCGGGCTGGATGCCCGACGCGTCCAGCGCCTCGAATACGCCGAGCTGGTATGCGCCCAGCGCGCCGCCGCCCTGGAGCACCAGCACGACCTGGCCCGGCAGTTGCGGATGTGCGGGTTGACTTGCCGTCATCGCTTTCCTCGCAGTCGGTAACGGCCGGCGGGTTCCGGCCGAATGGAACCAGTGTAGGCGATCGACGCGCACCGTCCGTCATGCCGATCGTTGCGCGTGTCGCGGGCGCCGCGTCATTCCACGGTGATGGTCTCCTTCATGTACGGATGAATTCCGCAGAACACCTTGTAGACCCCCGGCTTGTCGAAGCGGAACGAGTAGGTCTCGTCCTGGTCGAGCGCTTTCGAATGGAAGATGCCCGCATCGTTGACGACGGTGTGTGGTTCCGCGTCGAGGTTCTTCCACGTGATCGTCGTGCCGGCCTTGATCGTGGTCGACATCGGCGAAAACATGAAATTGCGGATCGTCACGAGCGGGCCGGCCGGGGTTTGCGCGAACGCGGCGAACGGCGCGCCGGCGGCGGCCGCGCACAGGATCAGCGCGGCCGGCAGCATCGAGGGCTTGAAGAAGGTCATGTCGGTCTCCTTGCGTATCCGGATCAGGCGAGCGTCGTGTCGCGCAGTGACGCTGCCGTGGGATGGCCGGCGAAATCGACGGTCGTCACGCCGAGCATCGCGGGCAGCCGGTCGCGCGGCACCGTGAGCGGCACCGGGCCCGGGCCGTTGCCGGCGGTCGGCTGCGGGAACGCGGTGGAGCGCGCGGTATGGAACGTCACGTTGCCCTCGACCTTCGACACGATCTGGTGGATGTGCCCGTTCAGCACGGTGACCGAGCCGAAGCGGCGCAGCAGCGCCATCGTCTGCGGCGCGTCGCCGGTGCCCCAGCCCCACGGCTCGTAGATGGTCCACATCGGCATGTGCGAGAACACGACGATCGGCGTGCTCGACGACTGCCCCTTCAGATCCTGCGTGAGCCATGCGAGCTGGTCGTCGCCGAAGCTGCCGAGCCCGTTCGGCTTGAAGTGCATCACATTGACGAGCGCGACGAAGTGCACGCCCGCGTGATCGAAGCTGTAGTAGCCGCGGTTGTCCGACGCCTTGCCGAACCGGCTGAAATATTCGGCGCCCGAACCGTCGGTCACGTCGTGTTCGCCGGGCACCGTGTGCAGTTCCGGCACGCGCAGCGCGGACAGCAGCTGCGACGCGTGGTCGAATTCCTCCGCTTTGGACAAGTGCGTGATGTCGCCGGTATGGATCGCGAGCGCGGGCGCGGTCGGCATCCCGTTGACGAGGTCGATGGTCTGCCGCAGCGTGGCCGCGACGTCGGGATTCGCGTCCTTGTTGAAGCCGATGTGCGTGTCGCTGATCTGTACGAACAGCGGCCGGCCCGCGTTCGCGGGGACGGCGGCGCCGCTTTGCGCGAGCGCGAGATCGAACGGCGTCAGGATGCCGCCCGACAGCGTGAACAGCGTGCCGAGGCCGCCGAACGCCATGCATTGCAGGGCCTTGCGGCGCGACGGGCGGGTAGGGGTCGATGAAGACATGGGAGCCTCGCAATCGTATGACGTAAGCGGACGGCCGGAGCGTCCTGGAATAAGCCGGCGCATTCGCATGCCATACCGGCGCGGCGACGGATTTATTCCAGCGGGTTACGGGGCGGCACGGGGTGCTTGCGGCGTTCGAAACGCAAGAGCGCAAGCATCGGTGCGAAAGGCAATTGCCTGAGGAGCGGGTAAGTCGCTCACGCCTGAATGGCGATAAGTTGTCACTCCGGCAAATCCCACTGATTCGCATCCCGCTCGACCCCACCCGTACTCAGCCGCTCGATTTTCTCCATCCGCTGCCGCGCCAGTTCGGGAAGCCGGTTCGTCACGCCGATCACCAGCGCTTCGGCGAGCGCGAGCGCGGGCACGTTCGTCTGCAGCATCGCGAACGGGCGTCCCTGGATCCGCAGCACGATCTCGGCGAACGCGCTGATCGGCGAGCGCCATTCGTCGGTAATCAACAGCACCCTGACGCCGAGCCGGTGCGCAGCCTGTGCGAACCGGATGCTGTCCTTCTGATAGCGGCGAAAATCGAAAATGACGAGCACGTCGGCGGGCCCCATGTCCGTCAGCGTGACCGACGCGAGATTCACGTTCGGCTCGATGTACTGCACATGCGGGCGCGCATACGCAAGCGTGAAGGAAAACAGCGACGCGAGCGGCGCGGTGTAACGCCCGCCGCCGCAGAACACGCGAAAATCCGGATCGGCCAGCAGCGTCACCGCTTCGTCGAACGCCGCCGCGTCGAGCTCCTCGATCGTCGTGGCGAGCGCTTGCGAGAGCCGCTGGAAGATCGCCGAATTGCTGTCGCGCATCCCCGATTCCGAGTGGAACGCATCCATCCGCGCAAGCGGCGAATTCATCGCGGTGTCGATCTCGTCGTGCAACGCCTGCTGGAACGACGAGTAGTTCGGAAAGCCGATCCGCACGACGAAGCGAAACACGGTCGGGTCGCTGACTTCGGCTTGCTTCGCGAAGCTCGCGATCGGCCCGAGACCGAGGCTCGGATAGCGATCCAGCAGCGCGTGCGCGACCTTCTGTTCCGACGGCGTGAAGCTATCCATCTGGGATAGCAGCAACGCCCTGATGCTTGTCCCCATCGGGCACTCCGGCTTGCTCGTATCTGAATGACAAACGGCAGACCTGTGTCTGCCGACGATTCCATGCATGTTAGCCCAACGACAGCCTGCGGGCCGTGTGCGACCGTAGATTAGAGGGACGCATCGCACGCGCCTTTAATCATTTCACATGTGTAATAAAACCAACATTCCGACTCACCGCAGAGCGCGTGATTCAGCGAAATGGTTCAGTGATAACCCTAGTATTTTGGATAAAAACGACGGTGATATGATCGCGGCCTCGCTGGAATGTACTGTTCATTACATGCCGCATGAGTAGCGTGGGCCAGGCCTTGGGGGCCGGTCGCGCGTCACGGCATGGCCCGGTTATTCGTCTGGAGGATTCCGTCATGAGGCGGCTCGTCGTACTCACCCTGTTGTCGGCCATGACCGCGTGCGCGCTCGCCGCTTCGGAACCCGCCGTGGAAGCGAAGAACGGCATGGTCGTGTCGTCGCAGCATTTCGCGTCGCAGATCGGCGTCGACATCCTGAAGAAAGGCGGCAACGCGGTGGATGCCGCCGTGGCGGTCGGCTACGCGCAGGCGGTGACCAATCCGTGCTGCGGCAACATCGGCGGCGGCGGCTTCATGACCGTGCACCTGGCCGATGGCCGCGACCGGTTCATCAATTTCCGCGAGACGGCGCCGGCCGCGGCATCGGCGAACATGTATCTCGATGCGAACGGCAACGTCATTCCGGACGACAGCCTGTACGGCTATCGCGCGGTCGGCGTACCGGGCACGGTCGCCGGTCTCGACCTTGCGCAGCGCAAGTACGGCAAGCTGACGCGCAAGCAGGTGATGGACCCGGCAATCCGGCTCGCGCGCGACGGCTTCGTGCTGACGCGCGGCGACACGGACATCCTCGACACGACGATCGAGCGCTTCAAGAAGGATCCGGAAGCCGCGCGCATCTTCCTGCGCCCGGACGGCACGCCGCTGCAGCCGGGCGATCGCCTGGTGCAGAAGGACCTGGCGCGCACGCTCGAGCGCATCGCGGAGCAGGGCCCCGAGGCGTTCTATCACGGCGAGATCCCGAAGATCGTCGAGGCGGCCGCGAAACGCGGCGGCGGCCTGATCACGGCAGCGGATTTCGCATCGTATCGCGCGCAGGACGTCGCGCCGCTGACCTGTACGTATCGCGGCTACGAATTCGTGTCGGCGCCGCCGCCGAGTTCGGGCGGCGTGACGATGTGCGAGACGCTGAACGTCCTCGAAGGCTATGACCTGCGCAAGATGGGCTACCAGTCGGCGTCGGTGGTCCACTACATGACCGAGGCGATGCGCCATGCATACGAGGATCGCAACACGCTGCTGGGCGACCCGGACTTCATCGACAATCCCGTCGCGAAGCTGACGAGCAAGGCGTATGCGGCCGAGATCCGCAAGCAGATCAGCGGCGAGACGGCGACGGCGTCGGTCGACGTGCAGCCGGGCGTCGGCGTGCACGAGAAGCCGGAGACGACCCACTATTCGATCATCGACCACGACGGCAACGCGGTGTCGACCACGTACACCGTCAACGGCCGCTTCGGCGCCGTGGTGATCGCGCCGGGCACGGGCTTCTTTCTGAACGACGAGATGGACGACTTCACCGTGAAGGTTGGCGCACAGAACCTGTTCGGCCTCGTGCAGGGCACGCGCAACTCGATTGCACCGGGCAAGCGCCCGCTGTCGTCGATGGCGCCGACGATCGTCAAGAAGGACGGCAAGGTGTTCATGGTGGTCGGTTCGCCGGGCGGCTCGCGCATCATCACGATCACGCTGCAGACCGTGCTGAACGTGATCGACTACGGGATGACGCCGCAGGATGCGGTCGGTGCGCCGCGCGTCCATCATCAATGGCTGCCGGACCAGGTCTATTACGAGACTCGCGGCCTGTCGCCCGACACGCTCGCGATCCTGCACAAGATGGGCTACAAGATGGTCGAGCAGACGCCGTGGGGCGCCGCCGAGCTGATCATGGTCGGCCTGCCGGGCACCGAAGCGGCGAGCCACCAGAGTTCCGGTAACGACTCGTCGGTCTCCGGCAACGTGCGCGTCGGCTACATCTACGGCGTCAACGATCCGCGCCGCCCGGCCGGATCGGCGATCGGCTACTGATCGGGTCCTGACCGATCCGAGTTGATCGCATCACGCTGAACGGTTGCAACCGGCGTTCGCCATCGCGCGAGCGCCGGGGCAGCGACAGGGCGCACGACCGGCCCGCAACGCGCACGGTGGCACGGCACCGGCGCGGCGTTTTCTTCCATTCCTGCACCGTGCGACGAGTACCGTTATGAACAAACGAATGTCCGCGGCAGTCTGGATCCTGCTCGCAATGGCGGCCGGCATCTTCATCGGCTACATGATCTACACGCAGTTTCCGGACAAGCAGTCCGCGACGGAAATCGCCGGCTACATCTCGCTCGTGTCCGACGTGTTCCTGCGGCTGATCAAGATGGTGATCGGTCCGCTGGTGTTCTCGACGCTCGTCGTCGGCATCGCGCACATGGGCGACGCATCGTCGGTGGGGCGCGTGTTCGTGAAGGCGTTCGGCTGGTTCGTCACCGCATCGCTGATCTCGCTGCTGCTCGGGTTGCTGATGGCGAACCTGCTGCGCCCCGGGGAAAACCTCGGCCTCCCGCTGCCTGACGTCGGCGCATCCGCGCATCTCGCGACGTCCAAGTTCACGCTGAAGGATTTCGTCAGTCACATGGTGCCGAAGTCGATCGCCGAGGCGATGGCGAACAACGAGATTCTGCAGATCGTCGTGTTCTCGATGTTCTTCGGCGTCGCGCTGTCGGCGCTCGGCGAGCGCGGCAAGATTCTCGTCGCGGCGATCGACCAGCTGGCGCACGTGATGCTGAAGATCACCGGCTACGTGATGAAGCTCGCGCCGCTCGCGGTGCTGGCCGCGATGGCGTCGACCGTCGCGATCAACGGGCTGTCGATCCTGCTGAAGTTCGCGGTGTTCATGGGCGACTTCTACGTGAGCCTGTTCCTGCTGTGGAGCACGCTCGTGGCTGCCGGCCTGCTGTTCCTCGGCCGTCGCGTGTTCAAGCTGCTGGCGCTGATCAAGGAAGCGTTCATGCTGTCGTTCGCAACCGCCAGCTCCGAAGCCGCGTACCCGAAGATCCTCGACGCGCTCGACCGGTTCGGCGTGCGGCGCAAGATCTCGAGCTTCGTGATGCCGATGGGCTATTCGTTCAACCTCGACGGCTCGATGATGTACTGCACGTTCGCGTCGCTGTTCATCGCGCAGGCGTACAACATCCACCTGTCGCTCGGCACGCAGATCACGATGCTGCTGGTGCTGATGCTGACGTCGAAGGGGATGGCCGGCGTGCCGCGCGCATCGCTCGTCGTGATCGCGGCCACACTGCACCAGTTCGACATTCCGGAAGCGGGGCTGCTGCTGATCCTCGGCGTCGACACGTTCCTCGACATGGGCCGCTCGGCCACCAATGCGGTGGGCAACTCGATCGCGAGCGCCGTGGTCGCGAAGTGGGAAGGCGAGCTGATGTCGGAGTCCGAAGCGAAGGCGCATGCCGCGCATCTCGACGCGGAACTGGAGCGGCAGAACGGCGATCCGGCCTATGGCGCCGGTCGGGCGACGTCCGCTTAAGCGGCGTACGCGTCGTCGAGAGACGCCGCCAGCACCATCGCGGCGGCGTTGCCCGGCGCCGAGCCGAGCAGTTGTGGCGCATAGACGCTGTCGCCGGGCGCGATCGGCCGCCCCGACAGCGCGCAGACGCCGCGCTTGCGCGTCGTGAACAGCCGCCACTTCTGGTAACCGTAGTGGCCGGTGCACGCGTCGCGCCACGAAATCATCACGGTGTCGGCGGTGGGCCGCTCGAGCACGCTGATCGTCGGCTGGCTCGTCGCGTCCCACGACGGCAAGCGGTCGCGCGTGACGCTGCGCCGGCGCGGCCCGGCCCATGAGACGGACGGCATGTCGAAGCTGCCGATCGCGGCGACGGTCCTGAGCCAGGCGGCTGCACTGTTGCTCATGTCTGCTTTCCTCGAAACGTTACACAATGTGTCAAGACAGGCGGATGCGCGGCTGCACGCAGCCGTTGATCCGTTCGGCGATCCACAGCAGCGTCGCCTTGGAGAATCCGTGCAGCGCCTGCTGGTGTCGCCGGTACAGCATCAGATGGCTGAACTGGGCGAAACGCCCCTGAATGAAGCCGCCGCGGAAGAACCCGAATTGCCCGAGCGTGCCGAATGCGTCGTAGTCGCTGATCGACACGAGCGCGCCGAAATCGTGGAACGCGAACGGCGGCAACGGCTTGCCGTCGAGCCACGCGGGCAGGTGTTTCGCGAGATGCTCGGCCTGCTGGGCCGCTACCTGCGCGGTCGGCGGCAGCGGCCGCTCCTGGCCGTCGGGTTGCAGGCTCGCGCAATCGCCGATCGCGAACACGTGTTCGTCGGCCGTGGCCTGCAACGTGGGCCCGACCATGATCTGGTTCGCACGGTTCGTATCGAGCCCGCCCAGCGCCTGCATGAAATCGGACGCCTTCACGCCGGCCGCCCACACCATCAAATCCGCTTCGGCAAACGAACCGTCTCCATAGTGGAAGCCGTTCGAATCGGCCGACGTGACGCGCGTCGACGTCAGCACGTGAATGCCGATCTGTTCGAGCCGGCGCTGCGCGGACGCGGAAATCCTCGGCGGAAACGCGGCGAGGATGCGCGGGCCGCTTTCCAGCAGCGTCAACTGCAGCCGCTCGCGCACCGTCGCATCGCCATACGCCTGCGCGACTTCCAGCAGCCGGCTCAGCTCCGCTGCCAGCTCCACGCCCGTCGCGCCCGCACCGACGATCGCGACGCGAAACGGCTCGTCGCGCGCGACGCTGCGGAACACGCGCATCCGCAGCGCTTCGTTGAAGGTTTCGGCCTGCTGCTGGCTGTCGATGAAGTGGCAGTGCTCGCGCACGCCCGGCACGCCGAAGTCGTTGGCCTGGCTGCCGAGCGCGAGGATCAGCACGTCGTATTCGAGCTCGCGTGCGTCGAGCAGGAGTTCGCCTTCCGGCGAGCGGATCTCGCGGAGCTGCACGCGGCGGCGCGCGCGATCGAGCCCCTTCAGTTCGCCGGGCTGGTATGTGTAGCCGTGGTCGCGCGCGTGGGCGAGGAAGATCACCTGCTGTTGCTGCACGTCGCGCGTGCCGGCCGCGATCGTATGCAGCATCGGCTTCCACACGTGGGTCGGGCTGCGGTCGATGACGGTGACCTGCGCGCGCCCGCTACGGCCGAGGCGTTCGCCGAGGCGGGTCGCCAGCTGCAAGCCGGCGATTCCGCCGCCGACGATGACGATGCGGGCAGGGGAAGTAGGGGTTGTCATGGATAAATCATCACGTGATGAATAAGGTATGATCCTAGCGCTTCCCGGCTTCGCGTGTCAACGGAGCGGGGCAGGCGGCCCGGCTCCGGCGACGCGAAATCGGGGCATGAAAACGGGCATTCGAATTAATCAACGGGAGCAAGGAAAACGTGGCTGAAGTCACTGAGTGCGCGCCATCGAAGCGGCGTACGCGCGGGCGGCCCCTGGCGCGCGCGTCCGTCGGTCCGGACGTGATATTGCGAGCCGCGCGCCGCACGTTCGCGAAGCGCGGCTACGATGCGACGAGCGTGCGCGAAGTCGCGCGCGAGCTGGGCATCGACGCGGCGCTGATCGCCCATCATTTCGGCACGAAGGAAACGCTGTGGCTGGCGGTCGTCGAGCAGATCGCCGAGCTGGCCGAGCCGATGTTCGATGCGTTGCGCGCGCTGCGCACGTCGTCATTGCCGCATCGCGAGCGCATGCGGCGCGCGATCGAGCTGTGCGTCGATCACGAATTCGACGAGCCGGACATCGGCATGTTCTTCTCGACCGCTGCGACCGAGGAGGGCGCGCGGCTCGACAGGCTGCGCGAGCAGATCGTGCGTCCGTATCACGACGCGATGTTTCCGCTGGTGGCGGAGGCCGTCGACGCCGGCGCGATCCGTCCGGTCGATCCGGTTGTGCTGTTCTTCATGATCGCGAGCGCGATCGGCACGACGGTGTCGTATAGCCACCTGATTCTGGAGTTCACGTCGTTGCCCACGCGGCGGGATGCGTTCCGGCAGGCCGTGCTCGACGTCGCGCTCCACATCCTGCTCGACTGAGCGCCGTGCGCGGCACGCGCGCGATTACGTCGCCGTCACGTCGCAGCCGCCAGCCTCAACGTGCCGACCGCGTGCCGCGCGGTGTCGCGCAGCGCGTCGACGAGCGGCGACGGCGTCCGGTACGCGATCGCCAGTTCGTACGCGAGCGGGCCGCCCGCGTCCGTCAGTTCGCAGAACGTAATGCCTTGCGGCTGCATCGGCACGAACAGGCGCGGCATCAGCGCGACACCAATGCCGCCCGCGACGAGTCCGGCCGTCGTCTGCATCTGGCGCGGCTGCTGGACCACCCGTGGCGCGAAGCCGGCCTGCGCGCACGCCGTCACGATCCGCGCGTGCATGCCGGGCCCGTGATGCGCGGCAAACAGCACCCACGGTTCGTCCGCCAGTTCGGCCAGCGCGATACGGCGGCGGCGCGCGAGCCGGTGGCCGTCGGGCAGCGCGGCGACCATCCGGTCGCGCAGCAGCGGCTCGACATGCACGTCGGCGGCATCGGCCACCGGCAGCACGACGAGGCCGACGTCCGTGCGGTCCTGCCGTAGCGCGAGCACCTGCTCGGCGGTCGTGCCTTCTTCCAGCTGGAAATCGACGTCCGGATGCCGTTCCTGGAACGCGCGGAGGATCAGCGGTAGCAGTGCGTTGACCGTGCTGTCCACGAACCGCAGCCGCAGCGTGCCGCCCAGGCCTGCGCCGACGCGTCGCGCCACGGCGATCGCGCGCTCGGCCTGCTCGAGCGCGCGGCGCGCTTCGAGCAGGAATGCATCGCCGGCCGGCGTGAGCGTCGTGCCGCGGTTGTCGCGTTCGAACAGGGCGACGCCCAGCTCGTCCTCGAGCTTGCGGATGGCCGCGCTGAGCGGCGGCTGCGCCATGTGCAGGCGCTCGGCGGCGCGCCGGAAGCTGAGCGTTTCGGCGACGGCAATGAATTGCCGGAACTGGCGCAAGTCGATCATTGCGATACCTTTCGCGTATCGGACGGTCATCGAATTCGTATTTTACCTATCGCCCTCCATTGTCCAGACTGCCAATGTCATCAATCGTCAACACCGACGCAAGGAGGGCAGGTCATGACAGGCAGCGAACGGCAACGTACGGCGATAGTCACGGGCGGGTCGAGCGGAATCGGCTTCGCGATCGCGAGCCGGCTGGTGGGGGACGGGTATCGCGTCGCGATCGTCGGGCGCGACGCGGGGCGCCTGGAGGCGGCCGTCGCCCGGCTCGGCCACACGGCGATCGGGCAGGCGGCCGACCTGAGCGTGCGGCGCGACGCGGCGTCGGCGGTCGCGGCGATCGTCGCGCGGTGGCCGCGCATCGACGTGCTAGTCAACAACGCCGGGCCGACGGGGCGGGTTGGCGCTGACACCGAAGCGGGCGACGCCGAAACCGTATGGGATGCCGTCCTCGCTGCGAACCTCAAAAGCACATTCATCACGACGCTGGCCGTGCTGCCGCATCTGGCCGAGCGCGCCGCGCGGATCGTGAACATCGGGTCGATCGCGGCGCGCGCCGGCAGCCTCCTGCCGGGCGGCCTCGCGTACGCGGCGGCCAAGGCGGGCGTCGAAGGGTTTACCGTCGCGCTGGCGCGCGAGCTCGGGCCGCGCGGCGTCACGGTCAATACAGTCGCGCCCGGCTATATCGCCGATACGCGCTTGTTCGGCGATGCCGGCGTCGCACCGGCCATCGCGGCGACGATCCGCGAGCAGACGCCGGTCGGCCGCGCCGGCCATCCGGACGATATCGCGGACGCGGTCGCGTGGCTCGCGGGGCCGCGCGCAGGATTCGTCACCGGCGCGACCATCGCGGTGAACGGCGGCTGGCGGGTCGGGTGACGCGGAACGGTGCCGCGCGTCGCGCCGGCCGCGTGCGTCAGTCGAGATCGGGCGGCGTATCGCCGAGCCAGCGCCGCGCGCCGGGTCCGTTGCGCCCTGCGCGATCCTGAGGATTGGTCAACTTGCAGCGCTTCAGCGACAGGCAGCCGCAGCCGATGCATTCATCGAGGTCGATGTAGAGCCGCTGCAGCTCCTCGATCCGGTTCGCGACGCGCTGCTTCCAGCCGCGCGACAGCCGCTGCCAATCCTTGTTGGTCGGCGCGGTGTCTTCCGGCAGGCTCACGAGCTGCTCGGCGATCTCGTCGAGCGAGTAGCCGATCTTCTGCGCGAACACGATGAAGGCGATCAGCCGCAGCACCGCGCGCGAATAATGGCGATGGCTCGAGCCGTTGCGGTGCGACTTGATCAACCCGCGCATCTCGTAGAAGCGAAGCGTGGACGCCGGCACGCCGCTGCGCGCGGCCACTTCGCGGATCGACATCAGCGGCCATTGCGGGATTTCGTCGATACCCATGACGCCCTCCGGGAAAGCTTGACTTGAAGTTAACTTCAACTTTTATGCTGCGCGGCAGTTTAACCCGTCGCGGGGCATCATGCTCCCCTTATCCCTACGCAGGACGTCGCCTTTGGGCGGCCTGCGCACTGCTGCTGGCGTTGTCGGGCTGCTGTATTTCGGGATCCTGACTGTGTATCGGAAGCGGAAGGCGTGTACCGCCGCGCGCGGCCGTTCCTCGTGCACGGTGGCAAGCGGGCGGCGCGCGATGTCGGCACCTCGGTGATACAGGCGAAAGGGTACCGAGCGCCGCACCGCGTGTCGGCCGCGGTGCGCGTTGTTATGAAGGGGAGAACCTTTGCTTGGCGATCGCGGCTTGACGCGCGCGATCCACCGCGATCGGGGCAGATGCGATTGACTCCCGCCCAGGGCCGGTTCGGGTGCCGATTCGCCGCCTCGCACGGCGGCACGCCGTCCTGCCGTCCTGCCGTCGAACGGCGCCGGGTCGTTGGCCGTACGGCGTTGCGCCGACCGACAGCCGGCGCGGGCGACCGCCTATCGCCAGGTGCCGTCGACGTAGATCCACACAGGCCCCTGGCGCCGCCAATAGCCGGGCACCCACCGGCGCCCCGGGCGCCGCGCGACCCAGCGGCCGGATACCCATATATAGTGGCCGCGCTGCCAGCGCCAGTAGCCGTCGGTCCAGACATAGCCGTGCGGCCGCGGCGGCGGCGGCCGGCGATCGTGCCGCGGTGCCGGCGGCGCGAAGCCCGGGCGATCGGGATAAGGCGGCCTGCCAGGCCCGTGGTTCGGTCCGGACGGCCGGTATCCCGGCGGTGCGGGCTGAGCCGAGGCGGTACGCAGCCCGCCGCCGGTGGCCGCGAGTGCGACGGTCAGTCCGACGGCGCGCAACAACGAGCGTCGATTCATGGCGGGTCCTCTTATATGTAATAGGGTCCGCCTTACATTAGCCTCCCCGGACCCCTAGCCGGGTTACGCGGGCCGTTAAGGCTGTTACCGCATGTCACGATGGGCGGCTGGTCGTCCGCTGGTGCCGGGCAATCTCCCGTTGCAGCCGCCGCCGACGGCGCATGGGGCCAGCAACGGCCGCGCGGATGTGTGTTTACCGTTTGATCGCTGGGTTTTAGACGGCGCGGCCCGGGTATTTGAGATTGATTTGGGTAAAAATTACCGATTTCGGGCGGTTTACCGATTCCGCTTGTTGTTTCTATGCAACCGTCAAGACGCTGACATGAAGGAATGGTGGGATGGAAGGGGCCAAAAAACGGCCGTCAAGAAGTCATAAAAATAAGTTAAAACAAATACTTATAACTCGTCCCCACTTTCATTATTTCTAGTTCTGGAAAAGCTTATTTCTTTATTTGCAGATCGCGCCCCTAGGGTACACCCCTAAACTCACGGTTCCCAAACGGGCAACTATCCGGGCGCCGCCAGCAGGACCGATGGCGCTCCCGGGCGGTTGCAGACCGTTTATGAACAAGGTCGCGAGACCTGCCTCTTTTTAGAAGGGAGCTCCACGAATGAACAAGACTCTGATCGTTGCAGCAGCTGCAGCATCGTTTGCTACCGTCGCTCACGCGCAAAGCAGCGTCACGCTGTACGGCGTGCTGGACGCAGGCATCACCTACACGAGCAACGTCCAGCCGGCACTCGGCCAAGCTGGCAAGTCGCGTTGGGCGATGGGTTCGGGCATTGACCAGAGCCGTTTCGGCCTGCGTGGCTCGGAAGACCTGGGTGGCGGCCTGAAGGCAATCTTCACGTTGGAAAGCGGCTTCAACATCGGTAACGGCAAGTTCGCGAACGGCAACGGCGGCATGTTCAACCGTCAAGCTTTCGTCGGCCTGTCGAGCCAGTACGGCACGGTCACGCTGGGTAAGCAGTATGACGCAACGCAAGACTACCTGGCGCCGCTGACGGCAACGGGCTCGTGGGGCGGCACGTACTTCGCGCACCCGCTGAACCTCGACCGTCTGAGCACGAACGGCGATGTCGCACAGAACAACACGGTCAAGTTCACGAGCGCGAACTACGCTGGCCTGCAATTCGGCGGCACGTACTCGTTCTCGAACAACACGAACTTCGGCAACAACCGTGCGTACAGCGCAGGCGTTGCATACCAGTTCCAAGGCCTGAAGCTGGCGGGTGCATACTCGCAAGCGAACCTGGGTGACGGTACGAACGCAAACGGCGCAACGTCGTCGGCAATCGGTGGCATCGCCAGCCAAGGCCGCGTCCGCACGTACGGTGCTGCTGCTGGTTACGCATTCGGCCCGGCACAAGTCGGCGCTGCATGGACGCAAGCGCGTCTCGACAACAATGCAGTCGCTCTGGGCACGCTGCGCACCGACAACTACGAAGTCAACGCAAAGTACAACCTGACGCCGGCTCTCGGCCTGGGTGCTGCTTACACGTACACGAACGCGAAGATCAACAACGGCAGCACGCACTGGAACCAGTTCGGCCTGCAAGCTGACTACTCGCTGTCGAAGCGCACCGACGTCTACGCACAAGCTGTGTACCAGCGCGCTGCGAAGAACGGCATTGGCGCATCGATCTACAACGGCGACAGCTTCAGCAACAACCTGCCGAGCTCGTCGATCAACCAAACCGCAGCAACGGTTGGTCTGCGTCACCGTTTCTAAGCGTGACGGCTGGGTAACCAGCTTCGCAGTATCGAAAAAGGCGCCTTCGGGCGCCTTTTTTTCGCCTGTCGAATACGGCGACGCAGGTCGCGACGACGGTGCGTATCGTCCGGACGCAAAAAAACGAGGCTCAGGGCCTCGCTTTTTGTTTGGGATGGCCGAGGTACGCCGCCGGCCAGCAGCGGCGTCAGCGCGTGTATTCGCCGTTGGCTTCCGGCTGGAACACGATCGCCGCGACCTTCATCAGCTTTTCGACGCCGCTCGGCTGCAGCACCTTCACCAGTTGACCGCGTTGCGTGCCCAGCAGCGCCATGCCGACCGGCGAGAATACGTTCAGGCGTCCGAGTTCGAGATTGGCGGCATCCGGATAAACAATCGTCCAGGTGGTCTGTTCCTGGGACGCTTCGTCGAGCAGCGTGATTTGCGAGTTCATCGTGACGACGTTCGCCTTGATGGCGTCGGGCTGGACGATGTCCGCGCGCTCGAGCAGCGTGTCAAGCATCGCCTGGAAGCGCGGGTTGTGTTCGGCGTGCTTCTCGAGGCGAGCGACGTCGACTTCGCTCAGCTGGTAAAGGCGTTGTTTCATGGCAGTTCTCCAAATGATCGGCAGGGGGCAGGCGTGGCGTGCCTATGGGGATCGCCCGGAGCCTGTCTGACCTGGCTCCGGGAGGAGACCGTGCCGTCAGATCAGGCGCCGGGCAGGGGCGAGCGGTGCCTGGGCCGTGCGTCGAAGGCAGGGGGGCGCCGGATGACCGGCGCGCATGCACACGCCGGCGGGGCCGGACGGCGAAACCGAAAGAGGCGTGGGCGCGTGCATGGTGGATAAGGTACTGGCGTGTGAATAAAGCCTTACGATTCTACAACACAACCTTCCGGATCGGCGATTGGGCTGTCGGCCTTCCGTCAGGTATTGTTGTCGAAATGCGTTAAGTGAGGGCGATGCGGTGACGCGACGGCGATGGATATTTTCCAAAAATGCAACGCTGTATGTTCAAACCAAGGGTTTCCCCTTGGTATCGCGAGCACTACACTGGATCCATCGCTTCAGACAGTCCTGCCGGGAGCGACGCCAAAAGAGAACATATTTCGGAGGTTAATCATGAAGTCGATCATCTACGCAGCGATCGCTGCATCCGTCCTTGCCGCCCCGATTGCATCGTTCGCACAGTCCGAGCAGGGCTTGACCCGTGAGCAGGTCCGGGCCGACCTCGTGCAACTCGAACAGCACGGCTACAAGCCGATCGCGAGCGATTCGCAATATCCGCAGGACATCCAGGCCGCGGAACAACGGATTCAGCCGAACCAGCCGATGCTCGCCCAAGCCGATACGAGCGGCTACGGTGCTGCGGCGATGAGCGCAGGCCAGTCGGGCCGCCGCGTCACGCGTGAAGCCCCGAATCCCGTGAACTCCGTCTACTTCGGCAACTGAATATCCCGGGTCTGCCCGAACAAAGCATGTGACCGAGGGGACGCGCGCCGCTAGCGCGCGTCTGCGTCAAGCAGAGCAGAACCTCCGTCGCCGCATTCCGGCGGCTTTCCCGCCCAGACGCTCGCGCGTTTGGGCCTTTTTCGCTGGGGGGATCAGACGGACGTGACCGCCGGGGTGCCGTGGATATAGTGTTCCAGCTGGCTGATCGTGAATTGCTGGTCGGCAATTACGCTCTTCACGAGGTCACCGATCGAGATCAGGCCGATCAGCTTGCCGCCGTCGAGAACGGGCAGGTGGCGCATCCGGTGTTCGGTCATCAGCGCCATGCACTCGTCGGTGGATTGCGACGGTTCGACGTAGCGCACCTTGGCCGTCATGATTTCCTCGACGCGGGTGGCTTTCGACGAACGCTCCTGCAGCACGACCTTGCGCGCGTAGTCGCGCTCGGTAACGATGCCGACGATGTCGTCACCGTCGACGACCAGCAGTGCGCCGATTCCCTTTTCGGCCATCAGCTTGATGGCGTCATAGACGAAATCGGTTTTCGTGACGGTGTAGATCGTGCGGCCGGAATCCGGCTTGGCCTTGAGAATTTGCGCGACAGTCGTGCTCATTTGCTTTCTCCGTGTGCGGGACGATGCAGGGAAGGCAGGGCGTGATGCGCGGCACCCGAGGGGCCCAGTATAGCCGGGCCGACTGAGGCAGTCGCGTGACGTTTCCAGATTAGCGGTAAACTCCGGTCACGCACTATCCACACAACTCCTACATTCCTGATCGTTTCGACTCAATTCATGATGTCTTCGCGTCCCCAATCGCCCACGCCGGGCAATGGCCAGGCCGACGAGTGCGTGACGCTCGTCGCCACCGCCTCGCTGCCCACGCGCTACGGTACGTTCACGTCGTACGCTTTCCGCGTATCGGGCAGCGATGCCGAACATCTCGCGCTCGTGATGGGTGACGTCACCGGCGAGCAGTCCGTGCTGGCGCGGCTGCATTCCGAGTGCCTGACGGGCGACGTGTTCGGCTCCTACCGCTGCGATTGCGGCGAGCAGCTCGATCTCGCGCTGCGCTACATCGCGGCGGAAGACCGCGGCGTGCTGCTGTATCTGCGCGGCCACGAAGGGCGGGGCATCGGCCTGAGCAACAAGATCCGCGCATACGCGCTGCAGGAGCAGGGGCGCGATACCGTCGAGGCCAATCTCGACCTCGGCCTGCCCGACGACGCCCGCGAATACGACTCGGCCGCCGCGATCCTGCGCATCCTCGGCGTGACGTCGGTGCGCCTGATGAGCAACAACCCGAAGAAGTTCGACACGCTCGTGAAGCACGGCATTCCCGTCTGCGAACGCGTGGCGCTCGCGGTGCCGATGCGCGAGGAAAACGAGCGCTATATCCGGACCAAGCAGGTGAAATTCGGGCATTACTTCGAAGAGAACGAATAGTTCGCCGGACATTCGGGTGAACGCCGGCGATCTTTTCCTAGATCGTTGAAAAATAAGGATACCGGCGTAGGTTTTTCCTTCTTGCGAGAGAACCTATGCTCCGGCGCTTGCTGAACGAGCTGCGCGGACGAGACGGAAGCCCGAACAGCGAGCGCGGCCACATCTTGCGGCCCGCCTTACGGAAACTCGGTGTCCCATCTGCAACCAGGACGGACTGGCGATTTTCGCATCGATGCCTGTGCCTCAAGCCGCGAGGTGGACTCGCTCGACGTGCGGCACACCTTTCTGGCGAGCTTGCCAAAGATCGTAGGCCGCTTGTTGGGCAATCCACAAGTCGGCACGCCCGCCATTTTCGATGCCCAGCCATTGCTCGAGGCGTAATGCCATTTCGGGCGAGATTGCAGCATGACCATTCAGCACGCGCGACAGAGCCGAGCGGGTCACGCCAAGCTGCTCGGCTGCTTCCGTGACCGTGAGCCCAAGTTCGGGCAATACGTCTTCGCGCAACGTTTCGCCGGGGTACGGCGGATTGAAGATTCGAGTCATGATTGCCTCAGTGATAGTCTTGGTAGTCCACCAGAATCGCATCCATGTCTTCAAAGGTGAACGTCATGCGCCAGTTGCCATTGACTCTCACCGAATAGTGGCCGGCAAGATCCTGCGCCAGGGAATGCAGCCGCCAGCCTGGTACGTTCATGTCCTCGGGGCCGCTCGCTAAGTCCAGGCGGGCCAACTGGCGACGCAGCTTGTCGGCATGATCTGGCCGGATGCCTTTCTTGGAGCCCGCCTCGAAGAAAACCTGGAGGCCCTTGTGTCGGAAGGACTTGATCATCTGTGTAGTGTAACGCAACGCTACACAGATGATCAAGCGCCGGCTACTCGAAGCTGGAGTGCGCGGGCTCTTGGCTCCGTCTTTGTCCCCAATTTAGGAATTCGGCGTAGATTTTGGCGTAACTTTCGCGAAACAGTCTTGCTGGACAAGGCCCCGTCACTACTTCGAAGAAAACGAGTAAGCGCGTTCGACGCGCGGGCGCCCGAACGGACGCCGCGTGCGCATTCGGCGAACGCCGGGCGGGGCGATGCGTCCCGCTGCATTCATTTCACGTCGCCGGTGCTTGTGACCGTCGACGCTTCTTGCCGGTACGGACGACGATCACGATTGCCTCACCCCTTCGCGTTGCATTCGGGCTCGTTACTGCGCTATCGAAATCGAGCGCGTGCGGTCTGACGCATCCCGTGCACTGTGTACGTCCCGATCACGTTGATCGTGCCATCGGAGATCGAAACCGAACGTTTGACGTTGCGCCGCCGGCGCTCGGACGGTGCAGGCCCGCTGGTGGCAATGCATTCAGATCCCGACGTGACTGCATGGCTCGCGCGCGGCCCGAGCTCGGTTGCCGATGCACGAGCAACCATCGCACGCTTCGAAGCGCATTCCGACGCACGCGATCTCGGTGATCATCTCGCGTCGCCCCAACGCCATGCGCTGCGACCGCATGTGATATTTGTCGCATGCGCGATGACTGTTCGTCCCGGCGGCGATCTCAGTGCGTAACGGTTCTGGCATGCCTGCCCGTCAACGCCATCCCGAGTTCTGCAGGACGATCCGGTAACCATCGGGGTCCTCGAACGTCTGTCCGGATCCATCCCAATACGGATTGAACGACACCACGCGCATGAAGTCGTGCGCGGCTGCGCATGCGCATGCGACTTCCCAGGCAGCGTGGTCAGGCAGATAGAAGACGATCAGGTCTTCGGGCGTGGGCGAAGGTGCGACCGGATGCGCCGGATAGTGCGTGAATTCGAAGTGGTAGTCGAGCCCTTCGCGTCCGGGCATGACGCCGGAGAAACCGTCGTGATTGTCGAAGCGCGAGTACCGACAATTCGAACGCCGCGCGGTACATGCGCTCGGTTCGGGCGAGATCGGCGACGGGGCGGGCGATGCGCAGCTGGGCGTGCATGACGACGTCGGCTGTGCGTGACGGTTCGCCGATGATAAGCCGCCTGGCCACGGTGAATGTGCCGGAAGCGCGGAGTTTTGATATGTCCCCGCTAAACCACGCAGGCAAGAAAAAGCCCGCTACTGGAGCGGGCTGAATCCATGTTTGGAGACATGGAGGAGACAGATGCAACTTTAAGGGAAAACCCGAGGGATGGCAAGCCCTAGTTGTAATTGTGCAACGCAGCGCTGCCGGCCTTTCCTGGCAAGGGCAGGGCACCGCGTACCGCGACCCTTCGGGAGATCGGGCATTCTGCCGTGTCCTGCCCCGGAATATTCGCCATTCGCCCACCGACCGTCGCGCATCCCGGGGCCGCCGTCACTCTCACATGCTCACATCCCGCCTGCCCGCGCGTGCGCGGCGAATGCGCCGAACCGCTCCTGCGCAACCGGCACCGCGTACTTGTCGCGCATTTCCATCTCGATCCACGCGCAGGCCTCGCGCGCGCAGTCGGTCAGCGCGTGCCGCGTCGCGTGTCCATCGATGTCGTAGAGGAAGCGCACGCCCACCCCGTCGTCGGCGACCTGCCGCTGCAACTGGTTGAGCTGCAGTTGCGGCCCGTGCCGCTGCGACAGCGCGCGCAGCTCGTCGAAGTGATATTCGAGCCAGTCGGCGAAGAACAGCGCATCGCTGTGGCTGCGCAGACGGAACGCCGCGCTGCGCGACGGACGCTGCGCGGCGTCGCCGGCGGCCTGCGGCTCGCCGTTCGGTGCGACGGCCGCATCGACGGGCGCGAGCGGCTGCCGGATCTGCCGGTACGGTGCGCGTTCGCGGAGCGCGTGCCACAGCAGTTCGTCGCTGGCGGCACCGGACGGCTGCATCGTGAGGTCGTGCCGGCCGTCGTCGGCCGCGGCGATGTCGCGGATCACGAGGCGCAGGGAGCAGAGCGGCTCGTCGGCGACCAGCAGCGTCGCCGCGCGCGGCAGCCCGCACACGAGCGGCGCGGCGCCGGCAGCCCGGAACACGAGGCCGCGGCGATCGAGCCGCACGAGCGGCAGCGGCCGCGGAAACGACGGGTAGGCGACTGCGATGCGGGCGCCGCCGGCACCCGTCAAGCCGGGCATCATCGCGCGAAAGACCTGAGACTGGTCCAAGGTGGTTCTCCTTCGTTACGATGCCGCGGCCGGACTACGCGCGTTCCGGCTCAGGCGGCGATGGCTTGCCGGGCGGCCCGTCCCGGCTCGATTCCAAGTGCAGCAAACGTTTGCGGATCGATGTCGATCCAGCACGCGACAACCAGACGACCATCCACCTGCTTGGGCGGCCCTGCCCGGTGCGCGTGCACGCCGATCCGGCGGAACAGCCGCTCCACACTCGCGAACGTCACGCCGATCAGCTGCCGCGCGCCGAGCTGCGCCGCGCATTCGACGACCGCGGCCAGCATCGGGCGGACGGCCCACTCGGCATTGCCCGGACCGCCTTCGTCGCCGGTCGCCGCGAACCGCGACAGCTCCCAGACGGCAGCCGATTGCGGCAGCGCGACGTCTTCGGCGATCAGGTCGGCGAACAACGACTTCAGCAGGTACGGGCGGGTGGTCGGCAACAGGCGCGCACATCCGCACACGTCGCCGCCGGCGTTTCTCGCGAACACGTAGACGGTATCGTCGCGATCGAACTGATCGCGCTCGAAACTCTCGTTCGCCGACGGAAGCGCCCAACCGAGCTGTTCGACGAATACACGGCGCCGATAGCGCCCTAAATCCGCTGCAAGTTCGTGCGGCAACCGCCCTTCCTCGTGAACGAAGGTTCGCATGGTGTCCTCGGATTGGTCTTTGTATGCACGCATTACAGCGCGCGTCACGAGGAGGCGGTAACTGGTAACTCTTACAGGTAGACGTGCGCCGAGGCGATTTGACCGGTGGTAACGGTTTCTTGATCGGCGGGATTGAAATACGGGCGGCTTTTGCTTATAAAGAGCGCCAGTCTTGCGGAAATGTCAGAGGAAAGTGTGGCCGATTGTCACTGGAGCGTGGGGCCGGCATGATAGGTGTCGTTGCGACCGAGCAGCGCCGATGCGACCGCGGCGGGCCAGTCGATGCCTGCCAGCCGCGCGGCGAGCGCGGCGGCGGTGCGGAACATGCCGAGATCGGCGCCGCTGGCATCGACTGCCATGATGTTGCTGCGGACGTCGCCCCCCGCGATCACGAACATGCCCGTTGCACGTTCGAGATACCAGTCCCAGCCGACCGTCAGATACGCGACGCCGGCACTGGCCGGGCGGTGCCATTCGGTGTAGCCGGCCAGGCGCGCGTCGATGGCGCTGTCGCGCAGTTCCGCGAGCAGCGATGCATCGAAGTCGCTGGCGACATGGTCGAGCGCGAGCGCGGCCAGTGCGTTTTCGGACAGCCGTACGTAGCCGTCCGGAGACGGGCCGCGGACCGGATGCAACAAAGGTGAAGTCATGCGCGGAATGTATCAGCCCCGAACCGGCGCTGGCACCTGACAGGTATGACAGCGTGACGTTGTCGGAGAAATAATGGAATTACGCTGGCAGGATGCCTACCAACAATTCAGTGCCGCGGAAGACGAGCAGCAGCTCTTCCAGCGGATCGCTGCCTATTCTAAACGCCTCGGCTTCGAATATTGCTGTTACGGCATTCGCGTGCCGCTGCCCGTGTCGAAGCCGGCCGTCGCGATCTTCAACACCTATCCGGACGGCTGGATGGCGCGCTACCAGGCGCAGAACTACATCGAGATCGATTCGACGGTTCGCGATGGCGCGTTGAGCACCAACATGATCGTGTGGCCGGACGTCGACCGGATCGACCCGTGCCCGTTGTGGCAGGACGCGCGCGACTACGGGCTGTCGGTGGGCGTTGCGCAGTCGAGCTGGGCGGCGCGCGGCGCGTTCGGGCTGCTGAGCATCGCACGTCATGCGGACCGGCTCACGCCGGCCGAGATCAACATGCTGACGCTGCAGACGAACTGGCTCGCGAACCTGTCGCATTCGCTGATGAGCCGCTTCATGGTGCCGAAGCTGTCGCCCGAGTCGAGCGTCACGCTGACCGCGCGCGAGCGCGAGGTGCTGTGCTGGACGGCCGAAGGCAAGACCGCGTGCGAGATCGGCCAGATCCTCAGCATCTCGGAGCGCACGGTCAACTTCCACGTGAACAACATCCTCGAGAAGCTCGGCGCGACGAACAAGGTCCAGGCGGTCGTCAAGGCGATCGCGGCCGGACTCATCGAAACCCCCTGACGCGGCACCGGCGGCGGGGCGATCGCGCTGCACGAACGCACGAGCGGCCGCTGCCGCTCACTCCATCAGCGGCTCCGCTTCCTTCGCGGTCCAGCTCACGCTGGAAATGCTCTTTTCCATGCTCATCCGGCTCGCGATCTGCTCGAGCTTCTGCTGATCCTTCGGATGCAGCTTCAGCGTCGCGGTCACCTTCAGCCGGTCCGGCTGCTCGGGCACGTCCTCGCTGGTCAGGCTCTGGAACGACAGCGGTTTCGCATACATCGAATTCGACAGCAGCGTGCGGATGTGCACTTCGTCCGCGGTGAGGCAGATCACGGTGATCTGGTATTCGCGCACGAGATCGGCATTCGACACGGGAGTCGCGTTGATCGCCTGGCTGACGCCGCGCAGTACCGTGTTGGTGAGCAGCACGACGCCCGTGCCGGCCAGCGCCGGCACGAAGTGGCCAGAGCCGGCCAGCACGCCGACGGCGGCCGAGCACCACAGCGTCGCGGCCGTGTTGATGCCCTGGATCGAACCCTTGTCGCGCATGATCACGCCGCCGCCGAGAAAGCCGACGCCCGACACGACGTAGGCGGCGATCTGCGTGACGCCGGCCACGCCGTTGCCGGTCAGCACGCCGAGTGTGACGAACAGGCATGCGCCGCTCGCGACGAGCGTGATGGTGCGCAGGCCCGCCGTGCGTTGCCGCATCTGGCGTTCGAGGCCGATCGCGACGCCGCAGGCGAACGCGGTGAAAAGACGGAGTGCGAAATCGAGAGTCATGAGTGTCCTGCCGTGCAATGAGCGCATGCCGGCCCGCGTCGCGTCGACGAGATGCCGAACGCGGCACGATGGCCGTCATCGCGCGGCACTGTACCGCGCGAATACGTCATTCAGTGTGAAACGGGAGGCGTGCGGGCTCGCGGAACGCGAGCCGCGGCAGGAGAACTGCGTCGGACAGGCGTTCAGGCGGCAAGCGGCGCACGCAACGGAGTGCTGCAACTGTCCACGATGGTTCCTGAAGGAAGAATGGGCGGCATTCTAGTCGGCCGCCCGCGCACCCGTCAACCGGTTGGGCGGCCGGCCGGCGCCGCACTGCGACGGTTACTGCGACGGTTACTGCGACGGTTACTGCGACGACCCGATCGTCCCCGTCGCGAGCGCCAGCGCGGCGGCGGCCGACAGCGCGCCGGCGTAGCTGTCGACCTCCGCGTTGCGGGCCGCGAGCAACTGGCTTTGCGCGATCGTCGCATCGGTGACCGAGCCCACGCCGTTCCGGTACGCGGCCAGCGCCGCGTCGTAGCTCGTCTGCGCGGCGTCGACGAGCGCCTTTGCCGCATCGTGCGACGCAAGGCTCGTCTGCACCGCATTCTGCGCGGCGACGACCTGGCGGACGGCTTCCTCCTTGGTCCGCGTGAGTCGCGCGGACGCGCTCTGCGCATCGTTGCGTGCCTGCATCAGCACCGCCGAGCGCAGGCCGCCATCGTATAGCGGGATCGTTACGCCGAGGAACACGCCGCCGCCGTAGCGGCTGCCGTTCAGGTTGACGGTCGGCGCCTGGTCGCCGATCGCGGGCAGCGCGGTGATCGCCGTGCCGCCGCTGGCATAGGACGTCGACGCGGACAGGAAGACCTTCGGCATGAACGCGGCTTCCGCGGCCTTGATCTTCGCCCGGTTGGCCTGCTCGAGCGCATACGCGCCCTGCAGGTCGGGACGGCGCGCGATCGCATCCGACACGATCGCATCGACCGACGAAGCGAGCGCGGGCGGCAGCGGCCGCTTCGGCAGCGCGGCGATCGACGGCTTCGACAGCGGCGAGATGCCGAGCGCGGAGACCAGCGCGAGGTAGCTGTCGCTTTGCGCGCCGTTCGCCTGCACCAGCGCGAGATTCGCCTGCGCCCGGTTCTGCGTCGACTGTGCGAGTTCGACGACGGTGCCGACGCCTTGCTTCAGCCGTGCGCGGGACGCCGCGAGGATCGCGTCGGCATTCGTCAGGCCCTGCTGCGCGCTGGCCGCGCGCGAGCGTGCGGCTTCGTAGCGGTAGTACGCGACCGTCACGTCGTGGATCACTTGCTGATGCACGGCCGTGAACGCGACGTTCGACGCGACCGACGCCTGCTCGGCCGCCTCGACGCGCGCCGCGCGGCCGCCGAAATCGAACAGCAGCCATTGCAGCGACAGCGCTGAAATCGTGCCGTGCGCGGTCGTGTTGCTCGACGCGTCGCCGAGGATCGTGGATGTCGAGCCGTGGCTCGTCTGGTACGCGCCCATTGCGGTCGCGGACAGGTTCGGCAGGTACGCGGCCTTCGCGATGCCGACCGCGAGCGCTGCGTTGCGCGCGTCGTTCCACGCGATGCGGGTCAGCGGGTTCGTCGATTCGGCGAGATCGATCAGCTCGGGCAGCGTGTACGGATGCGCGGCATCGAGCGCGGCGGGCGGCGACACCGATGCGAGCGCGGGCGAGGGCGGCAGCGTGTAGTCGTGCGGTGCGCGTTGCGCGGACGCGAGCGGCGGGGCCGGCACGATGTCGCCCGCGGCCGACGTTTGCGGCTGCCACGGGCGATCGGGTGCGTCCGGCGCCAGATCGATCGACGACGTTGCGCAACCGGCCAGCGCGACGGCAGTCGCGAGCGCGGCGGCGGCGATCGACGCGGCCGGCGGTTCAGGGACGCGCATGAGGGGCAGGCTCCTTCGGGGTGGCTTGACGCGCGGCCTCGGCGATATGCGCGAGCCGCGTGTCGATCAGGTTCAGCAGCGCGTCGCGTGCAGGGTCGGCGGGCGCGGCGGCCGGCATGGTCGCCGCGCTTGTTCTCGAATACGCCGTCGGCGAAGCGGTGTCGGCAGCCGGGTCGCCGTCACGCAGCGCGACCACGCGCGCGAGCCGCGCGCCGATCGCCGCGTCGCCCGGCGCACGCTCGGCGAGCAGGAACAGCGGGCCTTCGAGCGCGCCGAGTTCCGCGAGTGCGCGTCGCCGGGTGGCGAGCCACGTGGCGGCGGGGCGTACCCACGACGGTTCGTAGTGGACGAGGCCGAGCTCCTGCGCGATCGCGCCGTGGCGCGCGAAGGCTTCGGCGGCGAGCGTGCGACGTTCGGCCGGCTGCGCGATCTGAACGACGCGGCGCCACTGCTCGAGCAGCGCGGCGAGCGCGACGTCGATCTGCTTGCCGATGCTGACGGGCCAGATGCGCGTGAATACGAGATACACGACGACGTTGCCGAGCAGGATGCCGATCGTGCGATCGCGCGCGATCGTCAGGTCGAAGCCGGGGCCGGCACCCTGGATCACGCACAGGAAAAACGCGAACGCGATCTGGAAGCCCGCGTACCCGATGCGCGGCGAGCCGAACGCGACCCACGCGGACAGCCACGCGCCCGCGAACACCAGCGCCATCAGCTGACCGATCGACGAGAGCGCCGGAACGACGAACACGAGCGCCGCGGTGCCGAGCAGCGCACCGACGATGCAGCCGACGATCCGCAGCGTGAGCTTCTCGACCGTCTCGGCGGTCGAGCCGAGCGACACGATGTAGCAGGTGACGACGCACGTATGGATGCCCGACCAGTCGAGCTGCGAATACAGCAGATAGCAGAAGATGGCCGCGGCGGTCGTCTTCAGCGCATAGCGGATGTGATCGGGATTGCTGCGCGCATCCGCCAGGAAGAAGCCGCCGCGCGGCGCCGGTGCGGGCGATGCGACGGGCTCGGGGCGGGCAGCGGCGGACGCGCCGACGGGCGCGGCCGGCGCGGGTGCAGTCGTATCGGCCGCCGCGCCCGGTTCCGCGAAGCGCGTGATCGCCGCATGGAGATCGGTCGCGGCGACGCGCGCGAGCGGCGGCAGTGCATCGACCGGCGGCAGCGCGAGCGTCACGTCGACCGGATAGCCGCCGCGCTCGAGAATGGCCGCCATCTCGTCGAGCGTGGCGGCGATCGATGCGGCGAACGCGGCGGGCAGCCGCGCGTCGGGTTCGCGATCGGCCAGCGCGACGCCGACCATCAGCGCCGTGCTCGACGCAATCGCCTGGCGCAGTGCCGCAACGTCGGCGGCGCTCGACGAGCCTTCGAGTTTCGAGAGCTTGAGCCACGTCAGCAGCTGCTTGTCGCCTTCGCGCAGGCTGGCGTCGAACGCCGCGCACGCGTCGTCGTCGCCGCGCAGCCGACGCGCGGCGAGCCGCAGCCGCTTCGCGATCTGCGCGAGCGCGAGCCGGCGCGGCGACGGCGCGATCAGCAGGTTCACGACGATCGCAACGCCGACGGGAATCGCGATCGTCAGCCAGATATACAGCAGCGCGCGGGTCGCGGCTTCGCCGAACGGTGCGAGGCCGAGCTGGTCGAGCCCGAAGCCGACGATCATCGCGAGGATCGCGCCCACGGGGCGCAGCTTGCTGGCCGACGTCAGGTACAGCAGCCCGACCGACAGCACGGCCATGCACGCAACCCGCAGGATCGAATAGTCGATGCTGAAGATCGCGATGCCGAGCACGAGCCCGATCACGATCGTGACGATCAGCAGGAGCGCCGCCGCGAGCACGATGCTCGTCACGCGGTCGGCGCGGATCATGAAGAACACGACGTAGGCGGACAGCGCGGCTTCGGGCGTGCCGTACGCGCTCGTCACGAGCACGGTCAGCGCGCAGATCAGTGCGACCCGCACGGCGATCGACGTGCGCCCCGGAAACGGCGCGAGCAGTCGCAGAACTTCGCGCGGGCCCGGCGCGCGGACGTCAGCGGCAGGCTGAGCCATGCCGGACCTCGACGATCGCGCTCGCGCCGACACGCACGAGCTTGCCGTCGGGTTCGTCGAGCTTCACGCGCACGGGGAAGCGCTGCGCGACATGCACCCAGTTCACCGAACGCTGCACGATCGGCAGCGCGCGCGGCAGGTTGATGCGATCGCTGTCCGCGATGCCCGCGCCGATGCCGACCACCTTGCCCGTCAGCGGACGGCTGCGGTCGATCATCGAATAGACGGTCGCGCAATCGCCGACCGCGATGCGATTCAGCGACGTTTCGCGGAAATTGCCGACCGCGAACCATTCGCTTGCGTCGATCAGCGTGAAGATCGACTGGTTCGGCGCGAGGGTTTCGCCGGCGAGCACGGTCAGGCCCGTCACGAGCCCGTCGTGCGGCGCGCGCACGACCGTGTCGTCGAGCGCGTGCTGCGCGCGGGCGAGCGCCGCTTCGCGCGCATGGAGCGTCGCGATCGCGTCGGCATCGTCGCCGATCGTCTGCGCGGACGATCGCTGCTGTTCCTTTGCCTGCGCGAGCGACACGGCCGCATCGCGCTGCCGGACCTTCGCCTGGTCGAACTGCTGCGCGCTGACGTAGCCCTGCGCGGCGAGCGGCGCGAGCCGGTTCACGTCGCGCGTCGCGAGGTCGTAATTCTGCGTCGCGCGCTTGACCTGCTCGGCGGCGACCGCCGCGTTCGAACGCTCGCCGATCAGCGAGCGGCGGCGCGTGTCGAGCGATGCGCGCGCGAGCTCGAGATCAGCCTGCGCCTGCGCGACCGTCAGCCGGTACGGCACCGGATCGATTTCATACAGCAGGTCGCCTTTCGCGACGCGCTGGTTCTCGTGCACGGCGAGCCGCACGATGCGGCCGCCGACGGGCGACGCGACGTGGACGACGTCCGCGTCGATCGACGCGTCGTCGGTGGACGGGTAGGCCGATGTGCGGTGGTACGCGAACGCGAGCGCGGCGATGCCGAGCGCGACGATCGCCAGCGCGATCACGCGGCCTTTCGTGGAGGGGCGGGCGATTCCGGCGGCCTTCATGCAAACGGACCCGTGCCGGTGAGCCATACGATCACGGCGACCACGAGCCCGATCGCGGTGCAGACGGCGAGCTGGTAGGGCACCGTGGCGGCCCAGCCGGTCGCGACGAACACGCGGTGCGCGACGATCGCGCCGACGATGCCGACGATCGCGCTGACGAGCCAGAGCGGGAAATACGCGCCGAACAGGACATACGACGGTGCGCCGTGCGACGTGCAGCCCGCCAGCGGCAGGGCTGGCACCAGGACGGCGGCGGCGCGCAGGGGCACGCGCGGCGTTGTTTTTCTCATGGTGTGACGAGCTCGACGTTGGGGGTGGATGCCGGGCGCGGCGCAATGCGGTTCGTTGCCGCGACGACGATTCCGCGATACGGAGCCGATCATAAATCAGCGCGATGCGGACCGCCAGCGATGCGGCGCGGGCCCGTAGCACGCGCCGAGGCGCCCGCCGGGCGTTCGGGTACGGCGCGTGGCGCGGTCCGCGATTCTGCCAGCGGATGCTGTCGCAGGGTGGCTGACGGACCGTAAAGGATCGTCAGACGGAACCGCGCCGGCGACGTTCGTTCGCCGATGGGCGGGAATCGAGGCGGCGCAAGCCGGATTGCTGCGCGGGCGGTTGCGAATCCGCGACCGGTCGAGCCGGCCGGTATCTGTGTACCATCGTGCGAAGGACGCGGCGCGTGGCGCGGGGCATGACGAGACTTGACGTCACGATCCCGGCCGACGCGCCGCGCGACGGTGGTAGCGCAACGAGGATGAGTGTTCCATGCGAAGTTTCTTTGTCCGGTTCATCGCAATCGGCGTGCTGTTCCATGTGTATGTCGGGATGCGGATCATTCCCGGCGCATTCGCGTCGCCGCTCGCGCGCACGCTCGCGGCGCTGGTACTGGCGAGCTTCGTCGTGCTGATTCCGGTCGGCATGTTCTCGCGCCGCTTCGACGAAGGCTGGGCCGCGACGCTCGTCGGCTGGGCCGGCTCGCTCGCGATGGGCTTCTTCTCGTCGCTGCTGGTGCTGACGTTCCTGCGCGAGCTGGTGCTGCTCGGCGTCGTCGCGTGGCGGCATCTCGGGCATGACGGCGCCTGGAGCGACGCGAGCCCCGACACGGCGCTCGGCGTGCTGGTGGCGGCGGTGCTGGTCACCGCGATCGGCTTCGTCGGCGCGCGCCGCACGGCGGCGGTCAAGCGCGTGTCGATTCCGGTCGACGGGCTGCCGGCCGCGCTCGACGGGCTGACGATCGTGCAACTGTCGGACATTCATGTCGGGCCGACGATCAAGCGGCCTTATATCGAGCGGATCGTGCGGGCAGTCAATGCGCTCGATGCGGATCTCGTCGTCGTCACGGGCGACGTGGTCGACGGCTCGGTCAAGCGGCTGCGCGAGCACACGGCGCCGCTCGGCCGCATGCAGTCGCGGCACGGCAGCTTCCTCGTGACGGGCAACCACGAGTACTACGCCGGCGCGCACGCGTGGATCGACGAATTCCGGCGAATCGGATTGACGGTGCTGCTCAACGAGCACGTGCTGATCGAGCATGACGGTGCGCGCGCCGTGCTCGCGGGCGTCACCGATTTCACGGCGGGCGGGTTCGATCCCGCGCATCGCAGCGACCCCGAGCAGGCGCTGGCGGGCGCGCCGCGCGACGTCGCGACGAAGATCCTGCTCGCGCACCAGCCGCGCAGCGCGGAAGCGGCGAGCCGCGCCGGCTTCACCGTGCAGCTGTCCGGCCATACGCATGGCGGCCAGTTCCTGCCGTGGCCGCCGTTCGTGCGGCTGCAGCAGCCGGTGATCGGCGGGCTGAACCGGTTCGGCGCGATGTGGCTTTATACGAGCCGCGGCACCGGCTACTGGGGGCCGCCGAACCGCTTCGGCGTGCCGTCCGAAATCACGCTGATCCGGTTGACGCGCGCGAAAGGTTGACGGGCGCGATAGCGTCGAAATCGACGCGCGCCGCGATGATCGCGTGACACGCCGCAAATGCATCGGCTTCGCGGTTCACGGTTCGCACGGGCGGCCGCGCCACGCGCCGGAATGACGGCGCATGGCGGCGCGTGTCGCCGTTGTCTACCATGCAGACATGGTTCGTCTGTACCGTTCATTTTCTGCCTGATCCCGACATGTCGACGCCCGATCTTTTCGCCGATGCGCCCGCGCCCGACGTGGACTGGTACCCGGACTGGCTCGCACCGTCCGACGCCGATCGCGTGCTGGCCGCGCTGATCGATGAAGTCGCATGGCGACAGGACACGATTCGCACGCCGCGCGGCCGCATTCCGCTGCCGCGGCTCACCGCGTGGCAGGGCGAGCCGGACGCCGTCTACGTGTATTCGGGGATCCGCAACGTGCCCGCGCCGTGGACGGCGGCCGTGCTCGACCTGAAGCGTGCAGTCGAGGCCACGTGCGGCGCGCATTTCAACAGCGTGCTGCTCAATCGTTACCGCAACGGACAGGACAGCCTCGGCTGGCATGCGGACAACGAGCCGGAGCTCGGCGACGCACCGGTGATCGCGTCGGTGAGCCTCGGCGCGATGCGCGTGTTCGACCTGCGTCACCGTGCGACCGGCGTCGTGCATGCGTACCGGCTGACGCACGGCAGCCTGCTCGTGATGCGCGGCCGCACGCAGGCCGAATGGCAGCACCGCGTGCCGAAGGCGCCGGCCGTGCAGGGCGAGCGCATCAATCTGACGTTCCGGCGGGTGGTGTCGGCGGCGGTGGGGCGTTAGTCGCTGGCCATGCCGCCCGGGCGGCTCGGTGGCGTTCGATCGCGACCCGTTTTCCGACCGATACGATCCATGGGTAGTCGATGCGGCACGTTGTCGCACGAGTGTGTATCGGCGGCGGAAACGTGCCCGGGAGGCCCGTGCCGCAAGGGTTTCAGGCAGGTTCGATCGACCACCGGGTTCCGATAGGCGAGTGTAAGCCCTGATGGTGCGTCGCAACATTCCTTGACTAGACTGTCGAATAGCTGAAACGCGCCGCGAACCGGCGCATTTTTTCGACATGCCTGAGGTGCCGCCAATGGGACGCGTAGGGCAGGAGCACAACCCGTGACCGTACTGGACTCATCCCTCGAATCCTCGCTGCACGTCTTCGAACAAGACGGCGGTTGGCAATGGGCGCTGACGGTAAAGCGGGCGTCCGGCGTCGGTGTGAAAGTCGTCGCATTCAGCACGGACGCCTTTCGCGGCGAAGCCGACGCCTATGCCGCCGGCCAGCGCGCACGCGCCGAGTATGACGACACCGTGACGGCCTGACGCCGTCGCGCCGATCCCAATCCCGATCCTGGATCGGCGCGGTCGTTCATTGCCCTCGTTTTTCCTCTTCGTTCCCCTTTTCCCTCGTTTCGCTGTCGCTCGTCACGCATCGCGTGACACACCGGCGTGCCCGCGCGCGCCGCATCGACCGCGCCAAATGGTCCGTACCTTTCGACACGCACCTGCCATACGCGCGACTTAACGTGCATGCGCGGCGTCTGCCGTGCCGGCGATGCGTGATGCGTCGCGCGCTCGGCGCGGGATGCCCGGCGACGACTCATCGACAAGAACGCAGGTCATGTGCGACGACAGAACCAACACCTACCGCGCCGCACGGGCGCGGCTACGGGGCTTCACGCTGATCGAGGTGCTGATCGCGCTGGCGATCGTCGCGGTGGCGCTCGGCGCCGTGATGCGCGCGATCGGCGCGCTCGCGTCGGACACCGACACGGCGCGCATGCGACTGCTCGCGCTGTGGAGCGCCGACAACGCGCTCGGCGAGATCCGCATCGCGTCGACCTGGCCACCGGTCGGCACGCAGACGTTCGCTTGCCCGCAGGGCCGTTACCGGTTCGTGTGCCGGCAGTCCGTGGCCGCGTTGCCGAGCCCGCTCGTGCGGCGCGTGACGGTCAGCGTATTTTCGTCGGCGTCGAGCCGCAACGTGCTCGCCGAAGTCGTGACGGTCGTCCAGGATGAAGCGCGCCACTGAACCGCGCGCGGCGGCGCGCGCGCGGGGCTTCACGCTGATCGAGATGCTGGTCGCGATCGCGCTGCTGGCCGTGATCGCGCTGCTGTCGTGGCGCGGCCTCGACGCGACGATCCGAGGCCGCGACGATATCGCGTCGAATCTGGCGCAAACGCGTCTGCTCGGCCGCTATTTTTCCCAGTTGCAGTTCGACCTGATGAACCTCGTGACGGCCGACGAGGTGTTCGGGCCGCCGTTGCGGATCCGGCCGAACGACCTTGTGATGGTGCGTCACCTCGGTGTCGGCGGCGGGCCGGCGCACGTTCAGGTCGTGCGCTACCGGTTGAACGGGCGCGAGCTCGTGCGCAGCGCGTCGCAGCCGATTGCGTCGCTGGCCGAGGTCGAGACGGCGCTCCAGCACATGGACGATTTCACGCGCGTGGTCGTCAGCAGCGATGCGCGGTCGATGCAACTGGCGGTATGGATTCCGCCCGGCGGCTGGACGACAAGCCAGGCCGCGATCGAGCAGACCTACGCGCAGTTTCTCGCGCAGCACGGCGTCAGCAGCGTCACGTCGCTCGGGATGCCGTTGCCGCGCGGCGTGCGCTTCTCGGTCACGATCGGGGCGCCCGCGGTCGAATACGTGCGCACGATTCCGATCGGCCAATAGGCGTGGTGCCGCCCCCGCGCCGGCGATCCGTCCCCCGACAAAAAGGTCCGTAACTTTCGTCATACGTCTGTTATTGGGTGTCCGTTAGTCTCGTCCCGAGCATGACCCCGCGACCGGCCGCCTCGGCCCGTTCAGCGGCGGCATCGGCAAACTGGAAGGGGGCGAACGTGACGGTCGAGCACCGGCATGATGCACACGCGGGCGCGTCGGGGAACGACGCATCCGGACAACGGCAATCCGCGGCGCTCCTGAGCCGCGCACAGAACTGGCACAGCGCCGGGCGGTTCGACGACGCGGCGCGCGAATATCTCGCCGTGCTCGCGAAGGAGCCGGACAATCCGCAGGCGCTGCACCTGTACGGCGTGCTGCAGTTCCAGCGCGGCGCGGCCGACGACGCCGAAGCGCTGCTGCGCCAGTCGATCGCGATCGCGCCCGGCACGCGCGCGCTGTCGGATCTCGGCGCGATCTCCGGCGAGCGTGGCCGCATCGACGAGGCGCTCGAGCATTTCGCGGCCGCACTGCGCACGGCGCCCGACGACGTGCAGACGCTCGTGCGTCGCGGCAATACGCTGATCGGGCTGCGCCGCTACGACGACGCGCTGGCGTCGTTCGACCGTGCGCTCGCCGTGTCGCCGCTCGTGCTCGACGCGCTCTGCAATCGCGGCAGCGCGCTGCGTGCGCTCGGCCGTTTCGACGAAGCGCTCGATACCTACGACCGCGCGCTGATGGTCGACTCGCGCTCGTTCGAATCCTGGTTCAACCGCGGTCTCGTGCTGCGCGAACTGCAGCGGCCGGCCGATGCGCTGCAGTGCCTCGACCGCGCGAGCGCGATCCGGCCCGGCGTGGCCGCGATCATGGCCGAGCGCGGCCGCACGCTGATCGACCTCGACCGGCCGAGCGAGGCGCTGGCCGCCTTCAACGAAGCGATCGCGGCCGATCCCGCGCGGCTCGACGCGCTGTACAACAGCGCGGTGGCGCTCGAACGGCTCGGCCGCGCGGACGAGGCGCTCGCCCGTTGCGAACGCGTGCTGGCATTCGACCCAGGTCATGTGCGTGCGCATGCGAGCCGCGGCAACGCGTTGCTGCAGCTCAAGCGCTACGACGACGCGCTCGCCGGCTATGCGCGCGCGCTCGCGATCGATCCGCATTCGGCGGAAACGCTGTGCAATCGCGGCACCGCGCTGCGTTACCTGAAGCGTTACGACGAAGCGCTGGCGAGCTACGACGCCGCGCTGGCGCGCGACGCGCGGTTCGCCGAAGCGTGGACCAACCGCGGCAACGTGTTGCAGGATCTGCACCGCTACGACGAAGCGATGGCGTCGCTCGACCGCGCAGTCGCGCTGCGTCCGGAACACGCGACGAACTGGCTCAACCGCGGCAACCTGCATTTCGAAACGGCTCGCACGGACGATGCGCTCGCCGCGTACGACCGCGCGATCGCGCTGCAGCCCGATTACGCCGAAGCGCATTTCGCGCGCGCGTCGTTGTATCTGATCGAAGGCGACTTCGCGCGCGGGTGGCCGGAATACGAATGGCGGCTGCGCGACGCACAACTCGCGCGGCACTACCGGCCGTTCACGCAACCTGCGTGGCGCGGCGACACGCCGCTCGACGGCCGGACGGTGCTGATCCATGCGGAGCAGGGCTTCGGCGACACGCTGCAATTCTGCCGCTACGTGCCGCTCATGGCCGATCGTGGTGCGCGCGTAGTGTTCGAGGTGCAGCCGCCGCTGCGTGCGCTGATGGCGTCGCTGCACGGTGCGGCCGACGTGATCGCGCGCGGCCAGCCGCTGCCGGCGTTCGACTGCCACGCGCCGCTGCTGAGCCTGCCTCACGCGTTCCGCACCGACGAGGCCACCATTCCGCGCGCCGGCGCCTATCTCCATGCGGACCCGCAGCGCACACGGCAGTGGGATGCGCTGCTCGGCGAGCGGCGCCGGCCGCGCATCGGCCTCGCGTGGGCCGGCAATCCGGAACACCGCAACGATCACAACCGCTCGATCGATTTCGCCCGGTTCGCGCCGCTGTTCGATCTCGACGTCGACTGGATCAGCCTGCAGAAGCCCATGCGCGAATCGGACCATACGTTGCTCGCCAATGCGCCGGTGCGCCGTGTCGACGAAGAACTCGGCGATTTCGCCGATACGGCCGCGCTGATCGGCGCGCTCGATCTCGTGATCGCGGTCGATTCCGCGGTCGCGCATCTCGCTGGTGCGCTCGGCGCGCCGGTCTGGGTGCTGCTGCCCGATCCGGCGGAATGGCGCTGGATGCGCGCACGCGGCGACAGCCCGTGGTATCCGTCCGCGCGGTTGTTCCGCCAGCCGGCGCCGGGCAACTGGGCCGACGTGATCGACGCGGTGCGTGTCGCGATCGGCGGCATCGATGCAAGCGTGCGATAGCGACACCGAACCAGAACAGAACGACCAGCCAGGGGCCACACGATGACATCGAACGGGGAAGGGACGACACTCGCGAGCGCGCCGGCCGCGCCACGATCGCCGGATCGCCGTCCGCCCGACGCCGCGCAGCTCGAACGGCTGCTCGCGCGTGCACGCAACGCGCATCGCGACGGCGCACTGGAGCATGCGGAGCGTGCGTATGGGGAACTGCTCGCGCTCGAACCCGACCATCCGGAGGCGCTGCACCTGCTCGGCGCGGTGCGCTTCCAGCAGGGGCGCCTCGACGACGCCGAGCCGCTGATGCGGCGTTCGGTCGAGCGTCAGCCGGTGCCGCTCGCGCTCGCGAACTATTCGGCGGTGCTGGCGGGGCTCGGGCGCGAGCACGATGCGCTCGCGCGCCTCGACGAAGCGCTCGCGATCAATCCCGCGCATCAGCGCGCGCTGTTTCAGCGGGCGGGCTTGCTCGCGCAGCTTGCGCGGTACGACGAAGCGTGCGCGGTCTACGATCGCCTGCTCGAACTGACCTCCGGTTTCGCCGACGGCTACGTGAAGCGCAGCGACATGCTGCGCGCGCTCGGCCGCCACGACGATGCGCTGGCCGATTGCGACCGCGCGATCGCCATCGCCGGGCGCACGTTCGACGCGATGCGCGGGCGGGGTCTCGCGCTGCGCGAACTCGGCCGTTTCCGCGATGCGGTCGACAGCTATGGCCATGCGCTCGCGCAGACGCCGGGCAGCGCCGAAGTGCTGTTCCTGCGCGGTGTCGCGTATCTGGATCTGCACGATCCGGAACGGGCGCTCGCGGATTTCAATGCGGCGATCGCGGCGAGCCCGACCTTCGTCGATGCGATCTTCAACAGCTCGGTCGCTCTTGAACAGCTCGAGCGGCACGATGAGGCGCTGGTGCGCTGCGACCGCGTGCTCGCAATCGATCCGCGCCATGCGCGGGCGCTCGCGAACCGCGGCAACGCGGCCAGCCGCCTGGAGCGCTATCGCGACGCGGTCGACAGCTATGCGCGCGCGCTCGACGCGGAACCGGGCAGTGCCGGCGTGCTGTGCAACTACGCGAGCGCGCTGATGCGCATCGAACGTCACGACGAAGCGCGCGACATGTGCGACCGCGCGCTCGCGCTCGATGCGAGCTACGCGCCAGCGTGGTTCACGCGCGGCCGCGTGCAGCTCGAAACGCATCGCTACGACGCCGCGCTCGACGATTTCGCGCGCGTGATCGCCGCGACGCCGCGCGACAAGCTCGCGCACTTCCACAGGGGCAATGCGCTGCGTGCGCTGAGGCGTCACGACGACGCGCGGCAGGCGTATGCGGACGCGATCGACATCGATCCCGACTACGTGCTCGCGCACTGCATGCGGGCGTTTCTGTGTCTGTCGATCGGCGATTTCGAAGCGGGCTGGGCCGAATACGAATGGCGCTGGCGCGATACGCAGCTCGACGCGAGCCGGCGCACGTTCGCGCAGCCGCGCTGGACCCACGGGATGCCGCTCGACGGCAAGACGATCCTGCTGTACCCGGAACAGGGGCTCGGCGACACGCTGCAGTTCTGCCGCTACGTGCCGCTCGTGAAAGCGCTCGGCGCGCGCGTCGTGCTTGAAGCGCCGGTCGAGTTGAAGACGCTGTTCGCGACGCTCGACGGCGTCGACACGCTCGTCGCGCGCGGCGAGCCGCTGCCACCGTTCGATCTTCATTGCCCGCTGCTGAGCCTGCCGCTCGAATTCCGCACCGATCTGACGTCGATTCCGGCGAGCGTGCCGTATCTCGCCGCCGATCCCGCCCGCGTCGCGGGCTGGCGCGACCGGCTCGGCGCATCGACGCGGCCGCGCATCGGCCTCGTGTGGTCCGGCAACCCGCTGCACCTGAACGACCGCAACCGCTCGATGACGCTCGCGGATCTGCTGCCGCTATTCGACGACCGCTACGAGTGGATCAGCCTGCAGAAGGTGGTCCGCGACGAGGACCGGCCGTTGCTCGACGCGAGCGCCGTGCGGTTCGTCGGCGACGAGCTGGCGGACTTCGCGGACACGGCGGCGCTCACTGCGCTGATGGACGGCATCGTCAGCGTCGATACGTCCGTCGCGCACCTCGCCGGCGCGCTCGGCCGGCCGCTCGCGCTGATGATTCCGCATACGCCCGATTTCCGCTGGCTGCTCGAACGGGACGACAGCCTGTGGTATCCGTCCGCGCGATTGTTCCGCCAGCCCGAGGGCGGGCAGTGGGCGCCCGTCGTCGAGCGGATCGCGGCCGAATTGCCGGCGCTCGTCGGCGAAGGCGCGCGATGAATGCGCGCCGCGAGCCCGCGCCGATGGCGGGCGCCGTCCTCGGCGCCGCCGCCGTGCCGCTGCGCGCCGTGCTCGACGATGCGCTGCGCAATGCGCGCGTGCGGCTCGAGCAGCGCGACTTCGCGGGCGCCGGGCGGCTCTACGAAGGCGTGCTGACGATGGCGCCCGACCACGTCGAGGCGCTGCATCTGCTCGGCCTCGTGTATCTGAAACTCGGCGACCCGGCGCGCGCGGAGCCGCTGCTCGCGCGATCGATGACGTTCGGGTTGAACCAGCCGTGGAATCTCGCGAACCATGCGGCGGCGCTGACCGGCATCGGCCGTCATCGCGATGCGCTCGCCGCTGTCGAGCGCGCGCTCGCGGCCGATCCGGAGCATGCGCCGTCGCATGCGGCGCGCGGCGACGCGTTGCTCGCGCTCGGCCAATACGACGCGGCGCTCGCGGCCTACGATCGCGCGCTCGTGCGCGAACCGGCCCACACGGCGGCGTGGTGCCGGCGTGGCGAGACACTGCGATGGCTCGGGCGGCCGGCCGATGCGCTGATCAGCATCGAGCGCGTGCTGCGGATCGACGCGAACGATCCGGCCGCGCATACCGAGCGTGGCCATGCGCTGCGTGCGCTCGGCCATCGCGAGCAGGCGCTTCACAGTTATCAGCTCGCGATGGTCGTGCGCGGCAAGACGCTCGAGCTCGTCCACGCGTGCGGCGTGGTGATGACCGAACTCGGCCGGCCCGCCGACGCGCTCGCGTGTCTCGACGAAGGGCTCGCGCGGATGCCGGACGACGAGCAACTGCTTTACGCGAGCTGCGTCGCGCTCGATCTGCTGCATGCCCGCGACGAATTGCTGAAACGCTGCGACCGGCTGCTCGCGCTGAATCGCGGCAACGTCGCCGCATGGGTCGGACGCGGCAATGCGCTGCTCGGTCTCGAACGTCACGAGCAGGCCGCGCACGCGTACCGGGAGGCTTTGGCGCGCAAGCCCGACGACATCCACGCGCGGAGAAACAGCGCAGCCGCGTTGCGCGCGCTCGGCCGCTACGACGAAGCGCTCGCGGATTACGACGCGGCGCTCGCGCTGACGGGACCGCATGCGGAGCTGCATTACAACCGGGCGCTGGCACTGCAGCAACTCGGTCGCTACGACGAAGCGCTCGCGAGTCACGCAGCGGCGGCCGCCGCGCCCGCGAACGTCGCGCAGGCGCTCTTCACGCGGGCGGTCGCGCGCCAGCATCGCGGCGACTACGACGCGGCGCTGGCGGACTACGCCGATGCTTGCGGACGCGATCCGCACCACGGCGCAGCGCGCCGTTCGGAGGCGTTCTGCCGGCTGCTGATGGGCGATTTCGACGCGGGGTGGCGGCAGCACGAGGCGCGCTGGGACGCGGCCGACGTGATGCTGCACCGGCGCCATGCGGACCGGCCGCTGTGGACCGGCGACGAGCCGCTCGCCGGCCGCACGCTGTTGCTGCATGCGGAACAGGGCTACGGCGACACGCTGCAGTTCTGCCGCTACGCGGGCCTCGCGCACGACCGGGGCGCGACCGTGATCGTCGAGGCGCCGGCCGCGCTCGGCGAACTGCTCGGCACGCTGCGCGGGGTGAGCCGGATCGTCACCGAGGGCCAGCCGGCGCCGGCCTTCGACCTGCAATGTCCGCTGATGAGCCTGCCGTATGCGTTCCGCACGACGCTCGATACGGTGCCGGCCGACGTGCCGTATCTGCGCGCCGATGCGCGGCGGCGCGCGGCGTGGGTGCAGCGCCTCGACGCGATCTCGCCGCGCGGCCGGCTGCGGGTCGGGCTCGCATGGTCCGGCAATCCGCGTCACGCGAACGACGAGAACCGCTCGATGCCGTTCGCCGCGCTGGCGCCGCTCGTCGGGTTCGGGGCGCTCGATGCGACGTTCGTGAGCCTGCAGCCGCAGGTGCGTGCGCGCGACGCGGATGAATTCGCCGCAAGCGGCGTGCTGTCGTTCGCCGACGCGTTGATGGATTTCGCCGAAACGGCCGCGCTGGTCGACGCGCTGGATCTCGTGATCAGCGTCGACACGTCGCTCGCGCACCTGGCCGGTGCGCTCGCGCGACCTCTGTGGGTGCTGCTGCCGCGCGTGCCTGACTGGCGCTGGCTGCTCGAACGCGACGACAGCCCGTGGTATCCGTCCGCGACGCTGTTCCGGCAGACGCGGCCCGGTGATTGGCCCGCGGTGGTCGCGCGGCTGGCCGACGCGCTCGCTGCGCTGCCGCGCGCGCATTCCGTACGGGCGTGAGCGGTGCTCCATGACAAAAGCTACGGACCATTTCACGGCGGCCGGAATGGTCCGTAACAGTCGCCATGTCGCTGCCATGCGCGCTTCGTATGGTCTTCGGATTCCAGCGGCCTGCTTCAGGCGCAACGACACGCGTGGTGCCCGACCGGCGCCGCGCGCAATTTCCTAGCATCGGGGTGGCAAGAATGGCAGCACGCGCACGTACGGATCGGCAACTTCACGCAGCGGCCTCGCGGTCGGTCCTGAAATCGGAGCTGAACCCGCTCTACCGGGCGGTCGTGCTGATGCTCGCGGCGGGTGTGTCCGCGCATGCGCATGGGGCGGGCATCATGAACCTCGGTCACGTGGCCGCGAGCCCGTCGGGCGGTGGCGCGGGCGGCGCCGGCGGCGTGCCGGGCGTGTCGAATCTCGGCGTGTCGCCGCAGCAGGCGCTGCAGGCGAGCCAGCCGTCGATCCGCAACCTCGGCTATGCCGCGCATGCGATCGCCGCGCAGATTGCGGCGCAGCAGAATGCGGCCGCCGCGGCGGCGAAGCTGCCGTCGACGGTGGCGAACGGGCTGGCGCCGGGCGGGCTGCAGGTTGCGGCGGGCGCGTCGGGCGATACGAACAATCCGGTGCTGTGGTTCAACGCGAACGCGCCTACGCAAAATACCGACACGAACGGGCACGTGAACGTCGACGTCAAGCAGACCGGGCAGAACGCGGTGCTGACGTGGGAGACGATGAACGTCGGCCGGCAGACGACGCTCAATTTCGACCAGTCGGGCGGGACGCAGACGAATGGTGCGAACAACTGGGCGGTGTTGAACCGGGTCAATGATCCGAGTGGCCGGCCGAGTCAGATTCTGGGGAACATCACCGCGCAAGGGGCGGTGTACGTGATCAACCGGAACGGGGTGTTGTTCGGGGCGGGGTCGCAGGTGAACGTGCATTCGCTGGTGGCGTCGTCGCTGAATCTGCTGGACATGAAGAACCAGATCGTACCGACGCCCGACGGCATCGTTGCGAGCAACCAGCAGTTCCTCAGCTTGCCTGCCGGCACGACCGGCGGACTCGCGTATCCGGAGTCCGGGAGTTCCACCGGTGTGGTCGGATCGTCGAATCGCCCCAACGAGATACTGGGGCTCGGCAACGTGGCGAAAACGAACGGGACTTATCAGGCGCCGGGCGACATCACGATCGAACAGGGCGCGTCGATTGCGACGCATACGAACGGCACGGTCAGCGACGGCGGGTTCGTGCTCGTCGCGGCGCCGAACGTGAAGAATGGCGGCAGCATCACCGCGACCGACGGCCAGGTCGTGCTGGCCGCGGGTGTCGGCGTGAGCCTGCGGCCGAACGGTAGCCCGAAAAACAATCCGCAACTGCTGTTGCCCGAGCTGAGCGGCCAGATCGTCACGACGCAGAATGGTACGACGGTCGACCTCACGCCGGTGGGCACGCTGACGAACACAGGCATCGTGCAAGTGTCGCGTGGCAGCGTGAACCTGCTCGGCGGCCGCGTCGCGCAGGATGGTGTGGTAGGCGTGACGACGAGCGTCAATACGCCGGGCCGGATCACGATTTCGACGGTCGACGAATACATGTCGAACGATCCACTCGGCAATGCGTATCCGGGGACGACGCTTGCAACGGGCGGACCGAGCGGAGGCGATGCCGACACCGCCAAACGGTCGGGCTTGCTCACGTTCGGTCCGGGCTCGGTGACGACTGTGCTGCCGGACAAAAGCGGGCAGACGGCGACGTCGACGCCTGGCACGACGTTCACGCCGGGCGGCATCGCGATGACGGCCGGTGCGGTGTGGTTCCAGGGTGGTTCGCTGATCGAGGCGCCGGGTTCGAACGTGTCGGTGACGGCGATTTCGCCGTCGGTGACGGCCTATACGCCCGACGTCAAGCAGAGCGCGGCGCCGGGTCGCATTTATCAGGATGCCGGATCGACGATCGATGTGTCCGGGCTGGCGAACGTCGACATCCCGATCGCGCAGACGCTCGTGACGGTCGATCGAATCGGCCAGAACGAACTGGCCGATTCGCCACTGCTGCGTGACAGCTTCCTCGCGGGGCTGAAGAACGTGGTCGTGGACAGCACGCTGACCGGTACGCGCAGCGATGGCGTGTCATGGGTCGGCAGCCCGATCCTGAATCTGTCGGGCTATGTGAACCTGATTCCCCGCACGGTCGATCAGTTGTTGACCAACGGTGGAACGATCACGCTGTCGGGCAACGAGGTGATGACCGCACGTGGTTCGTCACTGAACCTGAACGGCGGGTACGTGCATGTCGACGGCGGGATCGTCAATACGACGCGGCTCGTCGATGCGAATGGCGCGATCGTGCCGATCGGGCAGGCGAGCCCGTACCAGACCTACGTCGGAATTGCCGGCCAGTTCATCGAAAGCCACCCGCGCTGGGGCGTGACGAAGACGTGGTACAACCCGCTTCTGACGGGCGGCACGTATCAGGGCGACTATATCGTTGGTGGCAACGCAGGCACGCTCGACCTGTTCGCGACCTCGGCGCTCGTGCTCGATGGCGATATCAGCGCGCAATCGTTCGGCGGCGCGAAGCAGATGCAGGGCAACAGCCTGCCGTCGGGCGGGACGTTCAATCTCGGTGCGGATGCGAAGCGCACCAGCGGCACGCTCGCCGATCTGACGTGGAACAATTCGATTGAGGCGCCGACCGGCGTCACGGGATTGACGATTCTGCAGGGCCAGGCGCCGCAGCTCGACGATCTCGCGCCAGGCTTCTCGAGCAATACGCCGATCGACAAGACGTCGCTGCAGAATGTCGCCACTACTGATCCGCGCGACGTGCTGACCACGATGGTCGTGCCGGTCGACGCATTGAACGCCGGCGGCTTCTCGAACGTGAACGTGACGCAGGATACGCACGGCGGGAAGGGGATCGTCGTCGCCCAGGACACGCATCTTGGCGTGCGGCCGGGGGGATCCATTGCGCTCAACAGTGCGGCTAGCGGTTCGGACGTCAACGTGGCTGGCAGTTTGACTGCGCCGGGCGGCTCGATTTCCATCGCGAGCGGCGGCAATATCGTCGTCGGTCCGCAAGCCGTGCTCAGTGCGGCGGGCCAATGGGTCAACAATGACGTTCAGGCGGCACCGGGGACGACGCCGGGCAATACCCAGTTCATCGACGGCGGCAACATTTCGCTGGCGACCACTGAGCAATCCGTCGGACACGTGAGCGACGTCTTCGCGGACGCCACGGGATCGATTCTGCTGCGTCCCGGTAGCGTGCTGGACGTATCGAGTGGCGGCGAACTGCAGTCGAATGGTCAACTGTTGATGCAGAACGGCACGCCAGTGGGGCGCGGCGGCAACGTGTCGTTGAAGACTTATGTCGCGCTTGAAACAAAGCAGTTCGGTCACATAGGCGATTCCGGTCCCAACTTGCCGAGCACGCAACCCGCAAACGGTACGATCGCGCTCGGCGGCACGATCCTCAGTGAGGGTCTTTCAGGAGGCGGCACGCTGACGTTGCAGGCGCTCGGATTCCAGATTGGCGGAGATCCGCAGACCGCCGCGCCGTGGGATGTCTATCTGCCGGAGCGATTCTTCGCGCAGCAAGGCTTCGGCAAGGTTGTGCTGAATGCATACTACGACGCGACCGTGGCGCCTGGCGCGACGGTTGCGCTTACGCAGCGCAATCTGATTCCGGACGTACTGGCGCTACAACAGGCGACCACGGGCGCCAATCTGTCGACTTCGGGCCTGACGACATCGGGCCGTCTCGACGACTATCACCGGCAGCCGACCAGCCTCGTGTTGACGGGCGGCAACTATGTGTCATGGCTGGCAGCGGGGAGTATGGCGCCGTCGTATCCGGGCGTGACAGGGGCGGTCACGCTGTCGTCCGGCGCGTCGATTCATACCGATGCCGGTGCGAGCGTCGGCTTTGGTTCGCCCACGCAGGTGACGGTGCTCGGCTCGATCGTCGCGCCTGGCGGATCGATCACGCTCAGTGCGGATTCGGGCGGTACGTTCGGGCAGACGGGCCAGTACGGCATATTCACGCCGAGCGACAGCCGATCGGTGTGGCTCGGCGCGGGCGCGACGCTCGATGTGTCGGGCACCGCGCTTGCCAATCCGCTCGCCACGCCGGTCAAGATTGGGGCGACGACTGTCGTGCCGAACACCGGCAAGGTCCTGCCGGGCGGTTCGGTCACGCTCTCGAGCGATGCCGGTTATGTGGTTGCACAGCCGGGCTCGCGGATCGATGTGGCCGGTGCGTCGGCGAACTTCGATCAGTTGCAGGCGAACGGCACTTACGCGTCGCAGCCTGTCTGGAGCGATGCCGGCTCGATCACGCTGTCCGCCGCGTACGGACTCTTTGCCGATGCGACGCTCGCTGCGCACGCGGGCGCTTCGCAGGGGCGCGGCGGCACGCTGACGATCCTGCCGCATCAGAACAATGGCGCAGCCGGCGCGACCGCGCTGGTCGTCCGGCAAAGTGGGGAACTGACGCCGGCGGGTCTCGAGGCCGGTCAAAGTTTCGCAACCGCCATCGACACGACGACCGGCTTGCCGATCGGCCGGCCGACCGGTGTGATTCAGTTCTCGGCCGATCGCCTTGACGGATCGGGCGTCGCGAATCTCGTGCTCGGCGACGCCACGCCCCCGACGGCTGCCATGGAAGTGCCGCCGATTGCGTTCGCAGGCGACGTCAAACTGGCGCTGCCCGAATCGGTTACGTTGAATACCGGGCGCGTCGCGGCGCTGGGCATGGATCAATTCGTGACCCTGCTGTCGACGCCTGCAACGCAATCGAACGGCAGCACGAATCCGGCCTCGGTTCTCCAGACCTTGCTAACCCAGCCGCCGCAGCGGCCGTCCGGCACCACGATCGAGATCGATGCGCCATACGTCGCACTGGTCGGGCCGACGCTGACGGCGCAGTCGCTGGCATTTGCGCCGGTCGCGACCCGGTCCGACGCGACGCTGAACGTGAACGCGTCGTTCATCGATCTGCGCAATCAGTTTCAACTGAACAACATCGGACAGGCCAACTTCGTCAGTTCAGGCGACATTCGCATGAGTTCGACCAATGCGAATTCGACGGGAACGGCTCAGGCTCCCGGCATTCTCCATACACCCGGCAACGTGTCGTTCAAGGCTGCGGACCTGTATCCGGCCACCGGCAGCACGTTCATTGTCGATGCCGTCGGACCGATCGATCCGGCGACAGGCAAGCCGGCGCCGACGACTGTCGCATTCGCGTCGAACGGAGCATCGGGCACGCCGCTATCGGCGGGCGGCGCACTGCTCGTCGATGCCACCGACATCGTGCAGGCTGGCACGGTGCGCGCACCGTCCGGCACGATCCTGTTCGGCGTCGGCGATCCGTCGAACGCTTCGACCCAGGCGCAGTTCGCCAGCCTGCCGCTGGTCGCGACCGATTCGGTTACGTTCGCGAACGGCAGTACGACATCGGTATCGAACGGCGGCCTCGTGATCCCGTATGGCACGACGGTCGATGGCGCCGAGTGGCAGTTCAAGCCGAGCACGGTCTCGACGGTGCCGGATGTGACCGCTCCGCCGGCGAAGTACATCGGCGTCAACGGCAACCGCGTCGCGCTGGCCCCGGGCGCAAAGATCGATCTATCCGGCGGCGGCGACCTGCAGGCGGTCGAATGGGTACCGGGAACGGGCGGCACGCGCGACGTGCTGTCGCAATACAACATCAGCTATGCGAACAATCCCGCCGGGGCGACGGTGCCGGTGAATCCGGGGGCGGCGAACGTTTATGCGATCGTGCCGGGGGCGCAGTCGCCGGTGGCGGCCTACGATCCGGTGTTCGCGCAGTCCGTGCAGCCGTCGGTCGACGGTACGACGGTCGGCACGACGATGACGTTCGGTGTCGGTCAAGCAGGCCTGAGGGACACGGTCGGCAAGGCCGTCTACCTTTCCGGGGTGCCGGGGCTGGCGGCCGGCTATTACACGCTGCTTCCAGGCAAGTACGCGACGCTGCCAGGCGCGTATCGCGTGACGCTCGCGAGCGCGGCAGGTGGCGTCGTGCCGGGGGCGAGCCAGGTGTTGCCGGATGGCATCGTGACGACGGCAGGGTATTTCGCCGATGCACTGACCGGTGGTCGCAGCGCGACGCCGACGCTGTTCAGCGTGCAGTCGGCTCCGGTGTGGCGGCAATACTCGCAGTACACGGTGACGGGAGCGAACGCGTTCTTTGCCGCGCAGGCCGCGAAGAAAGGCAACGTAACGCCGCCGTTGCCGGTTGACGGCGGTCAGCTCGTGCTGGCTGCGAACAAGGCATTGACGCTCGGTGCAACGCTGAATACGGCCGCTGGCACTGGGGGCGCACCCGCCGAAGTCGACATTGCGTCCCAGGACATCCAGATCACCGGCAACGGCGGTGCCGCGCTGCCGGGCTATCTGCAGATCGGCAGTGATGCGCTCGATTCGCTGAATGCGGGCAGCCTGCTGATCGGCGGCACGCGCGCGGCAACGAAGAAGGGTGTGACGATCACGCCGATCGCGAACAGCGTGATCGTATCGAACGATGGCAACACGGCGCTCAAAGGCCCGGAGATCCTTCTCGTCACGAAGACCGACACGAGCGGCACGGATCCGAATGCCGCGAACGGCCTGCGCATTGACGCAGGGGCGTCGATCGCGGCAGCCGGCGACTATCCGGCGGCGAAGGATCAACCGATTGCAATCGCTGGCGATGGCGCGCTCGTGCGCGTGTCGAACGGCACGATGGCACCGCTCACGCGCACGGGCTCGACCGGCAGCGGTCTGCTGACCGTCGGCGCAGGCGCGACGCTTGCGGGCGGGCAGGCGCTCACGCTGGATTCGTCCGGAAACCTGAAGGTCGATCCCAGTGCCGTGCTGTCGGCGACGGCGATCACGGCGGACGGATCGGCGATTACGTTTACCGGTACGAACGGTGCGGCGGCCGCGGCACTGCCCGGCTTCGTGATCGATCCGGCCGGGCTCGCGCAATTCGGCAACGCGCAACAGGTGACGCTGCGCAGTTATGGTGCGATCGGCTTCGTCGGCGACGTGAACGCGACGTTCGGCAACAGCGTGGACCTGAGCGCCGGGACGTTCAAGAGCGACGGCGGTCATGTGACGCTGAATGCGCACCAGATTGCGTTCACGAACGAAACTGGCGCGCCGAACGGGACGGCTGCACCGGGCAGCGGCACGCTGACGGTCAATGCCAAGGAGATCGATTTCGGCTCGGGCACGAAGCTGGCGAGCGGTTTCGGCTCCGCGAGCATGACCGCGACGGGCGGTATTGTCGGGCAGGGAACCGGCACGTTCGACTTCGGCGCACTGCCGGTTACGCTGAATGCGCCCGTCTATCTCGCCGATACGAGTTCGGCATCGACCGTGAAGACGACCGGGGCACTGACGTTGAACGGCGCGTCGGGCACCGCGTTGGCGAGGACACCGGTAGGCGGCGCATGGCATTTCGTTGGCGGGACGATCGCCGACAACGGCGCGACGATCGCCGCCCCCGCGGGCAACGTGAGTCTCGAGGCGACGAGCGGCAATCTGACGCTTGGTAGCGGGTCGACGGTGAGCGCGGCCGGCGTGTCGAAGCAGTTCTTCGACATCGTGCGGTACGCGCCGGCCGGCGCGATCACGTTGACGGCCGACGCCGGGACGGTCGACGTGCAGGCCGGCTCGACGCTCGATTTCTCGGGTGCGAATGGCGGGGGCGCGGCGGGCAGCCTGACGCTGTCGGCGCCAGAGCAGGTCGTGACCCTGAACGGTACGATCAAGGGCGGCGCGGCAAGTGGTTATGCGGGTGGTTCGTTGTCGCTCGATACGGGCGGCGCTGCCGATCTCGACGCGCTCGCGAAAACGCTCGCATCAAGCGGCGTGAACCAGGCCATCGCGATCCATACCCGGTCGGGCAATCTCACGCTGTCGGCAGGTAACACGCTCACCGCACACGCGGTGTCGCTGACGGCGGACGGCGGTGCGGGCAACGCATCGGACCCGGCGAACGGCAATGTCAATGTGTCGGGCACGATCGACGCGTCGGGCAAGGCGGGCGGCGCGATCGCGCTGTACGGGCACAGCGGTGTCGATGTCGAGGGCACGCTGCTGGCACGCGGCTCGGCTTCGAACCAGCGCGGCGGCAGGGTCGATATCGGGACGAGTGGCGTGTTCGATCCGGGCGTGGCCGATCCGTACAATGCAACTTATGGCTACGAGAACATCGATCCGTCGCGCGCCGGGCTGATCCGGGTCGGCGCGAACGCATTGATCGACGTTTCGGGCGGAACGGCTGGCGGACTGTCGGGCGGTACGGTGAATTTCCGCGCGCCGCTGTTGTCGGACGGTACCGTGAACGTGTCGTTACCGTCGTCGGGATTCGCGGCGGGCAAGGGCATCGCGGGTTCGCGCGCGACGACGCTCGAGGCCTATGCGACGTGGAGCACCACGGATGCGACCACGGGCGCGAAGCATTTCGACGGCATCGTCGACCCGGCCGGCTGGTACGACGCCCGCGGTCACTTGCTGGCTGGCACCTTTACCGCGCAGAGCACGTCCAGTACGCCGACGACCTTTACGTTCACGCCGGATGGAACCGGCGGTGGCACCGTAACGAACAATGGGACAGGCGCAACGGCGGCGGTGACGCAGGCGCAATTGCAGAGTGGCAACGGCGCGATCGGCTTCGGCGGGCTGCAGAGCATGTTCTTTACGCCGGTGTCGGGTGGCTCGAACACGGATCACCAGACGTTCTACGGGTATCAGGACGGCAACGCGACGACGGCTGCGCCCGGCACGCTGATGGGTTTCGTGCAGCACGGGCTGGACGTATTGAAGAATCCGTTCGATGGCACGGGAATCGCGAATGCGCGCATCGTGCCGGGTATCGAGCTGGACAATCCGAGCCTGGCGATCAACGGCGGCAACATCGAGGTGCTGACGAACTGGAACCTCGGAGCAGGGACGTCGGCGACGAATCAGGCGTTCCGGTTCAATGGGCAGGCGCCGGTCGTGACGCTGCGGGCGGAGAATGACGTTGATGTCAGGGCAAGTTTGTCGGATGGATTTTTCCAGATCGACAACCCGATCGGGAGCAGTATTGTTGCACCGAAGCCGACGCCGTCGACGTACAGTGCAGCAAACTACACATGGTCGACGATGCCGTTTGGACCGTTTGGCTACATTCTGTCGAACTATAGCTATCTGGGGCTGATCGGTCCGTACAATTGGACGGGCGGGAATGCCGACGAGGTCGCGCAGTATTACGGCATGTACAAGGAATATGCGCAGTACCTGACATCACAACTGTCAAACGGTGCCTGGGGGTTCTACTTCGCAGACCCGACGCATCAGAACGCGCCGATTGCCCTAGGGCAGCCGGTCGTGGCGCTTCAGGCGCCGACGGCGGCTCAGGAACTGGCTGACCCGACCTGGTATCCGCGCTATCTTGCGCAATACCAGTCGTACGTCAAGGACTTGATCACATGGCAAGCTGCCAACCCGGGTGTCACGCCGCATATCGACCAGGTGAAGGCGCCTCCGTCCGTGCTGGTGCCGGTCATTGCCGGAGACATCACGATACAGCCGCCCCAGACGGACAATACGCCGGCACCGGTCGCGGTGGTGGCAAACGCGTTGCCACTGCTTTCCGCCAGTCTGAACCAAGGGAGCAGCTCGTCATACCGGCTTGTCGCCGGCGCCGATCTATCGAGTACCAATCCGCTCGCATTGAGGCCCGCCGACGGATTCTCGTCGGGCGCGATCGGTAACGTGATCCTTGACGGGCATTTCGAATACAACAACGCGACCAACCCGAACATTGCCAATCCGAACAACCGCGTTGTGGTGGCGCCGACGATGGTTCGAACCGGTACGGGCTCGATCGATGTCGCTGCAGCGAACGATGTTTCGCTGTTCGACCCGATTGTTGCTCAACAGCCTGACGCAACGGTCATTCCCGGCGTGATCTATACGGCTGGCGCACCGTCGCCTCGGGCGCCCGATGCTCCGGCAGGCTCGACTACGGTTGTGCAAGGCGCCGGGACGCCAGCGAGCAATATTCTCGTCACGTCCGCGGTGAATCCCGAAGCAGCCGGTGACATATCGATTCACGCGCAAGGAAATATCGCAGGCATCGAGAATGTCATTGACACGGCGGGCACGATCTCCGGGCAAGCCGGCGCGCCGATTGCGCAATTTTGGTGGCAATGGATGCAGGTAACGGGAAAGCCGACGATTGCCTCCGGCAGTAGCAGCTACGGGCGGCTCGATCGCACTTCAATAGACTTCGGTGCATTCAATCAAGGCGTTATGAGCGTAGGCGGCAACGTCGCGATCAGTGCAGGGGGCAATATTGTCGATCTCGGAGTGTCGTTGCCGACAACCTGGTACAACGACGCCACAGGAAAACCGGTTACGGTTGGTGGCGGCGATCTGACGGTGCGTGCGGGGGGCGACATCCTGAGCGGCGACTATTTCGTTGCGAAGGGAACCGGGGCGCTTACGGCTGGAGGGCGCATCGGTTCAGACGTTGTCGTGCAGCCATGGTTGGCCGCGGGGCAAGTCCCGGTGTCCGTATCGACCTTGCTGGCCACTCAGGACGGCATCATCGACGTCGTTGCGCGCCAAGGCGCGGAGATCGGGGGCGTATTCAATCCTTCCTATCTTCAGATCGGCAGCAGTATTCTTCAAACTCAGTACGCGCGGTATGCCGACGCACAAGCTTATTCACCCGATTCGGCCGTCAATGTCCTGACCACAACGGGCGATGTGGTGCTGAACTCGTTGGCGTCGAAACAAGTGCTCAGGGGGAATTTTCTAGGCGACGGGGTGATCGATCCATCGTCCGTATTGCCCGCGACCGTGAATGCGACGGCCTTTTCCGGAGGCATCGACGTTGCGTCAGGCGGGGCGCTTTTCCCGTCGACGTCAGGCAATCTGAGTCTCATTGCCGATCGCTCCATCAATCTTGCGAATGTGGCCGGGGGCGGGGCGATGGGCTCGGTATTCGGTATGTCGGATAGCGATCCATCGTCGATGCCGTCCGCCACGAATCCGTTTGCAACGATAGCCGTGCTCACCGATCCGACGACGGCTGCCCACGCCGCCAATGCGTTGCATGCGGACGATCCGGTACCGGCACGCATCTACAGCCTGAACGGCGATATCGTCAACGGTGCACTACAGTCGACTGGAGGAGGCGCAGGATTCTACGACAAGCTCATGCAGATCGTGATCGACAAGCCGGCGATGATCCAGGCCGGGCAGGACATCGTGAACTTGTCGTTCCAGGGGCAGAATCTGCGCAAATCGGATGTCACCCGCATCGTGGCAGGACGCGACATTCACGATACGCCGTTGGTTCGCAATGCAGCCGTAGTGCCTGCGCTGACGCTGGGCGGACCGGGGTACTTCGATATCGAGGCCGGCCGAAATATCGGTCCGCTGACGAGCCAGTCCGAGGCCTACGCCGCGTTGAGCAGCGCGTATCCCAAGACCGGGTTGTTGACGGGCATTAACGCGACCGGAAATGCATCGAACCCGAACCTGCCACACGACAGCGCGAACGTAAACATCCTGTTCGGCGTCAGTCCGGGAATTGATACCGGCACGCTTATCTCGAAGTACATTGATCCGGCCGGGTCGATCGCGGGCGTGCCGAGCACGGCGTCCGATCTTATTGCCTTCGTACAACAGTACGAAGCAGGCAAGGTGGTAGATACGGGGCTAGTCAAGGACCAACGTGCGAGCGAACCGCTGGATGCGATGCAGGCGTGGTCCAAATTCAAGGACCTGCCTTCGTACGTTCAGCAGATCTTCGCGGAACAGGTGTTGTTCAACGTGCTGACTCGGGTCGGTGAAGATTACAACAATGCCGCGAGTCCCTATTTCCAGAAGTACGCACGCGGCTACGACGCGATCAATACATTGTTCCCTGCGTCGTTCGGCTATACGGCGAACAATCGCGGGGGCGGTGGCAACGGTACGAACAAGTCGATCGATACCGGTGATCTCGATATCCGGAACACGACGATCCAGACGCAACAGGGCGGCAATATCTCGATCCTGGGCCCGGGCGGACAGGCTCTGGTCGGCAGTGCCTCGGCGCCGCCGCAGATTACGGACAGCAGCGGCAATGTGGTCGTCGGCCCAGGGGCAATGGGCATCCTGACGCTCGAGAAGGGCAACGTGAATATTTTCACGGACCGCAGCGTGTTGCTCGCACAAAGCCGGATATTCACCGAGCAGGGTGGCGACATGACGATCTGGAGCTCGAACGGCGACATCAACGCCGGCAAGGGCGCGAAATCGTCGGCCGATACACCGGCACCGCAATATGTGTGTGACCCGAATCACTACTGCACGGTAGATGCACGCGGGCAGGTGACCGGTGCAGGGATTGCCACGCTGCAGAGCGTGCCCGGTATCCCGTTGGGCACGATTAACCTGATCGCGCCTCGCGGCACCGTTGATGCCGGCGATGCCGGTATCCGCGCGGGTAACCTCAACGTCGCTGCGCTGCACGTGGTGAACGCGGACAACATACAGGTGACGGGCAATGCGACAGGCATTCCGTTGGTGCAGGCGGTGAACACCGGTGCATTGACCGCCGCGAGTGCGGCTGCATCGGCTGCGACTCAGGTCGCGCAGGATATCGCGAAGAACAATGCATCCGGCGGGACGGCACGACGCTGGACGATCTCGGTGCAGGTCGAGGGGTTCGGTGATGCAGGTGGTGACGGATCCAAGAAACACCGGCAACAGGTCGGCTATGACCCTTCGAACTCCGTGTCGATTATCGGCTTTGGAAAAGCCGGGGCTGCACAACGTGCGGCATTGACGGAGGGGGAGCGTACGAAGCTTGGCAAGATCTGATTCACGTGAGTCGCTGCGTGAGGCAGGGCGGCAGTGTTCCAGACGGTGTTTTTTGTGCAGGCTTGCCGTGAATCATGCGCTGAAGAGCGACGCGAATTGTGCGACCCGTGTGCATAAATAAAAACTGCGCCCTTGGACTCCCAAGGGCGCAGTCGCTTGAACGGTCAGTCGAGCAGTGTGCCGACCGCTTAGCGGCCGACCACCGTCCCCGTGCAGACGCTCGCGTTGCCGATATCGAGGTTCCACGTGCTCGCGTTGCTCAGGAAGTCGTTCGAGATGGCCGTCTGGTAGGACGACGGAACCGTGTCGAAGCCGTTGCCATGAACGACCGACGCGTAGCTGGCGTTCGTGAAGTGGTTGTTCAGGAAGTCGTGAACGTTCGTCTTGACGGCCGAGTTCGCGTAGCACTGGCTCAGGATGATCTGGCTCGTGCCCGAAACCGGATAGCCGGCCGCCGGGTTGCCTGCGTTCGGCACCCAGTTGGCCGGATTCGACGCGGCGACCTTGGTCGCCGGCGGAGCAACCGTGCCGAGGGCCGTCGAAGCATTTGCGTACGTCGGTGCGTAGTACTTGCTGTCGACCTTGTTCACGAGGCTCGCAATCGGCAGCTGGAATGCGCCGGCAGACGTCACGACCGTGCTTTGCGGAGCCAGGAACGTGTTCGTGTAATCCGGGCTCAGGTAAGCGACAGCGGCCGTACCGGCCGACTGGTAGCTCACCAGTTGCGTACGCACGCCACCGCTACCCGAGGCCGCCGTGAAGTTCGCCGGCACGCCGCTCGGGAACGAAGCCGTGAACGTCAGCGAATCGACGAACGTCACGCCCGCAGCCGTATTTCCGGTCGAGCAGACAGCGGCCAGGTGGCGGGTCAGCAGTTCGGTCGTGCCGCTGCCGTCCGAGCGATAGATCACCTTGATCGGCGCATTCAGCGCGTAGGCCGAACCCGTTTCCGGATTCGTGACCTGGTTCCAGTTCGTCAGCTTGCCCGAGAACACGCCGCACAGATCGTCGTCGTTCAGCGCGATGCTATGCGCTTGACCCGGCGTCGTTTGCGGGGTCGTCGTGCTCGTCACGGCCGGGCCATTGACGACCGGCACGGTGATCGGCGTGACGATGTACGGGATCTGGATCAGCGGGCCGTTGGTCGTGCCGAGGCCGGCCTTGTACGACGTGAGCTGGGTGGCCGACAGTGCTGCATCGCTGTTCGCGAAGTGGACCGTGCCCGTGACACCCGCGCCGAAGAATGTCGGCTGGTTGTTCAGGAACGCGTTCTGGCCGGCGCCCGAGCCGACCGAGTAGTACGTGAACGTGGCGTTGGCGGTGCCGTACAGGCCGATTTCGCCGGAAGCCGGCGAATTGGCGCCGATGGTCGGGGCGACGAGCGACGAGCCACCACCTTGAATCACCGGGCCTGCGGCCATCGCGAGCGATGCGCCCATGCCCGAAACAACGAGAGCGAGGACTTGACAGATCTTGCGCTTGCTGGATTTCATGAGAAATTTCCTTGAACGAAGATAAACGGGAACCCCTGCTACTGCGGTTGGAGTACTTATGGACCGCCAGGTAAATGTAGGGGGAAATCCGAATTACGCGTGTGAATTTTTCATAACGAATGGTGCGTAACATTTTCGTTGAATAAATCATTGCGTTATTCGGGTTGATAAAGCGGCGATTCAACCGTTATTCGGCGCGGGCTGGGCGTCCAGATATCGGGTTCAGCCGGCAGGCCGAGCAGCGCTATCGTGGTTCCAAGGCGATTTTGTGGCGGATGTTACGGAACATTCCGGGCGTCGATGAATATCCGCTCATTCGATGTATTTCCTCCATCTATCCGGAAATGATGTAAATGAATGAGCGAAGTGTGTCTCATATCATTAATGTGGATTGATCCATCATCTCGACAAGGATGAAATCGTTCTTAAGATATAAAGAAGACGCCGCCCAGTAATAAACCCCGCCAAAAAGGTAGCCCAACATCCGTCACAAATTTGCGCCGGTCACCTCCTTAGACTTCCCCGGCGACTCCGTCTGGCGCGTTGCACGACGTCGCCGAAAAAAATCGTTCGCGTGACACGAGGGCACTGACATGTCGGCATTCCGCTACGAAGCGATCGATCCCACCGGCCGCACGCTGAAGGGCGTGCTCGAAGCCGACAGCGCGCGCTCCGGTCGCAGCCAGTTACGTACGCAGGGCCTCACGCCGCTCGTCGTCGAGCTGGCCGCGCAACGCCTGCACGGCGAGCGCCACCAGCGGCTGTCGCTCGGCCGCAAGCTGTCGCAGCGCGAACAGGCGATCATCACGCGCCAGCTCGCGAGCCTGCTGGTTGCCGGGCTGCCGCTCGACGAATCGCTGTCGGTGCTGAGCGAGCAGGCCGAGCGCGAATACGTGCGCGAACTGATGGCGTCGATCCGCGCGGAAATCGTCGGCGGCCATTCGTTCGCGAATGCGCTGGCAGAGCATCCGCGCGATTTTCCGGAGATCTATCGCGCGCTCGTCGCGGCCGGCGAGCACACGGGCAAGCTCGGCCTCGTGCTGTCGCGTCTCGCGGATTACATCGAACAGAGCAACGCGCTGAAGCAGAAGATCCTGCTCGCGTTCACGTACCCGGGCATCGTCACGCTGATCGCGTTCGGCATCGTCACGTTCCTGCTGAGCTACGTGGTGCCGCAGGTCGCCAACGTGTTCACCAGCACGAAGCAGCAATTGCCGACGCTCACGGTCGTGATGATGGCGTTGTCCGATTTCGTCCGTCACTGGTGGTGGGCGTCGCTGCTGGCGACGGTTGCGATCGTCTTCGCGATCCGCAAGGTGCTGTCGCAGGACGGGCCGCGGCTCAGGTTCGATCGCTGGCTGCTGACCGCGCCGCTCGCCGGCAAGCTCGTGCGCGGCTACAACACGGTGCGCTTCGCGAGCACGCTCGGCATTCTCACGGCGGCCGGCGTGCCGATCCTGCGCGCGTTACAGGCAGCCGGCGAGACGCTGTCGAACCGCGCGATGCGTGCGAACGTCGACGATGCGATCGTCCGCGTGCGCGAAGGCTCCGCGCTGTCGCGCGCGGTGGCTCATACGAAGACGTTCCCGCCGGTGCTGGTGCACCTGATCCGCTCGGGCGAAGCGACCGGCGACGTGACGACGATGCTCGATCGCGCATCCGAAGGCGAGTCGCGCGAGCTGGAGCGCCGCACGATGTTTCTGACGAGTCTGCTGGAGCCGCTGCTGATCCTCGCGATGGGCGGGGTGGTGCTCGTGATCGTGCTGGCCGTGATGATGCCGATCATCGAGCTGAACAACATGGTGCAGTGACGCGCGGCTCAGCGCACGAACGCGTTGGCTTTCTCGGTGGCGGGCAGCGCGATCTCGCGGTGCAGCCCGTTGCGGTCGACGACGATCGAGCGCGTGCGCACCTCGGCGAGTTTCGCGGCTTCGCCGATCGCGGCGCCGAGCGACACGACGCGCGATGCATCGCCACCGACGCTGACGATCGCGGCGGCACGGCGCGCGTCGAACGCGAGCACGCCGAGCAACTGGATCGCGTCGCGGCCGTCGTCGGGTTTCGCGCCGAATAGGCGTGCACCGGCCGTGACGTCGACTGGTGCGGGCGGCGCGGGTGCCGTCACCGGCGCATCGGTCGCGCTCAGCACGTGCACGGCCCAGAGCGACACGGCGACGAGCGCGGCCGCGGCGGCGAGCGTCGCAGCGAGAGGCGCGAGATCGAGGCGGGACGGAACGGTGCGGAGCAGGGCGAGCGGTTTCATGACGATCGGTTCGGATAACGGATGATGGAAAACAGAACGGAAGACCCGCTCCATTCTTTGACGCAAGGGTGAATGCATGATGACGAGGCACGACGAAGCGCACACCTCGCACGCGGGGCGACGTCACGCAAGCACGTATCGCCGCCTGCAGCGCGGCTTCACGCTGCTCGAGATGCTGGTCGTGCTCGTGATCGTCGGGATGCTGGTCGCGGTCGTCACGCTCGCGCCGTCGCGCAATCGCCGCACCGATCTCGCCGAGGAAGCGCAGCGGCTCGCGAACCTGCTCGAATCGGCCGGGGACGAGGCGCAGGTGCGCTCGATGCCGATCGCATGGCAGCCGGTCGGCGGCGGCTACCGGTTCGTGCAGCGCACCGAAAACGGCGCGTGGGCGCCGATGAGCGACGACCTCTATCGGGCGCGCCGCTGGGGCACCGAGGTGACGGCCGTGTCGGTGCGCTACACCGGCGGCGGCGACGCACCGTCGCGCGTCGTGCTCGGCAGCGAAGGCATCGACGTGCCGGTGACGATCACGCTGTGGTCGGGCGACGTGCGGATGGCGGTTGTCGGCACGGGCATCGGCAACTTCGTCGTGCGCTGGCCGTGAGCGCGCGGCGCGCGAACGTGGCACGCCGCATTGATTCGATCCGCGGCACGCTTCACCTGACTGTCACAGTGCCCGCTCACAATCTGACGTTCGCTTGCGACGGAACCGCCCGCGGGGGGGCGCATTCCGGCCCGCGGCGTGCAACTCCACTTCCGACCAGGGATTCATGACTCGTTCACGGGCGCCGACCGGTGTCCTGGCGCTCGTCGCGTGGCTCGCGTTCGTCGTGCTGTGCATGCGCGGCGCGCACGCGCAGGAGACCGGTTCCACGGGCCGCCCGCCGGGCAGCGTCGCGCATTTCGAGCTGCCCGCGCAGCCGCTCGCGAAGGCCTTGCAGGACTTCGCGCGGCTCACCGAGCTAATCGTGCTGGCACCGGCGCCGTTGCTCGACGGGCGCACGAGCGCGCCGGTGCAGGGCGACTACGTGCCGCGCGACGCGCTCGAGCGGTTGCTGGCCGGAACGGGGTTGCGTGCGGAATTCTCGCGTCCGGACGAAGCGATCATCGTCGCGCGGCCGGCCGCCGAGGCGGTGCCCGCCACGGTCGACGCGCCGGCGGACGCCGCGCTGCCGATCGACGGGATCGGTGATTCCAGCGAGCGGCGCGCGTTCGCGGGCACGCTGCAGTCGCATCTGATCGATGCGCTGTGCGCGCAGCCGGCGGCGGTGCCGGGCAGCTATCGACTCGTCGCGCAGGTGCGCATCGACAACAGGGGGGCGGTGGTGGCGGTCAACATGGTGGCATCGAGCGGTTCGGCCGCCCGCGACGCGGCGGTGATGCGCGCGCTGTGCGCGCTGAAGCTGGACGATGCGCCGCCGGCGGACCTGCCGCAGCCGGTCACGATCCTGTTGCGGCCGGCCGGCAACGGCGTGCACTTTCGCTGTCCGACGACAGCCGTCCGGAACTAGCACGCCATGTCCGATACCACTCGCACCGGGCTCAGGAAGCTGCTGGCGACGCGCTACGCGTACCTGGTCAGGCGTCTCGAACGCGTGACGGGCTCGAAGGACGGCGCGGCCGACGCGCTGCACGAGACCTGGCTGCGCCTCGAAAATGCGAACGTGTCCACGCAGGTGACGAACGCGGACGCCTATATACTCGGGATGGCGAACAATGTCGCGATCGACCAGCATCGCCGCGAGCGCCGCCATCTGCACGACGACGATGTCGAGACGCTGCTCGAGACACCCGACGAACTGGCCGATCCCGAGCGTATCATCGCGGCGCGCCGCAAGGTCGATACGCTGAAGGACGTGCTGCGCGGCCTGCCGCCGCGGCGCCGCGCGATCCTGCTGGCCGCTCGTGTCGACGGCCTGCTGAACCGCGAGATCGCCGAGCAGTTCGGCATTTCGCTGCGGCTCGTCGAAAGCGAGCTGAGCGCGGCGATGAAGTACTGCCTGCAGCGCATGCAGGAAGACGGCGATTCGTACACGGGCTCGCGAGGCGGGCCGCGTAAATTTTGAGTACCCGGACGATGACGAAAGCCCAGGCCGAACCCGCCCACGACGCACTCGACGAAGCGAGCGCGTGGCTGCTGCGTCTGCGCTCGGGCGACGCGAGCCAGGCCGAGGCCGACGCGTTCGAGCGCTGGTGCGCCGATCGTCCGCAGGCGGCCGCGCTGCTGCGCGACACCTGGGGCTCGCTGCGCACGGCGGCGGCCGAGCTCGCGGGTGAAGAGCGCACGGCCGCGGCCTGGGCAAACATTGCCAAGCGCGAGCGCACGATGCGCACGGGCCGCCGCGCGTTCATCGGCTTCGCGGTGGCGGCCGGCGCGTCGTGGCTCGCGGTGCGGCCGCCGCTGCAGTTGTGGCCGTCGCTCGGCGACCTGGCCGCCGATTACCACACCGGCACCGGCGAGCAGCGCAGCGTCGCGCTGTCGTCGCGCGTGACGGTGGCGATGAACACGCAGACACGCGTCGACGTGCTGCCCGCGAGCGATGCCGCGCACGGTGTCGAAGTCGTCGCCGGCGAGGCGGAGATCGACGCGGCCACGCCGCCGGCCGGCCGCGCGACGCCGATCCAGCCCGTTACCGTGGTGGCGGGCGACGGCCGGATGCAGGCGACGGTCGCGCGCTTCAACGTGCGGCGTACGGGGTCGCAGGTGTGCGTGACCTGCCTGTCGGGCACAGTCGCGCTCGCGCATCCGCGCGGCGCCCGCACGCTGAAGGCCGACGATCAGGTCGTCTACGACGATCGCGGCGTGCAGTCGGTGTCGCGGGCCGATCCGGGCGCGGTCAGCGCATGGCGGCGCGGGATGCTGGTGTTCAACGGCGTGCCGCTGTCCGACGTCATCGACGAAATCAACCGCTATCGTCCGGGCAGGGTTGTCCTGCGGCGCGCCGCGCTCGGCGCGAACCGGATGCAGGCGCAGTTTCCGATCACGCGGCTCGACGACGTGATCGACATGGTCGGGCGCCTGTACGGCGCGCACATCACGCGCCTGCCCGGCAATATCGTGCTGCTGAGCTGACCGGCTTCCCGCGAGCTTCCTCCCTTTCTTCTTCCTCCTGCAAGCGGCCCTTTCGTGCGGCCGCGGGCTGCCTGCGCGCTGCGGGTTACGGTCCGCCGATACGACCTGATCAATGAGGGCCGGCAAACGCCGGGCTGCCGTCCGTGGCGGCCCGGTGGAGCGTCGTCGGACCCGAGGCGTGGGTGGCAAGCGCCCCGGCCGCGCAGCGATGCGCGGTGCGGGGGATGGGTGTCGAGGGAGCTTCGGGCGGTGGCGTGATCATGAACGAATCGCAACGGGATGCGGATTCCGGCGACGCGAACACGCGCGCCGACGCGATCCGCGAAGGCGCGGTGCGCTGGCTGCTGTGGCTGCGCACCGGCGATACGACGGAACACGAACTCGACGCGTTCCGGCGCTGGCGTGCGCAGAGCGACGAGCATGCGCGCACCGTGCGCGAACTGATCTGGATGTGGGCCGTGCTGGAGGCGGTCGGTCGCCAGGAGCCGGGCGGGCCGCCGCGCATGCATTGAGCGCGCCGAAGGCGTGGTCGTTCCGGTATGCGACGGAATCGTTTTCATCGGCACGCGCGCGGGTATCGCAAGAAATTCTGCGGGTTACGCGCATTTGCTTCGACCTTGTATACGAGAGAGCGAGGGGGCCGTGTAGCGGAACCGGGGCCGAAGCCGGCTTCCGGATTGCCGCCGGCGTGGGGCGGGGCGCGGTGTGCGGCGAGGGCCGGCGATCAGGACGTCGCGCCGCCGTCGATACCGGCGCGCGCGCCGCGCCACGCGGCGTCGAGCGGGTCGTCGGCGTCGCGCAGCGGTTCACGCAGAAACGGAAAGCGTTCGAAGAACGGGGCGGATTCTTGCAGGGCCACGATATGGTCGACCATCCATTGCAGCAGTTCGCCGCCGTGCCGGACCTGATCCGGGCGCCAGTCCGGCATCGTCGCGAAGAGGGCCGAGAAGCCGCTCCAGCGCGACGGGCGATCGTTGTCGCCGGGCCGGAAATAGGTGTTCATCGCGACGTCGTTCGCGTCGGTGAGCGTGCCGACGAACAGCCCGTACGGCGTCGGCACGCCGACCTGCCGCCAGTGTTCCGCGATCGCGAGCGAGCGCATCACGCGCGCCGCGACGAACGCGATATTCGCCTCGTGCTCGATGTCCGCGAGCGTCAACACGCCGTTGCGCTGCATGCAGCGCGCGACCGCGTGTGGCCGGATCGCATTCGACGCGAAGCTGCGCAGCACGAGGTCGGGCACCGTCAATTGCAGCTGGAATTCGCGCAGCCCGTGCTCGGCGCTCATCGTCGAGAAGTTGACGAACAGGCCTTCGATCCTGCCGAGCACGCCGACGTACGGATCGAGGCCGAGGCGCGCGAGCTTCGGCGCGATCTGGCGGCCGAGCAGCCGCATCAGGTTGCGGCGGTTGCGCACGCCGCGGAAATCTTCGAGGCCGCGCGTGACGAGGTCGCTGATCTCCCAGCGGCGCTCGTCGGCGAGCAGGCGCGGGGAACGGCTCAGGTCGAACCGGGCGCGGCCGTGCGCCACGCGGGGGTCTACGTACATGCCGGTGTCTCGTGCGTCGATTGCGGAGGGAGCATCGCGACGGCGTGCGGTCGTGCGCTTGCGGTTGTCCACGATGCTGCGGCGTCGACTGCGGCCCGTCAAGTGCGATCGTGCGGTGGCGACCGGTTGCGTGTGCGGCATTGCGAACGGTATGGAGTGTCCCGATGATGCGCGCGGTGGTGGAACGTTTCGTCGAACAGAGTCCGATGGCGATCATGACGCGGCTCGTGCTGCAGTGCGCGCTGCACGACGACTGGCTCGACGCGACCGCCGACACCGATGGCAAACCCGACGACGAGCCGATTCGCGAGGCGCTGTTCGCGCTCGCGGTCGATGCGATCGCGGCGATCGCCGCGCACATGCGCATGCCGTCCGCTGCGGCCGGTGTCGCGCCGATCGGCGTGGGGGCCGCCGTCGCCGAGCTGCACGACGGGATGAGCCGGTTGCGTGCCGGGTGGGGGCGCGCGCTCGTGAAGGACAGCGCGGAACTGCTGCTGCCGATCGCGGCGGCGCGTGTGGACGAGAGCGGGCTCGGCGGGATGCGGCTGCGCGTGCTCGACGGCGCGGCTGACGCGTGTGCGCCCGGGCAGGCTGCCTGCGATTGCGGGCGGGCCTGCGACGACCCCGCGTACGACGCTGCCCTCGGCGCCGGCACGCGCGTGCTGCCGGTTTACGATCCCGATCTGGGGTTGATCGTCGACCTGCTGCCGGTCGAGCGCGGCCGGCAGCACGCGCGTGCGTTCGTCGCCGCGCTGCTCGAAACGGTGCGGCCCGGCGAGCTGTGGATCGTCGACGGGCGCTTCGATACGGATGCGATTCTGTCGGGATGGCCACGCCGCGGCGGTGCGTTGATCCTGCGCGAGTACGGTCCCGCGAGCACGGTCCGGCCGCTCGATGAATGGCATGACGCGGGCGTGTGCGACGACGGCATCGTGCGCGAACAGCCGGTGGGAATGACCGGCGACGGCGGCGCAACCGGTACGTTGAGGCGGATCGAATGGCGCCGCGCGGCGGCGGGCGGTGAACCCGGAGAAGCGGTGGCGCTGCTGACGGATTTGCCGGCCGAGCGGTTCGACGCGGCACGGATCGTGCAGCTATCGCGCCGACGCTGGCGCGACGTGTTGCCATTGCCGCTCGAACCGGTGCTGGCAGGCGCGCCGTTCGGCGACACGCCGGCGCGTGCGTCGCTGCTCGCCTGCGGGATCGTGGCGCTCGCGTATAACGCGTTCAGCGTGATGACGCGGGTGGTCGGTGCGGCGCTCGATCTCGACGCGCGCGACGCCGAGCGTCTTCCGTCGCATATCGCCGATGGCGCCGCGGCGATCTACGCCGGGATGATGATCGCGCTGCCGCCCGACTGGTGGCGCCGCTACGACCAGTTGCCCGCAACCACCCTCGGCCAGATCGTGCGGGTGCTGGCCGTGCACGTCGATCCGCGCAGCGCGCGCCGCAAGCGCCGCGACAACCGGCTGTCGGCGAAATCGCAGGCGCTGCTGCGTGCGGCGACGCTCGAGCGGCTGCTGCACGACGACGGCGACGATGCCGTCACGAACGTGTTCAGCCTGCGCACGATCGCGATGGCGACGCGCGACTTCAGCAGCAATCCGTCGAAGGCGCTGCGGCATGCGGGCGAGGCGTTGGTGATGGTCACCAAATACAACCGGCCGATCGCGCTGCTCGTATCGATCGACGACTGGAACCGCCTGCTCGGCGAAGTCCGCGAGACGAGCCTCACGCGGCTGACGTTCGATTGCGCGGTGAAGCCGCAGGGTGCGCGCGGGCTCGGATTGAGCGAGTCGTCGCTGATCTAGATCGGCGCTGCGGCTCACGCGCGATTCGTTGGATCGCGCGTCGTCGATCCGCAAGCACGTGCGCAAATCGTGCGGTCGGCATTCAACTCGTGAGCCGCCGCACCCAGATCACCGACGTCCACGTGAAATTGCCGCTGCCGTAACGCGCGATCAGCGTTTCGATGCGTGCGTTGATCCGCGCCGAATGGACGCGGCAGTGCACGATGAAATAGCCGCTGCTGACGCCCACGGCCGAGCCGTCCGGCAGCGTCGGGCTGCCGCCCTGCGCGGGCAGCAGATACTCGGCGATATCGCCGGTGCTGACGAAATACGCGGTGCCGCGCCGCTCGACGAGCCGTTTCGCCTGACTTTTCGACAGCGTCGGAATCGCGGCGACGAGCACGGGCTCGGCCGCCGTGTTCGCGTTCACGACGGTGAGGTCGGGCAGCACCGTCACGAACGGCGCGAGCGCGTCGATCGCATGCGCGTCGTAGCCGGGAATTCGTGCGAGATCGTCGACCGACACGAGCTGCAGCGGCCAGCCGCCGGGGCCGTTCGTGTCGCGCAGCGAGCGCAGCATGTAGTCGGCCGTCGGTTGCGCGAGCGCAGGATCGAGCGCGAGTTCGCCGAGCAGCCGCCGATACGCGAGCACGCCTGCGGCGTTTGCCTGCCACGGTTTGCCCGGCGCGATGCGCGACACGAGGTTCATCAGGTTGAAGCGGGCCTGCGCATCCTCGACGTTTCCGGAGATCGATGCGCGCGCAAGTTCCGCGTTGACCGAGACCGCATCCGGCGGCAGCAGGTCGGACAGCGGCACATCGGAGAATGGGGCCGACCACGGCTGGCCGGCGAAGGTCACGTTCGACGTCGCGTTCTGCGCGCGCAGCGTCGCCCGCGCCCATTCGACCGCGGCGCGCTCGACCCACATCGTCTGCGTCGCGAGCCGCTGGTTCTCGACGTCGCGCGTCGCGACCTGCTGACGCCACAGCACGCTGGCCGCCAGCGTGGCCGCCAGCGCGACGACGAGCAGCACCGTCACGATCGCGATGCCGCGTGCGCGTGTCGCGCGTGTCGCGCCGGATCTCCCGTATCGATGCATTCGCATGCCCCCGTTGTGTGGGCGCAGCCTCATTCACGCCTCGAACGCGAGCCACGCATGCGCGATGCTCGCATGCGCGGATGACGTGACACCGAACATCGCGGCGAGCCCCGCGACCCAGAACGCGAGTATCGCGGGATGCATGCCGTCGCCGTCGAGCGCGAGCGGGCCGACCAGCGCGGGGATCGATTGCGAGCGCCACAGGAGGAGCACGAACAGCGTGCAGCCGATGGCCATCGCAACGAAGAACGTGAACAGCGCGACCGTCGAGCGCCGCGTGAACGGCACGCGATGATGGCGCTGGTTGGTCGCGACGATCGCGACGCCGTTCGCGACGGGCACGATCGCCATCGCGAGCGTCCAGAACAGCGGCTGGTCGCTCGACGCATTGATCAGCAGCAGCGTGCCGATCGTCCAGACCGGCGGCGCCAGCAGCGTCAGCACGCACCATGACAGCGACTGCCACGCGAGCCACGGCGCGCGCCAGCGCAACGGGCGGCGCGGCACGGCACGACCGGCGGGGGCCGCGCGCAGCGGGTCGGGCAGTGCCGCCGCGCCGGACAGCCTCCCGGCGAGCCAGCGAACGAGCATCGTGGCGAATGACATGGATCGGACCCCGTCGTCGATGTGTTTTTCTCATTAGCTAGGACGGATCGGACAGCGCGAAACCGCAGGTTTTTTCGTGACGTTCGGGCGCTTGCGGCGCTGCGATAGCGGCGGCCGGTCGCGCGTAAACGATATCGGGCGCGTGTCGCACTCGGTCTCGTGAATATCTTCAGCGCAATGTCACAAAAACTTCCCGATAGCACCCGACGATTGTCGGGCCGCACGCGGGTGCGACGCGTTTTCGCGATGTGCCCGTATGGCGGCAACACGTTTGCCGGCGACTCGCGCACGCGCGACGCCGAAGATCCGACACGGGCCAGGCAGGCGACATGCACACGAAACGGGGGCCACGCACATTCCTGCACGGCGTTCCGCGCGTTTTCGCGCGCGGGTTGCGCCGTGCGCGCATTGCAGGCCGCACGCGGTCGGCGACGCCGTTGGATCGGCGCCGCCGACCGCGCGTACACGCGCACTCGCGGCGCAGCGGCCGGTCCACGCAAAAAAGTTTGCGGCAATGCGCATTTCGTTCCGTCTAGGTAGGTGAGTGTCGCGACCCGGCACGCGCGATCCGGCTCGTGGCCGGCGCGCGCATGCCGTGCGTGCGGACGGGCGAGTGCGGACTTCACCTTTATTCATCACGCGGCGCGAAGCCGACAGGTGCATCACAGTGGAACAGTTCGAGGAAGGCCGGCAGGGCGGCGACGCGCTCGCCGCAGCGGAACGGGCAGCGGAAGCGATGTCGCCGGTGATCAACCTGCGCGACACGGGACGCTTTCTGCAGGTGCTCGAGGCGCTCGGCTGTTCGCTGGCCGTCAGCCGCCGCCCGTCGGGCGTCGCGGTGATCGGTGTCGACGCGGGCGTGCCGACGCTGTCCGCGTGCCTGCTGCCGCGCTCGATGGGGATGGCCGTATCCGGCAACCGGCTTGCGGTCGCGACGATGCACGAACTGATGGTGTTCGCGAACGTGTCGACGCTCGCGCCGCTCTATCCCGGCCGCCCCGACCACTACGACGCGATGTTCGTGCCGCGCATGGCGTACTACACCGGAGACCTGGACCTGCACGACATGGCGTTCGACAAGCACGTCGTGCTCGCGGTCAACACCCGCTATTCGTGCATCAGCGTGATCGATGGCTACTTCAACTTCACGTCGATCTGGCAGCCGCCGTTCGTGACCGCGATGAAGCCCGACGACCGCTGTCACCTGAACGGGATGGCATTCAGCGACGGCAAGGTGCGCTTCGCGACGGCGCTCGGGGTGACCGACGAGCCGTCCGGCTGGCGGCGCGGGATGGCCGACGGCGGCGTTGTGATGGAGGTGCCGTCGGGTCGCATCGTCGCGTCGGGGCTGTCGATGCCGCATTCGCCGCGCGTGATCGGCGGACGCCTGCACGTGCTCGAAGGTGGCCGCGGCCAGGTGCTGCAGATCGATCCGCAGTCGGGCGCGCGACGCGTGCTCGCGACACTGCCGGGTTTCACGCACGGTCTCGCGGAATACGGCGGCGTGCTGTTCGTCGGACTGTCGAAGCTGCGCGACAAGCGCGGGCCGCAGGGGCTGCCGATCGAAAGCGAGGCCGATGCAATCGTCGCGGGCGTCGCCGCGCTCGACGCGAACAGCGGCGCGGTGCTCGGCATCCTCCAGTTCTTCAACGGTGTCGACGAGATATTCGACGTGCAGGTGCTGCCGAACGTGCGGCGCGCCGAGATCCTGAGCGCGCCTCAATGGGCGGAGACACCGTCGATCGTCACGATGCAGGGGGGATTCTGGCAAACGCGACCGCGCGAGGACGACGAGCCCGCGAACGTCGGGGGGCAAGCGCGATGAACATCGATCGTTGCGGGTTTTCCGCGGTCGTTTCGTCCTTATCGGTAGACGCGGCCAACGCGTCGCGCAGCGCGGCGCCGCAACTTGCGGGCGGCGTGCTGTGGCTGACGGGGCTGTCGGGCGCGGGCAAGACGACGCTGGCCGATGCGCTGGCGCAGCGCCTGCGCGAGCGGCGGACGCATGCGATGGTGCTCGACGGCGACCGGATGCGGGCCGGACTGAATCGGGATCTCGGCTTTGCCGAGCAGGACCGTTTCGAGAACGTGAGGCGCATCGCCGAGGTTGCTGCGGTGGCGAGCGGATCGGGCGCTGTCGCGATCGTCGCGGTGATCTCGCCGCTCGCGGCGATGCGCGATGCGGCGAGGTCGATCGTCGGCGCGGCGTTTCGCGAGGTGTACGTGAGCACGCCGCTCGCCCGCTGCGAAGCGCGCGACCCGAAAGGGCTGTACGCGAAGGCGCGGCGCGGCGTGCTGCCGGGATTCACGGGCGTGTCGTCGCCGTACGAGCCGCCGGTCGATGCGGATCTCGTGCTCGACACCGACCGGGAATCGCTCGCGGTGTGCGTCGATACGCTGATGCGGTATGCGTGCGTGCAGTTCGGTTGTCCGGCTGGTGGAATGCCGGAGCAGGCGGGCCGCGACTGAAGCAGAAGCGGCAAGCAGCAGGAAGCATCGAGCACGTCGTGATAAGGATGACGAACAAATCGTCATCGAAGTGAAACACGCATTTGATAGCGGTGCGGGCGGCTGGTGCAGCGAGCGCTCCGCGATCCGGAACAACAAAGGGGAAGGGCGCATGCCGCCGAGAGTAGACCGCAAGTCACGCGAACGATGGCGGCTGAAATGCCGATGCCTGGCCGGCGCCGTGCTGGCCGGAGGGCTGTGCGTCGCCTCGGGCGTGCGCGCGCAGGAAGCCGCCGTGGCACCGGCCGCGAACGCGGCAGCGTCGGGATCGCCGGCGCCGCAGACGTTCGACGTGAACGCGTTCGTCGTGCGCGGCAACACGACGCTGCCGACGCTCGAGATCGAGAAGGCCGTCTATCCATTCGAAGGGCCGGGCCGCACGCTCGCCGACGTGAACGCGGCGCGCGATTCGCTGCAGAAGGCCTATCAGGAGCGTGGCTATCAGTCGGTGGTTGTCGAGCTGCCGCAGCAGCAGGTGAAGAACGGCGTGATCCTGCTGCAGGTGGTCGAGGCGAAGGTGGGCAGGCTGCGCGTCGACGGCGCGCAGTACAACTCGCCGCGCAACATCCGCGACGCGGTGCCCGCGCTCGCCGAAGGCAAGGTGCCCGACTTCAATCAGGCGCAGCAGCAGCTCACCGACCTGAACCGCTCGGCGGATCGCCAGGTGATTCCGGTGCTCAAGCCCGGCGCGATGCCGCAGACGGTCGACGTCGATCTCAAGGTCGACGATCACAGCCCGCTGCACGGCACACTGGAGCTGAACAACGACAACAGCCCCGGCACGTCGACGCTGCGCACCAGCGCGAGCCTCAGCTATTCGAACCTGTGGCAGCTCGGCCACGTGATTTCCGGCACCTACGTGATCGCGCCGCAGCATCCGAACGATGCGCGCGTCTATGCGTTCTCGTATCTCGCGCCGATCAAGGACACGCGCTGGAGCTTCCTCGCCACCGTCGTGCACTCGGACAGCAACGTCGCGTCGGTCGGCGGCACCAACGTGCTCGGCAAGGGCACGACCTACGGCTTCACCGCGATCTACGCGCTGCCCGCGTCGGAAACCTACGCGCACTCGGTCAGCATCGAGATCGACCGCAAGCATTACGACGAGAACGTGAGTCTGGTGGGCCAGACATCCACCGCGCCGCTGACCTACGTGCCGGTGACGTTCTCGTACAACGGCCAGCTGAGCCTGAAGAACTCGCAGACGTCGTTCTCCGCGTCGCTCACCACCAACATCCGCGGCCTCGGCAGCGACTGGGGCGCGTGGGACAACAAGCGCTACAAGGCGACGCCCGACTTCGTGTACGGCAAGTTCGACGTGAATCACACACAGCGCTTCGCGAACGACATGCAGGCCAACGGCCACGTGAGCGCGCAGATCTCGAATTCGCCGCTCGTGTCGAGCGAGCAGTTCGCCGCCGGCGGGATGAACAGCGTGCGCGGCTACATGCAGGCGGAAGACACGGCCGACAGCGGCGTGATCGCGTCGCTCGAGCTGCGCAGCCCGTCGCTGTCGAAATGGCTCGGCGGCGCGGTGGGCAGCCGCGTGAACGAGTGGCGCTTTCACGCGTTCTTCGATGCGGCGCACCTGTGGCTGCTGAGCCCGCTGCCGGAGCAGACGTCGCGCTTCAACCTGATGAGCGTCGGCGTCGGCACGCGGTTGCAGATCATGAAGTACGCCAGCGCGGATTTCGAGGCCGGCTGGCCGCTGAAGGCGGGTGTCTATACGCGGCAGTACAGCCCGCGTTTCGATTTCTACGTGCGGCTGGGGTTCTGACGGATTTTTTTTGACCGTGCCGGGGCGACGCGACGAGCGAAGCGCCCGCACATTCGGGGAGTGGATCGTGAAGCGAGTCTTGTTTTTCCTGTTGGCGGTGATGCTCGGCGTGCTGCCCGGCATCGCGAACGCATGGTGGCAGAACGACTGGTCGTACCGGAAGGCGATCACGATCGACGCGAGCCCGAAGGGCGCGAACCTCGCGGATTCGGCGGGCCGCGTGCCGCTGCTGATGCGCCTGCATTCGGGCAACTTCCAGTTCGACGGGCTGGCCGATAACGGCGCGGATATCCGCTTCGTCGCGTCCAACGACAAGACGCCGCTGAACTACCACGTCGAACAATACGACCCGGTGCTCGGCGTCGCGCTGATCTGGGTCGACGTGCCGAAGATGCCGGCGGGCGCCGCGGAATCGATCTGGATGTACTACGGCAACAAGAAGGCGCCGGACGGCGGCAAGCCGGCCGAGACGTTCGATCCCGACTACACGCTCGTGTACCACTTCAACGGCGCGTCGGGCACGCCGCCGAAGGACGCGACGGCGTATGCGAACAACGCGCAAAACGCGACGTTCCGCGCGGTTGAAGACGGCATCGTCGGCAAGGGCGCGCGCTTCGACGGCAATGCGTCGCTGACGCTGCCCGCGAGCCCGGCGCTGAACGTGCCGGCCGGCGGCAGCTTCACGTTCAGCGCGTGGGTCAAGCCCGCGGCGCTCGCGCCGAACACGCTCGTCTACAGCCGCCGCGACGGCGCGAACGCGCTGCTGATCGGCCTCGACAACGGCGTGCCGTTCGCGGAAATCGACGGCGCGGCCGGCAGCGCGGCCCCCGTGCGCACGCCGGCCGCGGCGCCGGTCGCCGCGAACCAGTGGACCTATCTCGCGGTGACGGCAGACGGCAAGAACCTGACCGTCTACGTCAACGGCAAGCAGGCCGCGCAGGTCGCGGTGGCGTTGCCCGCGCTGAACGGCGTCGCGACGGTCGGCGCGGATGCGGCCGGCGCACCGGCGGGCTTCGCCGCCTACACGGGCGCGCTCGATGAGCTGCGGCTGTCGAAGATCGCGCGTTCGCCGGCGGCGATCGCGGTCGACGCGCTGGCCCAGGGCTCGGAATCGAAGCTGGTCGCGTACGGCGCGGACGAGAAGCAGTCGGGCTTCGGCTTCGGCTACTTCGGCGTGATCGTGCAGTCGGTGACCGTCGACGCGTGGGTCGTGATCACGATCCTGCTGGGCATGGCGTTCGTGTCGTGGATCGTGATGTGGACCAAGGCGCGCTACGTCGGCACCGTCGACAAGGCGAACCAGTACTTCGTGCAGCGCTTTCGCGAAGTGGCCGGACGTCACCTGGTGGGCCTCGCGCACGTCGACGAAGGCAGCGCGGAAGGGCGGCGCCTCTACCAGTCGTCGCTGTACCGGCTCTACAAGTCCGGCGTGCATGAAATCCACAGCCGGATGGACGACAACGGCCGCACGGTGATCACGAGCGAGTCGATCGAGGCGATTCGCGCATCGATGGACGCGACGCTCGTGCGGGAAAACCAGCGGCTGTCGAAATCGATGGTGCTGCTGACGATCGCGATTTCGGGCGGCCCGTTCCTCGGCCTGCTCGGCACCGTGGTCGGCGTGATGATCACGTTCGCGGCGATCGCCGCGGCCGGCGATGTGAACGTGAACGCGATCGCGCCGGGTATCGCGGCCGCGTTGCTCGCGACCGTCACCGGCCTGTTCGTCGCGATCCCCGCGCTGTTCGGCTACAACTACCTTCTGATCCGCAACAAGAACGTGACCGCGAACATGCAGGTGTTCGTCGACGAATTCGTCACGCGCCTCGCCGAAGCGCACCGCACGCCGGATCACGCGGTGCTGGCCGACTGAACGCACGCAGGAGACCACCATGCAGGTTCAGGACGACGACAAGCCGTACGACGACATCAACATCACGCCGATGCTCGACCTCGCGTACGTGCTGCTGATCATCTTCATCATCATGACGACCGCGTCGGTGCAGGGCATCAAGGTCGATCTGCCGAAGGCGAGCTCGTCCGCGAGCCTCGCGAAGCCGAAGACGAAGGCGATCACGGTGGCCGCTTCGGGGCAGGTGTTCCTCGATGCGTACCCGGTGACGATGGACGAGCTCGAAAGCCGGCTGCGCACCGAGAAGGCGACCAATCCGGAATTCCCGATCGTGTTGAAGGGCGACGCGGGCGTGCAGTACCAGAAGGTGATGGACGTGCTCGACCTGCTGCGGCGCCTCGACCTGTCGCAGGTCGGCCTGGTGACCGGCAAGGCGAAGCAGGGCGGCTGACGCGATGGAAATGACCTACAACGGCGGCCCGCCGGACAAGGGCCCCGGCCGCTACGTGAAGCCGGTCGCGATCGCGCTGGTGCTCGCGGCGCTCGCCGCGCTGATCTGGCATTTCGCGGGCGACACGGCCGGCGTGAAGCGCGCGAGCGCGCCGCAGGTGACGACGGTGATTCCGCTGCCGCCGCCCCCACCGCCGCCGAAGCAGAAGCCGCCGCCCGAGAAGGTGAAGGAAGAGGTGAAGACGCCGGTCGAGCGGCCGACGATCGCGCCGAAGCCGTCCGAGGCGCCGAAGCCGTCGGATAACCAGCCGAAGCAGATGACGATGAACGCGCCCGCGCAGGCCGGCACCGACAGCTTCAACATCGGCGCGGGCGACGGCTCGGGCATGGTCGGCAGTGGCGGGGGCGGCAAGTTCGGCAACGCGAGCTACGCGCAATACATGGTGTACGTGCTGCAGCGCGCGATCGAGCAGGACAAGGGCGTGCAGGAGGCCGGTGGCGCGCGCTTCACGGGCAGCCTGAACCTGTGGATGGACGCGTCCGGGCGCATCACGAAGGTGACGGTCGCGCAGTCGACCGGCGACGCGAAGCTCGACGCGGCGGTCATCACGGCGGTGGAATCGCTCGGCCGGGTCGACGAGGCGCCGCCGCCCGCGACCGCGTATCCGGTGCTCGTCAGGTTGCAGGGGCGCAAGCCGGCATGACGGGCGGGCGTGCAGGGCGAATCAATCATGGGGCGGCATCCGTCGCACGGATGTTGCCGGAAAAGAAACGGAAATTGTTCGGAGTGCATAGATGATTCACAAGATGAACGGATTGGGTGCGGCGCCTCGCGGTGGCGCGCTGCCCGCGCGCCTGTCGCGCGTCGGCGCGGCGGTGCTGACGCTGGGGCTGACGTGCGCGTCGGCTGCTCACGGGCAATCGCTCGAGGCGCAGGCGGCGACGGGCAAGGCCGCGCCGACCGAGAGCGTGGTGATCAACCTGATCAACCTGCTGGTGAAGCGCGGCGTGCTCACGCAGCAGAACGCGAACGAACTGATCAGCGAGGCGCGCACCGAGGCCACGCAGGCCCGCACTGCACGCGCATCCGGCGCATCGGGCACATCGATCGTGGCGGGCGGCATGGTCAATCCGCCGACGCAGCCCGGCGACGTCGCGGTGCCGTACGTGCCGCAACTGGTGCGCGACCAGATCCGCGACCAGGTCAAGCAGGAGGTGATCGCGCAGGCGAAAGCCGAGAACTGGGCGCAGCCGAACACGTTCCCCGACTGGGTGTCGCGCATCAAGATCGACGGCGACATGCGCGTGCGCGACGAATATCACTTCTACGGCAGCGGCAACACCAACGGCGTGACGAACTTCGCGGCGATCAACCAGGGCGGCGGGTTCGATGTCAACCCGAACACCAACAACACGCAGATCCCCACGCAGAACACCACGCAGAACCGCAACAACCTGCTGCGCTATCGCGCGCGGCTCGGCGTGACGGCGACGCTGTCCGACGAGATGATCGCCGGCCTCCAGCTCGCGAGCGGCAACGACAACGGCCCGGTTTCCACCACGGGGACGGCCGGCGGCGGCTGGGGCAAGAAGAACATCTGGCTGAACAAGGCGTTCTTCGCCTACCGGCCGACGCCGTGGCTGAACCTGACGGCCGGCCGCTTCGACAACCCGTTCTTCAAGTCGGACCTGGTGTTCGCCGACGACCTGATGATGGACGGCCTCGCGGCGAACCTGCGCCATGCGCTGCCATGGAATCCGGACGTCACGCTGTTCGGCACGCTCGGCGTGTTCCCGATCCAGTACACGAGCGAGAACTTCCCGTCCAACAGCACCGACAAGGCCGGCAGCGACACGAAGTGGATGTTCGGCGCGCAGTTCGGCGCGGACTGGAAGATCGACGCGAAGAACCGGCTGCGCGGCGCGGTTGCGTACTACGACTTCCAGAATATCCGTGGCTCGCTGTCGTCGCCGTGCGCGCTGTATGCCGGCGCGACGAGCTGCAACACCGACAACGAGGCGCCGGCGTTCATGCAGGGCGGCAACTCGCTGATCGCGCTGCGCAACATCGTGCAGAACCCCAACCTCGCACCGGGCATGACGCCGCAGCCGCAGCTGTTCGGGCTCGCCTACAACTACCGGCTGCTCGACCTGAAGGCGCAGTGGGACACGGTCGTCGCCGACCGCTTCAAGGTGCGCCTGGACGGCGAATTCGTGCGCAACCTCGCGTACAACGACAACAAGGCGTTCGCCGCGGCGTCGCTGCCGGTCAACAACTACGAATCGACGTCGGTGAACGCGACGCGCGCCGATTACCGCAGCGGCCCGAACGGCTTCCTCGCGAAGGCGACGATCGGCGAGCCGGAGCCGCGCGAGAAGGGGCAGTGGAACTTCTCGGTCGCGTACAAGTACCTGCAGCCGGACGCCGTGCTCGACGCATTCAACGACCCGGACTTCCATCTCGGCGGCACCAACGCACGCGGCTACGTGATCGGCGCCGCGTATGCGGTCGCACGCGACACGTGGGTGTCGGCCCGCTACCTGAGCTCGAAGGAAGTGTATGGGCCGCCGGTATCGATCGACGTGCTGCAGCTCGAGCTCAGCGCTCGCTTCTGACCGGAGCCGCGGATGAACACGACCTATCGCACGATGCTCGCGGGCGTGCTGCTGCTGGCGGCCGGCGGCGCGCACGCGCAGAGCATCGAGGACAAGCTGCGCACCCAGTTGCGCTCGACCGTGCAGGAGCTGCGCCAGCTGCAGGACAACCAGGTGCAGTTGCAGGCCGACAAGGCCGCCGCCGAGAAGCAGCGCGACGACGCACTGGCGCAACTGAAGACGGCGCAAGCGCAACTCGCGTCGGCGCGCGGCGACTCGGGGGCCGAAGCGGCCGCGAAGCGTGCGCTCGCGGCGGAGCGGACGGGGCGCGAGCAGGATGCGCGGTCGCTCGCGAAGTACAAGGCGTCCTACGAGGATCTGCTCGCGGTGTCGCGCGCCCGCGATGCGCAACATGCGCAGGCGCAGAAGGACGTCGCCGCGCGTGACACGCAACTGACAACCTGCCAGGCACACAATGCGGAGCTGTATCGCGTGGGCCACGAGATCCTCGACGCGTACGAGCATGTCGGGATCGGCACGTTCTTCGCGTCGCGGCAGCCGTTCGCGCAGTCGGCACGCGTGCAGTACGACGATCTCGCGCAACGCTACGGCGATGCATTGTATGCGGGCAAGTACGACCCGGCCGCACGCGTGCCGGCCGCGACGCCGGCATCTGCGTCCGCTGCGTCGGCCGCATCCGCGAGCGCGCAATGACCTGGGGCCGCAGCCGGCCTTGAACCGATCGATTCATTGAACACCGGGAATACAGACATGCAAGACAAGCAACCGAACAGCGCCGACGAACGCGCGGCGCAAGACGCACCGATCGAAGCCATCAGCGCGGAACGCCTCGCCGACATCCTGCGCCGCGCGGGCTACCGCGTGACGATCGCCGAACAGAACGGCGCGATGCAACTGATGAGCGCGAGCCAGGGCGTCGGCTTCGCGGTGCGCTTCGGCAATCCGGCCGCCGGGCTCGTGCCGCAAGGCGTGGATGCCGCGGCGATCCCGTACATCGACTACACGCTGTCGTGCGTGCTGCAGGTGCAGGGTGACCTGCCGGCCGAGCTCGTCGCGAACTGGAACCGCACCAAGCGCTTCGCGCGTCTCGCGAGCCACGGGGCGTTTCTCGCGCTGGAGATGGACGTGGTGGTCGCGGGCGGCGTGTCGGAGCGCCACCTGCGCTCGACGGTCGAGCTGTGGGATCGGCTGATCCAGGAATTCCTGCTGCATCTGCGCAACCGTCCGGCGATGGCCGAGCAGGAAGCGGCGGCCGGCCTGGTAGCGGGTGGCGACACGGGCGCATCGGCTGCCGCCGCGGCTCCGTCCGAGGCCGCGGCCCAGTCATGATCGCCGGGAGCCGCCGGATCGGCGCCGCGCTGCGCGCGCTGCTGCCGGCGCGAGCGCGGCCCGCCGCACGCGCGCTGGCCGCCGCCGACGTGCCCGCCGGCTGGCTCGCGTATGCGGACGGCGTCGCGCGGCGGCTGCAGGCGGCGATCGACGGCGACGACGCGGCCGCGTGCCGGCTGCGCGCGGACGTCGGGCGCTGGGCCGACCGACTGGCGGACACCGGCGACGATCGGCTGATGCTGCCGGTGCGCGCATGGCTCGACCGGCGTGGGCACGTGACGCGCGTGGACAGCGCGCCGGCCAGCGATCCGGCGGTCGATGCCGCGCTGCGCGACACGCTCGTCGGTCGCGCGGTCGGCGCCGCACCGCCACCCGGGATGACCCAGCCGATCGTGCTGCGCATGACGCTGTCGGGCCTGCGCTAGCGCGATGCGGCGACGAACGTGACGACGCACAGGCCGCGCGAGCGGCGGCGTGCGCGATTCAACAGCAATCGAGAGGGCAGTCGAACCATGATGAGAAAGATGAAGACCCTGGCCATGATGGGCGCGGGCCTGATGCTGGCCGCGCCGCTCGTCGCGCATGCGCAGGACGACGTGATCGCGAACGCCGCGCAGGCGTCGGTCACGCAGGCCGATATCGCAAGCCTGCTGAAGGCGGTGAGCCCCGAAGGGCGCGAGCGGCTCGCGGCCGATCCGGCGGTGCTGGACCAGGTCGTGCGCTCGACGCTCGCGCAGAAGGCGGTGCTCGCCGAGGCGAAATCGAAGGGCTGGGATCAGGAGCCGCAGGTGCAGACGGCGGTCGAGCAGGCGCGGCGCGAGATCGTCGTGCGCAGCTATCTCGCGTCGGTGAGTGCGCCGCCGGCCGACTATCCGTCGGACGCCGAGATCCAGTCCGCCTACGAGCGCAACCGTGCGGCATTCATCGCGCCGCGCGCGTTGCACGTCGCGCAGATCTACATCGCGGTACCGCCGAATGCGGACACGGCGACGCTCGACGCCGCGCGCAAGCAGGCGGCCGATCTCGCGAGCCGCGCGCGCAGCGGCGATTTCGCGGCGCTCGCGAAGGCGAATTCGCAGGACAAGGCGAGCGCGATAAACGGCGGCGATCTCGGCTTCGTGCCGGATTCGTTGATGCTGCCGGCCGTGCGGCAGGCCGCCGATGCGCTGCAGCCGGGCCAGGTGTCCGGGCCGGTCCGCACGCCGTCGGGTTTCCATGTCGTGAAGCTGCTCGAGGTGCGCGCGGCCGCACCGCGCCCGCTGGCCGACGTGAAGGAGCAGGTGCGCACGATGCTGCGCGCGCAGCGTACGCAGCAGAACGCGCAAGCGTATCTCGCGAAGCTGGCCGCGAATGCGCCGATCAACGAAGACGCGCTGAAGAAAGCGCTCGCGGCTGCGCGGTAGGCGCTCATGGCACCTGTCCGTTCGACGCCGCGCGTCGTGGCGCCCGATGCGCGCCTGCCGGGGCGGCGGCGCGCGGCCGCCGCGCCCGATCGTCCGCGCCTGCCGAAGGCGAATCCGTGGCCGGGGCCGCCCGGCGAATGGCCGTCCCATTGTCCGCTCTGTTTCGGCGCGCTCGAGCCGCTACCCGGCGCGGGCGGCCATGCACGACACCGCAGCGCGCGCTGCTCCGCGCAGTGCGTGCTGACGACGCGGCAGTACCAGCCGGACGAGCTCACGATCCGCGGCTCGCACGACGTGCAGGTCGCGGCGCGCCATCGCGAGCGGTTCGTGGCGCACTGGACGCGTCACTACGCGTCGATGCGACGCGCGTGGCCCGCGCTGACGATCGAGCGCTTCATCGCGGTGATCGCATGCGTGGACGTCGCGGATCTCTGGTCGTACCGGATGCTGCACGACGACGATCTTGCGGCCGTGCTGCTCGTGCTGGCCGGTTTCCTGCGCGTGCCGGATGCACCGGTCGCCGATGGGCCGGCCGCCACTTCCACCGGGGTTGCCGGGGTTGCCGCGCTCGCGCCGACGGTGCGCTGGGTGCGGTTCTGGTTCGATGCGAGCGTGCGCGACGTCGGCGACCTGTGGACGGCCGGCAGCGCCGCGCCGCGGCTCTTTCGCGTCGACTATCGGGAGCCGGTCGTCACGCCGTATCCGACCGGCGCGCACGTGCATGCGTGGCAGGCGGTCGAAGGGATGCGCGACGCATGGGCGCAGGGCGCCGACACGCGCGACCCCGCCGTCGAAGCGGCCGAACGCACCGCGTTCGAGTGTTTTCTGGCGCGGCCGCGGGCGCACGGCGCAGGTGCATGAGCGAACGCGTGCACGAAGGACAGTTGGCCATGATCGAACGGAGGCCAGATGAAGAGGCGACTTGAGGTTGCGGTGACGATCGCCTGCGTGCTGCAGGTGGCCGGCGCGCATGCACAGGGCGATCGCGCGGCCACGGCCGAGCCCGGTTCGGCCGCGAAGCCGGTATGCGTCGACGCGGAAGTCGACGGCAAGCGCGCGCTGTCGTACGACTGCTTGAGCCAGCAACTGAAGCCGACGGCCGAAGCGCAACCCGGCGACGCATCGCAGACGGATTCGGAGCGGCTGTCGAAGCAGCCGTCGAACCGCCTCGGCACGTTCAACCTGTCGACCGAGCAGAACCGTTTCGGCGCGAACTGGGGCCGCTCGGTGACGCCGCAGCGGCCGAATGCGCCGGTCGCGGTGCCGCCGAAGCCATAATGGCGCGCGGTATCGGAACCCGACGGGGAGCGGCGACATGAGCGCGCGCATGAACATGGGCCGGGCAGGGATGCGGCGAATGATCTTCGGCGGGCTCGCGTTCGCGTGCATCTGCATGGCGGCGACGGCGACGGCGACAACGGCCGCCGAGCGCGCCGCACCGGCAGCGGACCGTCCCGCCTCCGCCACCGTCGCGCTGCCAAATTTCGCGGCGCTCGTGCGGCGTGTGGGCCCGGCCGTCGTCAACATCAGTGCCACGCGCGAAGTCACGCAAATGGGCATCCAGCTGCCGCCCGGCATTGCGCCCGATCATCCGCTCGCACCGTTTCTCGCGCGGCGCGTGATCGGCAACCGCGAGGAGGTGAGCCTCGGCTCCGGCTTCATCGTCAGCGCGGACGGCGTGATCCTGACGAACCGGCACGTGGTCGGCGACGCGGCCGCCGTCGACGTGAAGCTGACCGACAAGCGCCAGTTCAAGGGCCGCGTGATCGGCAGCGATCCGGTGTCCGACGTCGCGGTGATCCGCATCGAGGCGCGCAACCTGCCGGTCGTCGCGACGGGCGACCCCGCACGCGCCGAGGTTGGCGACTGGGTGATGGCGATCGGTTCGCCGTACGGGTTCGCGAACACGGTCACGCAAGGCATCGTCAGCGCGAAGTCGCGCTCGTTGCCCGGCGAGCGAGCGATCCCGTTCATCCAGACCGACGTGCCGATCAATCCCGGCAATTCGGGTGGGCCGCTGTTCGATCTCGACGGCCGCGTGATCGCCATCAACTCGATGATCTTCTCGAAGACGGGCGGTTATCAGGGGCTCGCGTTCGCGATTCCGATCGACATCGCGCTCGACGTGAAGGACCAGTTGCTGCGCACCGGCAAGGTCACGCGCGGCCGGCTCGGCGCGGCCGTGCAGGAGGTGAGCCAGGCGCTCGCGCGCTCGTTCGGCCTCGCGAACCCCGACGGCGCGCTGATCACGATGGTCGAGCCCGACGGTCCGGCCGCGCAGGCGGGGCTGCAGGCGGGCGACGTCGTGCTCGCGGTAGACGGCAAGCCGGTCGCTGAATCGGTGGACCTGCTCGGCACGATCGCGGGCATGCGCGCGGGGCGGCAGGTTGAACTGCTCGTGTGGCGCGCGGGGCGGGCGATGCATGTCGGCGCGACGGTCGGCGCATTCGACAGCGGTTCGGCCGCGGCCGGTGGCGTGGCGGGGCCTGCACGGTTCGGGCTCGCGCTGCGCGCGGCGAACGAACAGGAACGGCAGCGTCTGGGCGTGAACCAGGCGCTCGTCGTCGAACAGGCGAGCGGTCAGGCGGCGCGCGCGGGACTGCAGCCCGGCGACATCGTGCTGTCGGTCAACGGCACGCCGGTCGCGAACCTCGGCGCGCTGATGGCCGAGATCGACGCCGCGCACGGCAACGTCGCGCTGCTCGTGCAACGCGGCGGTACGCGGCTGTATGTGCCGATCGAGATCGGATGAGTGGGCCGCGGCGATGTGAAGCGATACGGCGTGAGTGCGCCGTTGCGGCACGCGAGCAAAACACGGGAAACCGGAAACGGGAGGTGCGATGACGCGAAGGCGGGAAGGGACGATATCCGGATGGCTGCGCGCATGCCTTTACGCATGCGTGCTGGCCGCGTGCGCGCCGGTCGCCGCACAGACGACTGACGTGCCGCAGCCGTGGATCAGCTACGCCCAGCTCGTCGGTCGCCAGTTCCAGGCGTGGCTCGAAGCGGACGGCGACGCGGCCGACCGGCTGCATCGGTATCTGGAAGCGCGCGTGCTGAACGCGAGCGCCGATGCGCCGCCGCCGGCGATCGTCGTGCGCGCGTGGATCGGGGCGAACGGCGCCGTGACACGGATCGAGTTCGCGTCGCTCGGCTCGGCCGACGCGGATGCGACGCTGCGGCAGTTGCTGACCGCGAGTCCGCTCACCGAAGCGCCGCCGCCGGACATGCTGCAGCCGCTGCGGGTGCGCTTGCGGCTGACGCCGAATCCGGAAGCGCCGGCCGGTGCGCCGGCGTCGGCGACGCATACGCCGTGATGGTGCGGATGCGGCGGTTCAACGTGTCGACGAATGGCGATAGTGCGGCAGGTGTCGCGCGGACGTGACGTGACGTGGACGGGCGTCGCCATTTGCGCGCGACCGGTCGGCATCCCGGGCGTCGTGCGTATGGCGGTAGCGCTCGTGTTGGCTGCCGGATCGCCGTTGCCACGGGCCGCCTGGGCTGAACCGGCTGCGCTGCTCGTGGCATCCGCACCGGCATTCTTATCCACACCGGCACCAGCATCACCACCCGTGCCCGTGCCGACACCAGCACCAGCACCAGCACCCGTGCCAGTGCCGACAACGGCGCCCACACACCTCGACGCCACCACCCTCGACGTGAACGCTACCGGCATCTTCATCAACGACGCCGGCGATGTACTGACCGCAAGGCACGTCGTCGCCGAATGCCGGAGCCTGTTCGTGATCAAGGACGCGCGCGTCGCACGAGCGCGGATCAAGGTGCTCGGCACCGACCACGATCTCGCGGTCGTCGGCAGTGCGCTGCGGCCGTTGCTCGCCGCCGCGTTCGCGCATACGCCGCCGGGCGGCGGCGCGCAACTCGTCTTCGCGGCCGGCTATGACGCGCTGCGCCGGTTGCCCGACCGCACGACGGCGGTTTTCAACGGAATGACGCGGCCCGGTGCGGCGCGCGCCGACGACCTCACGCTGCTGTTGCCGGCGACGCACGGCGCAAGCGGCGCGGCCGTGCTCGATCAAGCGGGCCACGTGATCGGCATCGTTACGGACCGCGCCGACGTATCGGCCGGCGACCCGCGCGCGATCGCGACGCGAGCCGATGCTGCGCGTTACGTGATCGCGGTGCCGGTCGACGCCATCAAGACCTTCCTGCAGGCCAACGGCATTCCGTATGAAGAAACCGATGCGCCGCAACTCGAACCGCTGCAGCCGCATGCGGCACGCGCCGCGACGCTGGAGGTCGGGATCCTGTGCGGCGGGTGACGAGCGCCTGCCCATCCCGCGCGTCATCGAATCGATCACCCACCACCCCTGCACCCGGCGACGTTCCGGTGGGCAGTCCTGTCTATCGCTGTTATTCTTTCGATCGCATCAGCCTATATGACAGTCCGGCTATCCGGCCGGGCGCACGGGCCCCGGCCGCCCGCGCCGTATCGTGTTGATCCGGTCCGGTCGAAAATCCATAATCAAACATTGCGGGTCTTTCGTGAACGCTTCCATTCCGTCCATGTGCACAGGGTCAATCCAACGATGAGCGGTGCACCGAAACCGCCGGCGAAGCCGGCAAGCGCGCCGCGCGCGACAGCCAGCGACGACGTCGACCACGACGCGTCGAAGCCGGGCGCGGGCGACGACGAATCGTCCGGCGGCGCGTCGTCCTATCTGGTGCCGGGGCTCGAACGCGGGCTGCGAATCCTCGCCGAATTCTCCGCGCGCGAGCCCGTGCTCGGCGCGCCCGAGTTGTCGAAGCGCATCGGCATTCCGCGCACGACCACGTTCCGCCTGCTGCAGACGCTCGAAGCGCTCGGCTTTCTCGAGCGCGTGAACGGCGACCGCTATTTCCGGCTCGGTGTCGGCGTGATGCGGCTCGGCTTCGAATACCTGAATTCGCTGGAACTGACCGACCTCGGCGCGCCCGTGCTCGAACGGCTGCGTGACGCGACGGGCCTGTCGACGCATCTGCTGATCCGCGACCAGCGCGATGTCGTGTTCGTCGCGAAGGCCCAGAGCAACGCGTCGATGTTCGGTTCGGTGAAGGTGCATGTCGGCACGCGCCTGCCCGCGCATGCGACCGTGCACGGCCACGTATTGATGGGCGACCTCACGCGCGACGCGCTGCGCCAGCTGTATCCGGAAAAGCGGCTCGAGCAGTTCACCGAGCGCACGCCGGGCTCCGTCGACGAACTGTACGAACGCGTGCGCTACTACGCGCGGCTCGGCTATGCGGTCAGCGAGGCGGCGTTCGAGAGCGGCATTTCGGCTGTGACCGCGCCCGTGCGCGATCATTCGGGCTCGATCGTCGCGGCGATCACAGCGACGGTGCCGCGCTCGGAAATCGGCGAGGCCGGCGAGAAGGAACGGCTCGTCGAAGCCGTGTGCGGCGCGGCGGTCGACCTGTCGCAGCGGCTGAACTACCGTCCGCTCGAAAGCGACCCGACGTTCGCGCACGCGCGCCACAAAGTCGCGATGTTCTGACGCACCGGCGGCGCGCCGCGCCCGGCATCGCAAAACCGGTAAACGACAAGAGCGGCCCGCGGGCCGCTCTTGTCGTTTCGGATGCCGAACGCGTGAAACCGCTCAGAACGAATGATGAATGCCGGTCAGCACGATCACCTGGTTCGCAGTGCTTGACGCGCCGGCCGTGAAGAACGCGGCCTTAGCACCGCCCGAGCCGTGCTCGACCAGCACGTTCGCATAGAGCTGCGTGCGCTTGGACAGCGAATAGATGTCGCCGAGCTCGACCTGGGTCCAGCGGCGGCCGGCCAGCGTCGTGGTCGCCGCGCCGCCCGCGATCGTGTTGAACGCGCTGCTGCGATAGTTCACGCCCGCGTCGTAGCTCTGGAACGTGTCGGAAAACCCGTTCGACTGCATCTTCACGCGCGTGTAGAGGCCATGCACGAGGAAGTCGCCGATCTGGTACGACGCGCCCGCGCCGATGTTCTCGACCTTGTTCGCCAGATAGCCGTTCGCGGTATTTTGCCCCTGGAACGACGTGATCCCCGTCTGGCTGATGAGAATCGCGCGGTCGTGCTCGTTCGAGTAGACGGCCGACGCCTTGAACGGCCCGTTCGCATAGTTCAGCGCGACGCCGACCGACTTGCCGGTCGAGAAGTTCGTCGTGTTGCCGAGCGCCATCGTCGCCGCGGCCGAGAAGCCGCCGAAGCTCGGCGAACGGTACTTGACCGCGTTGTTGTACGGCACGTTGCCGGTTGCGGCGAGCCCGTCGATGTTGCCGGGGTGGAACGCATACCAGCTCATCGCGAGATACGCGGTGCTGAGCGGATCGAGATAGTCGAACGTGAGCGGCGTCTGGCGGCCGAGCGTCAGCGTGCCGTAGCGCTCCGAGCTGAGCCCGACGAACGCCGCGCGGTTCCAGATCGTGTTCGCGGTCGCGAACTGGCCATTGTTCGTATAGAAGCCGTTTTCGAGCTGGAAGACCGCCGACAGGCCGCCGCCGAGGTCTTCCTTGCCTTTCAAGCCCCACCGGTCGGGCTGCGTGTTGCCCTGGATCATTGCCCACTTCGCATGGCCGCCGACGTTGTTCACGTACGCGACACCCGCATCCATGCTGCCGTACAGCACCACGCTGCTCTGCGCCCACGCGCCGGACGCGGCGCTCATTCCAATGACTGCTGCTGCTACCGCTTGCTTGACCATTTGATCTCCTGAATCTCCAAACCTGACGGAAACATGCCGAGGCGGCGGGCGCGAGGACGGCCGGCCGTCGCGCGTTTGTGCCACCGGGGCGGGCATTCTTTATGTTCCATATAAGGAACAATGTGCCTCTGATGGAATGGAGTATAGAGGTGTCGCGCGCCGTATCAAAAATAAATTTATCGGGCCGGATGGGGATGAGGATGATCCGCAACACGGGTTCGAGAATCCGGAAAAACGGACTTAAATGCCCGTCAGAAAACACAAATTACATTTGAGGCGCGTTGCGGCGGACAGCGCCGACGCAACGGTCGGTGTTTTCCCTAGGACATGCAGCTTTTTGTTTTGCTCGTGGAAAGTCGCTTCTATAATCACCATCCATAAACTGCTGTTCCGGATATGGAACAATTCCGGGGCGAACCGAGAGTCGATCAGAAGGAAGGGTTTGAGATGTCTGAACAATGGGTTTGCGCCGGGCACGCCGGCGCGCTGTCGGAAGACACGCCGATCGAGTTCAAGCGGACCGACGGCGTCGAAATCGGGATCTACCGCGTCGGCGACGAGGTATATGCGCTCGAGAACGTGTGCCCGCATGCGTACGCGCTGCTGACGCAGGGCTTCGTCGACGAGGGCACCGTCGAATGCCCGTTGCACGAGGCCGTGTTCGACATCAAGACGGGCGAATGCCTGAAGGGCCCGGGCGGGCGCGCGCTGAAGCAGTACGCGGTGCGCCTGGCCGGCGAGGAAATCCAGATCAAGGTGGAATGACATGAAAGAAGCGACCGTCAACTTCAATCCCTTCCTGAAGCCGTGGGTGGCGCCGCAGCCGAACAACGTCGCCGGCAAGGGGCAGATCGAGATCCCCGGCCAGGTCGAGAACCAGGTCTGGCAGAACCGCAAGGCCGCGCCGACCCAGTACGAGAACGATCTCGGCGATGCGCTCGAACGCGTGTTCGAGAGCGGCGCGACCGAGCTGGACGATGTCGTCGCGGGCCTGAACCGCATCGGCTTTCGTGCGCCGGACGGCACGGCGTGGACACCTGAGCGCTTCCGCGCAGAAATGGCCTCGCTGGCGGAATGAGCGCGCGAGCCGCGTGACCGCCAGCCCGACGACAACCGCATCCGGAGCACACTGATGACGTCCCCCGCACAACACGAAGTCCAACACGACCCGGTCCGCGATTACCTCGACCGCGGCATCAAGAACTACTGGTATCCCGTCGCCCCGAGCTGGCAGGTGTCGAACGCGCCAGTCGGCCTCACGCGCCTGTCCGAGCAGATCGTGCTGTGGCGCGATCACGAGGGCAAGGTCCACGCGCTGGAGGATCGCTGCCCGCACCGCGGCGCGCGCCTGTCGCTCGGCTGGAACCTCGGCGGCAACATCGCGTGCTGGTATCACGGCGTCGAAATCGACGGCGGCGGCACGGTCAACCGCGTGCCGGCCGTGTCGAACTGTCCGCTCGAAGGGATGAAGTGCGTGAAGTCGTATCCGGTCGAGGAGAAGGCCGGCGCGATCTTCCTGTGGTTCGGCGACGAAGCGCACGGCGAGCCGGCGCCGCTGAACCTGCCGGAAGAACTGGTCGACGCCGAGTACGGCCACTTCCTGTGCGTGTCGAACTGGAAGTGCAATTACCAGTACGCGATCGACAACGTGATGGACCCGATGCACGGCGCGTACCTGCACGCGACGTCGCACTCGATGGCCGAAGGCGACAAGCAGGCCGACATGCGCGTGCGCAAGACGGACACGGGCCTGATGTTCGAGAAGATCGGCCAGCGCGACGTGAACTTCGACTGGGTCGAGCTCGGCGAAACCGGCTGCCTTTGGATGCGCCTCGCGATTCCGTACAAGCAGAAGTTCGGCCCGGGCGGCAACTTCGGGATCATCGGCTTCGCGACGCCGGTCGACGGCGACAACTGCCAGGTCTACTTCTGGCGCACCCGCAAGGTCAGCGGCTGGCAGCGCGACGTGTGGCGCTTCATGTACCGCAACCGCCTCGAAGGCTTGCACTGGGACGTGCTCGAGCAGGACCGCTACGTCCTCGAAAGCCTCGCGCCGCATGCACGCGATCACGAATACCTTTACCAGCACGACGTCGGCATCACGCGCGTGCGCCGGATGCTGCGCCAGCGCGCGCAGGAACACCTGTCCGCGCTCGACGCGCACCGTGCGGCGCACGCCGCGGCGGAGCCCGCGAATGGCTGAGTTCGCACCGGTCGTGTCGCTGCCGGGGCGCCGCGTGCTCGTCACGGGCGGCGCCCGCGGTCTCGGCGCGGCGTTCGTGAAGGCGCTGGTCGCAGCGGGCGCGCAGGTCGCGTTCGGCGACGTACTCGCCGAAGAGGGCCGCGCGCTGGCCGCGCAGCTCGCGCAAGCCGGCCACACCGCGCATTTCTTCGCGTTCGACCTGACCGATCCGGCGAGCGTCGACGCATTCGTCGCGCAGGGCGCGGCGGTGCTCGGCGGCATCGACGCGCTGATCAACAACGCGGCGATCACGAACTCGGGCGGCAGGCTGTCGACGGAACTCGACGTGCCGACCTGGGATGCCGTGATGAACGTGAACGTGCGCGGCGTGTGGCTCGTGAGCAATGCGGCGCTGCCGCACCTCGCGCGCTCGGGCCGCGGCGCGATCGTGAACCTCGCATCGGACACCGCGCTGTGGGGCGCGCCGAAGCTGCTCGCGTACGTCGCCAGCAAGGGCGCCGTGATCGCGATGACGCATGCGCAGGCACGCGAGTTCGGCGCGCACGGCGTGACGGTCAACGCGATCGCGCCGGGGCTCACCGAAGTCGAGGCGACGGCCTACGTGCCGGCCGAACGGCATGCGTTCTACATGCAGGGCCGCGCGCTGACGCGCGCGCAGGTGCCCGACGACGTGACGGGCCCCGTGCTGTTCCTGCTGTCGGACGGCGCGCGCTTCGTGACGGGTCAGCTGCTGCCGGTGAACGGCGGCTTCGTGATGAATTGATTTGATGTTTTCACTCTGAATGAAGGAGAGGACGATGGCGGACGCAGATCTCGAACGCAAGTCGTGGGACCAGCCGGAAGACGCAAGCTTCGGCGACTGGATGGAAGGGCGCGTCGCGCGCTACGCGACGCGGCGCTACGACTGGGACGCGCTGAAGTTCCAGGCCGACTACGACCCGAAGTACCGCCGTGCGCAGATGCGCTACGTCGGCACGGGCGGCACGGGCGTCGCGAAGGACGTCAACACGGTGCCGGCCGGTAACTTCACGTTTTCGACGATGGTCATCCCGGCCGGCAACATCGGCCCGAGCCACATCCACACCGACGTCGAGGAAATCTTCTTCGTGCTGCGCGGCAAGATGAAGGTGATCTGCGAGCGCGACGGCGAAACCTGGGAAGCGATCCTCGGCGAGCGCGACCTGATCTCGGTGCCGCCGGGCGTGTATCGCACGGAAATCAACATCGGCGAGGAAGACGCGCTGATGTGCGTGATGCTGGGTTCGGCGAAGCCCATCACGCCGACCTATCCGCCGGATTCGCCGCTCGCGAAGATCAAGCGCTGAGACGGGGCGGAGCCAAGCAATGAGTGTCATCGACAAACGTGAACGCGACCGCACCGCGGCGTACGCCGCGCTGCTCGGGCAGTTTCCCGAACAGCGCTGCGCGGCCGGCGCGGCGGGCACGATCGGCTACCGTGAGGCTGGCGCAGGCGAGGCGGGCGCGCAGCATGCGGGCCACGCGCTGCCCGTCGTGCTGCTGCACGGGATCGGCTCGGGCGCCGCATCGTGGGTGTGCCAGCTCGACACGCTCGGCGCGTCGCGACGCGTGCTCGCGTGGGATGCGCCCGGCTACGGCGTGTCGACCCCCGTGCATGGCGCGTCGCCGACCGCCGCCGATTACGCGGCGTCGCTGAACGCGTGGCTCGAGGCACTCGGCATCGAACGCTGCGTGCTGGTCGGGCATTCGCTCGGCGCGATCATCGCGGGCGGCTTGTGCCGCCTGATGCCCGCGCGGATCGCCGGCCTGCTGCTGATCTCGCCGGCGGGCGGCTACGGCAGCGCGCCCGCCGAAACGCGCGACACGCGCCGCGACGCGCGCCTCGCGATGCTCGCGGAACTCGGTCCGGCCGGGCTCGCGGAGCAGCGCAGCGGCAACATGCTGTCGGGTTTCGCGAGCGAGGATGCGCGTGCATGGGTGCGCTGGAACATGGCGCGCATTGTGCCGGCCGGCTATGCGCAGGCCACGCATCTGCTTGCGAACGCCGATCTCGCAACCGATCTCGCCGGCTTTCGCGGCCGCACGGCCGTGGCTGTCGGCGCGAACGACGCGATCACGCCGCCCGCCGCGTGCGAGCGGATCGCCGCGGCCGCGCAGGTCGAGCTGCAGGTGATTCCGCAAGCCGGCCATGCCGGCTACGTGGAAGCGCCGGCCGTCTATTCGTCGCTCATCGACACGTTCTGCCGTCAGTGCGACACGCAGCGAGGCATGGCATGAGCGAACCGCTGCAACAACCCGAATCCGAGAGCACCAAGGCCGACGCCGGCTACGTGGTGCCGGGCCTCGAACGCGGCCTGCGGATCCTCGCCGAATTCTCGCCGCGCGAGCCGGTGCTCGGCGCGCCGGAGCTGTCCAAGCGCCTCGGCATTCCGCGCACGACGGTGTTCCGTCTGCTGCAGACGCTCGAATCGCTCGGCTTTCTCGAGCGGGCGGACAAGGACCGCAACTACAAGCTCGGCATCGCCGTGCTGCGGCTCGGCTTCGAATACCTGAGCTCGCTGGAGTTGACCGATCTCGGCCTGCCGGTGATCGAGAGCCTGCGCGACGCAACCGGCTTCACGACGCACATCGTGATCCGCGACGGCCGCGACGTGGTGTTCGTCGCGAAGGCGCAGTGCCAGTCGCCGGTGTTCAGCGCGATTCGCGTGAACGTCGGCACGCGGCTGCCCGCGCATGCGACGACCCACGGCCACGTGCTGATGGGCGACCTGTCGCTGAAGGAGCTGCATGCGCTGTATCCGGAAGGCACGCTGAGCCGGATGACGAGCGCGACGCCGGAAACGGTCGATGCGCTGTACGAAATGATCCGCGAGGATGCGCTACGCGGCTACGGCATCAGCAATTCGTCGTTCGAGCGCGGTATCTCGGTGGTCACGGCGCCGGTGCGCAACGACACGCAGAAGATCGTCGCGTGCATCACGGTGACGGTGCCGCGGCCGGAGATCGACGCGGCGCTGATCGCCGACGGCCTGTTCGACAAGGTGCAGCGCGCGGCGGCGGAACTGTCGCGGCGCCTCAATTACCGCTCGGATGACGAGCACACGTTTCTCAAAGCCTTAGGATTGAAATGAGACCCCCACGCATGCTTCGCTCACTGCCCCCCGAGGGGGCGGTCAATCCTCTTGGGGCGGCCCGGCGATTAACGAAGCGCCCCCATCGCTCGCTTCGCTCACTGCCCCCCGAGGGGGCTGTCGGCCCTCTAGGGGCGGCCCGGCGAGGACCGACGACATGATCCAGATCGATCTGACCGGGCAGGTGGCGGTGGTGACGGGCGGTTCGTCCGGCATCGGCCTCGCGACTGCCGAACGGTTCCTGCAGGCCGGCGCGTCGGTGGCGATTTGCGGCCGCGACGGCGAACGCCTCGCGCGCGCCGAAGCGACGCTCGACGAGAAATACCCGGGCGCGCAACTGCTGGCTGTGCGTTGCAACGTGCTCGACGAAGCCGACGTGGCCGCGTTCGCGCAGGCCGTGTCCGACCGCTTCGGCCGCGCCGACATGCTGGTCAACAACGCGGGCCAGGGCCGCGTGTCGACCTTCGCCGACACGACCGACGACGCATGGCGCGAAGAGCTCGAACTGAAGTACTTCAGCATCATCCGCCCGACGCGCGCGTTCCTGCCGCTGCTGCGCGACGCGCTTGCGCCGACGATCACCTGCGTGAACTCGCTGCTCGCACTGCAGCCGGAGCCGCACATGGTCGCGACGTCGTCGGCGCGTGCGGGCGTGCTGAGCCTCGTGAAGTCGCTCGCGACCGAACTGGCGCCGCAGCGCATCCGCGTGAACTCGATCCTGATCGGCATCGTCGAGTCGGGTCAGTGGCGCCGCCGCTACGAAGCGCAGGCGCAGGCCGGCGAAAGCTGGGAAGACTGGACGGGCGCGCTCGCCCGCAAGAAGAACATTCCGCTGAACCGCTTCGGCAAGCCCGACGAGGCAGCCTGGGCCCTTTTTTATCTCGCAACGCATCTGTCGTCCTACACGACGGGCAGCCATATCGACGTTTCTGGAGGCTTTGCACGCCATGTCTAAAAAAACCACGGTTGGCGAGCTGATTGCCGCCTTTCTCGAGCAGTGCGACGTCAAGACCGCATTCGGTGTCATCTCCATCCACAACATGCCGATCCTCGACGCGATCAACTCGCGCGGCAACATCCGGTATGTCGGCGCGCGCGGTGAAGCGGGCGCGGTGAACATGGCCGACGGCCTGGCCCGCGTGTCGGGCGGCCTTGGCGTCGCGTTCACGAGCACCGGCACGGCGGCGGGCAACGCGGCCGGCGCGATGGTCGAGGCGCTGACGGCAGGCACCGCGCTGCTGCACATCACGGGGCAGATCGAGACGCCGTACCTCGACCAGGACCTGGCCTACATCCACGAAGCGCCGGACCAGCTCACGATGCTCGACGCGATCTCGAAGGCCGCGTTCCGCGTGCGCACCGTCGAAACCGTGCTGCCGACGATCCGCGAAGCGGTGCGTATCGCGCAAACGGCGCCGACCGGCCCCGTGTCGGTCGAGATTCCGATCGACATCCAGGCCGCCGAAATCGAATGGCCGGAAGACCTCGCGCCGGCGCACGTCGCGGTGCGCGAGCACGACGACGCACGCGTCGCGAAGCTCGCCGATGCGCTGGCGGCCAAGCGTCGTCCGCTGCTGTGGCTCGGCGGCGGTGCGCGCCATGCGCGGGCGGAAGTCGAACGCTTGGTGAAGCTGGGCTTCGGCGTCGTGACGAGCGTGCAGGGCCGCGGCGTGCTGCCGGAAGATCACCCGGCGACGCTCGGCGCGTTCAACGTGCATGCGTGCGTCGAGGCGTTCTACAAGACCTGCGACGCGCTCGTCGTGGTCGGCTCGCGCCTGCGCGGCAACGAGACGCTGAAGTACAAGCTCGCGCTGCCGCAGCCGCTGTTCCGCGTCGACGCCGATGCGCTCGCCGACAACCGCGGCTATCGCAACGAGCTGTTCGTGCACGGCGATTCGAAGCGCGTGCTGGCCGAGCTGGCCGATCGCCTCGAAGGCCGCCTGTCCGTCGATCCGCAATTCGCGCTCGATCTCGCGGCGGCGCGCGAGCAGGCCGTCGCCAGCGTGGCGGAAGGCCTGGGGCCGTACAAGAAGCTCGTCGACACGCTGCAAGGCGCGGTCGGGCGCGACTACAACTGGGTGCGCGACGTGACGATCTCGAACAGCACGTGGGGCAATCGCCTGCTGAAGATCTTCGAGCCGCGCGCGGGCGTGCATGCGCTCGGCGGCGGCATCGGCCAGGGCATCCAGATGGGCATCGGCGCGGCGCTGGCCGGCTCGGCCGCGAAGACGGTGTGCCTCGTCGGCGACGGCGGCCTGATGGTCAACGTCGGCGAGCTCGTGACGGCCGTGCAGGAAAACGCGAACGTGATGATCGTGCTGATGAACGACCAGTGCTACGGCGTGATCCGCAACATCCAGGACGCGCAGTACGGCGGCCGCCGCTGCTTCGTGCAGCTGCACCAGCCCGATTTCGCGCAGTTCTGCGCGAGCTTCGGCCTCACGCACTACCGGATCACGTCGCTCGACCAGGCCGAAGCGATCGTGCGCGAAGGGATCGCGAAGGAGGGGCCGGTGATGGTCGAGGTCGACATGCTGTCGGTCGGCTCGTTCGCATCGAATTTCGCGGGCCCGCCGGTGAAGAAGGAAGCACCGTCGGAGCGGCAATATGCGTAACGGACACGCACACGGGCATGCGCCCGTCGACGTCGCGATGATCGGCTTCGGCGCGATCGGTGCGGCCGTGTATCACGCGGTCGAGCACGATGCTTCGTTGCGCGTCGCGCACGTGATCGTGCCCGAGCACCAGCGCGACGCGGTGCAGCGTGAGCTCGGCGGTGCGGTGGAGGTCGTGTCGTCGGTCGACGCGCTGGCCCGCCGCCCCGAGTTCGCGCTCGAATGCGCGGGTCACAGCGCGCTCGTCGATCACGTCGTGCCGCTGCTGAAGGCCGGCACCGACTGCGCGGTCGCGTCGATCGGCGCGTTGTCCGATCTCGCGCTGCTCGACGTGCTATCGCAGGCCGCCGACGAAGGCGACGCGACGCTGACGCTGCTGTCCGGCGCGATCGGCGGGATCGATGCGCTGGCGTCGGCGAGGCAGGGCGGCCTCGACGAGGTGCTGTACGTCGGCCGCAAGCCGCCGCTCGGCTGGCTCGACACACCCGCCGAGGCGCTGTGCGACCTGCGCGCGATGACCGAAGAGAAGGTGATCTTCGAAGGCACCGCACGCGACGCCGCGCGGCTGTATCCGAAGAACGCGAACGTCGCGGCGACGGTGGCGCTCGCGGGCCTCGGCCTCGACGCGACGCGCGTGCGCCTGATCGCCGATCCGGCCGTCACGCGCAACGTGCACCGCATCACCGCACGCGGCGCATTCGGCGAGATGTCGCTCGAAATGAGCGGCAAGCCGTTGCCCGACAACCCGAAGACGTCCGCGTTGACCGCGTACTGCGCGATCCGCGCGCTGCGCAACCGCGCGGCCCGCTGCGTGATCTGAGCGGGCGACGCGGCCATTCCGGTCATTCGGGCCATTCGGGCCATTGAACGGCCGCCTGCGCCACGGCGCGGGCGGCTGGCAGAGACAGATTTGTGGGACTTGTGACATGACTCCATTCGATACGAGCCTCGTACCCAACGGCGACATCCTGATCGGCGGCGAGTGGCGGCGCGGCCGCGGCGCGCCTTACACGAGCATCTATCCGGCCGACCAGTCGCTGAACATGGAAGTATCGACGGCGAACGCGCAAGACGCGGCCGACGCCGTCGTGGCCGCCGACGCCGCGTGGCGCCGCGCCGACTGGGCCGGACTCAAGCCGCACCAGCGCGCGCTGGTGCTGTACCGGATCGCCGAGCTGATCATGCAGCGTCACGAGGCGCTCGCGAACCTGCAGCGCCGCGACAACGGCAAGCCGATCGGCGAGACGCGCGTGCTGGTCGCGAGCGCGGCCAACACGTTCCGCTATTTCGCGGCATGCCTCGAGACGCTCGACGAGGAGCTGACGCCGTCACGCGGCGACTACCTGACGATGAGCGTGCACGAGCCGATCGGCGTGATCGCGGCGATCACGCCGTGGAACTCGCCGATCGCGTCCGACGCGCAGAAGCTGGCCCCGGCACTCGCCGGCGGCAACGCGGTGGTGCTCAAGCCGGCCGAGGTCACGCCGCTCGTGTCGCTCGCGCTGGCCCGCATCTGCGAGGAGGCCGGCGTGCCGAAGGGCGTGCTGAGCGTGCTGCCGGGCAAGGGCTCGGTGATCGGCGACGTGCTGGTCCGTCATCCGCTCGTGAAGAAGGTGTCGTTTACCGGCGGCACCGAAGTGGGCCGCGGCATCGCGCGCATCGCGGCGGAAAAGCTGATGCCCGTGTCGCTGGAACTCGGCGGCAAGTCGCCGACGATCGTGTGCGACGACGCGGATCTCGATCACGCGGTGAACGGCGTGCTGTACGGCATCTTCAGCTCGTCGGGCGAGGCCTGCATCGCGGGTTCGCGGCTGTTCGTGCAGCGCGCGATTTACGACGAATTCATGCGGCGGCTGGTCGCCGGCGCACGCAAGCTGCGCGTGGGCGACCCGACGCGGTCCGACACGCAGATGGGCCCGCTGATCAGCGCGAAGCATCGCGAATCGGTGGAGCGCTACGTCGCGCTCGGGCTGGAAGAAGGCGGGCGCCTGCTGTGCGGCGGCGAGCGGCCGTCCGGCGACGGGCGCGAGGACGGCTTCTTCTACCAGCCGACGATTCTCGAAGGCTTGCCGAACAGCGCACGCATCTGCCAGGAAGAAATCTTCGGGCCGGTGCTCGTCGCGATGCCGTTCGACGACGAAGCGTCGCTGCTCGCGCAGGCGAACGACAGCGTGTTCGGCCTCGCCGCCGGCATCTGGACGCGCGACTACAAGCGCGCGTGGCGCATCGCGCGCGCGCTCGAGACGGGCACCGTCTGGATCAACACGTACAAGCTGTTCTCGATCTCCACGCCGTTCTCGGGCTGGAAGGAGAGCGGGATGGGCCGCGAGAAGGGGCGTCTCGGGATCCGCGAGTACATGCAGCAGAAGAGCCTCTACTGGGGCTTGAACGACGCGCCGCTGCCGTGGGCGAACTGAGCGAAGGGGAATGACGCAATGAGCATCTTGGGTATCGAGCAGATCACGTACGGTGTCGACGACCTCGCGACGTGCCGGCGCTTTTTCGCAGACTGGGGGCTGAAGGAAGTCGCGCACGACGACACGCGCGCCCGTTTCGAGACGCTGAACGGCTGCACCGTGCTGGTCGTGAAGGCCGACGATCCGTCGCTGCCGCCCGCGTTCGAAGCGGGCCCGACGCTGCGTGAAGTCACGTGGGGCGTCCCGACGCGGCAGGAACTCGACGCGCTGCGCCCGAAGCTGGCCGGCCAGCCCGGCTATTACGCACAGGACGATGCGGTTGGCTGCATCGATCCGAACGGGATGGCGATCCGCATCGAGGTGACGCGCAAGCGCGCGCTCGACATCACCGGCTCGCCGTCGAACGTGTGGGGCCAAACGATGCGCGTCGACCAGCCGAGCCCGATCTATGCGCGCGCCGAGCCGGTCGAGGTCGGGCACGTCGTGTTCTTCACGAACTGCCTCGACGCGCAGGAAACGTTCTATCACGCGCTGCTCGGCTTCGAGACATCGGATCGCTATCCGGGCCGCGGCGCGTTCATGCGCTGCGCACCGCACGGCGGGCACCACGACCTGTTCCTGCTCGCGCTGCCGAATGGCAAGCGCGGCCTGAACCACGTCGCGTTCACCGTGCGCGACATCCATGAAGTGTTCGGCGGCGGCATGCACATCGACCGCTGCGGCTGGGAAACGCAGCTCGGCCCGGGGCGTCACCCGGTGTCGTCCGCGTACTTCTGGTACTTCCAGAATCCGGCCGGCGCGCTGATCGAGTACTACGCGGATGAAGACGTGCTGACACCGGAATGGCGGCCGCGCGAATTCGAACCGGGCCCGACCGTGTTCGCCGAATGGGCCGTCGACGGCGGCCTCGACGGCAACACGCGCCGGCAGAAGAACGCGAAGGCGCCGGAAGGCAAGTTCATGACGGAGCGCAAATCATGACCGAGAAGAACACGCGGGAGCTGGCCACACCCGGCACGGTCGTCGTGATCGGCGGCGGCCAGGCCGCCGGCTGGGTGCTCAAGACGCTGCGCGCGGAAGGGTTCGCGGGCCGCCTCGTGATGATCGCCGACGAGCCGCACCTGCCGTACGAGCGTCCGCCGCTGTCGAAGGCCGTACTGGCCGGCGACGCCGACATCGAGACCGTGCGCGTCGTGCGCCCGGACGAATTCGACGCGTTGAACGTCGAGGCGTGGCAGCCGGAACGCGCGGCGTCGATCGACCGTGCGCGCCGCGTGGTGAAGACCGAAAGCGGCCGCGAGATCGAATACGACCGCCTCGTGATCGCGACCGGCGGCACGTCGCGCCGCTTGCCCGAAGCGATCGTCAGGACGTCGAACCTGCACTACCTGCGCACGCTCGACGAGGCGGCCGCACTAGGCGAGAAGCTGCGTGCGAGCCGGCGCGTGCTCGTGATCGGCGGCGGCTGGATCGGCCTCGAGGTCGCGGCGACCGCACGCAAGCTCGGTGTCGAGGCCGTCGTCGTCGAAGGCGCGCCGCGTCTGTGCGGCCGCTCGGTGCCGCGGATCGTGTCGGACTTCCTGCTCGACCTGCATCGCGCGAACGGTGTCGACGTGCGTCTGGGCGCGGCGCTCGCGTCGCTCGACGCGCAGCCGGACGACGCGTCGAAGGTGCGCGCGACGCTTGCCGACGGCACGACGATCGACGCCGATTTCGCGGTGGCCGGCATCGGCCTCGCGCTGAATGCGTCGCTCGCGAGCGACGCGGGGCTGGCGCTCGACGACGGCATCGTCGTCGACGAATTCGGCGCGACCAGCGACCCGGCGATCTTCGCGTGCGGCGACGTCGCGAATCATCACAACGGCTGGCTGAAGCGGCGCGTGCGGCTCGAATCGTGGGCGAACGCGCAGAACCAGGCGATCGCGGCCGCGAAGGCCGTGCTGGGCGTGCGCGCGCCGTATGCGGAAATTCCGTGGTTCTGGTCCGATCAGTACGACGTGAACCTGCAGATCCTCGGCGATCTGCCGGCCGATGCGCAGCTCGTCGTGCGCGGCGATCTCGCCGCGCGCCGCGCGACGCTGTTTTTCTTGGGCGATGGGCATGTAAGAGGTGTCATCGCCATCAACAACGCACGCGAGCTGAAGCTCGCACGCAAGTGGATGAACCAGGGCCGGGCAGTGGATACGGAAGCCCTGGCGGACACGACCAAAGCGCTTGCCTGACCGGCGAACGATCCAGGAGACTCCCCGCATGAGCACTTTCGACAACGTCGTGGCCGGCAGGGCCACGATGGAAGCTGCCGCCTCCACGCCCGGCGCGATCATCGCGCGGCTCGAGCGGCTTCCGGCCAACGCGATGCAGATCCGCGCGCGCGTGCTGATCGGCACCGCGACGTTCTTCGACGGCTTCGACGTGATCACGATCGCGGCGACGCTGCCGCTGCTGATTCACAAGTGGGGGCTGTCGCCGACGCAGATCGGCATGCTGATCGCGTCCGGCGCGATCGGCCAACTGATCGGCGCGTTCCTGTTTCCCGCGCTCGCGGAGAAGCATGGCCGCGTGAAGGCGATCGCGTGGAGTTCCGCCGTGATCGGCGTCACCAGCATCGCGTGCGGCTTCGCGCCGACGTTCGAGATCTTCGTGCTGCTGCGGATCCTGCAGGGGCTTGGGCTGGGCGGCGAGCTGCCGGTCGCCGCGACCTACATCAACGAGATCACGCGTGCGCACGGCCGTGGCCGCTTCGTGCTGCTGTACGAGATCGTGTTCCCGATCGGCCTGCTGGTGTCGATGGCGCTCGGCGCGTGGCTCGTGCCGCGCTTCGGCTGGGAAATCATGTACTTCGTCGGCGGGCTGCCGCTGATCCTCGCGTTGGTGCTCACGCGCCTCGTGCCGGAATCGCCGCGCTGGCTCGCGTCGCGCGGGCGGCTCGCGGAAGCCGGGCGTGCGGTCGGCGTGTTCGAGGCGTCGGTGCGCGGCGAGCTGCCGCCGGCCACCCAGGCGGCCGCGTTCGACGAGATGGTGCGCCAGCACCCGAAGCGCCGGATGAGCGACCTGTTCAGCGCCGCGTATCGCAAGCGCACGCTCGCGGTGGCGACGCTGTGGGCAACCTGCGGGTTCATCCAGTACGGGTTGTCCACGTGGCTGCCGACGATCTACAAGAACTTCTATCATGCGCCGCTGCAGCTCGCGCTGAATCTCGCGGTGATCGGCTCGGTGATGGGCGTGCTCGGTTCGCTCGCGTCGGCGCTGCTCGTCGACAAGCTCGGACGCAAGCCGGTGATCGTCTGGTCGTTCGTGCTGTGTGCGCTGTCGCTGGCGCTGGCGGGCGTCTATCACGCGTCGTCGGTGTATGTCGTCGCGATCTTCTGCTCGCTGTCGCTGGGGCTGATGGCGTCGGGCTTCATCACCGCGTACGTCTATACGCCTGAGCAGTATCCGACGAGCATCCGCGCGTCCGGCTGCGGGCTCGGCAGCGCATGGCTGAAGATCGCATCGTTCGCCGCGCCGATGATCGTGCCGCACGCGATCATCGGCGGCAACCTCGCGCCGGCGTTCTACCTGATCGGCATCGTGCCGCTGATCGCTGCGCTGACAGTCCACTTCGTCGGGATCGAGACGAAGGGCAAGGTGCTGGAGGCGTTGGAAGCATAAGCGCGGCCGGCTGATACGACTGCAACCGCTGATACGGCAGGCTCGGACGATGTCCGGGCCTTGTTCGTTTTCGGGCGAGGCCGGCGGTGGTGCGAACGAATGCCGCATCGGCGTCGCTTGCCGGTGCACTAGAGTCGAACGGTAGCGAATGAACCGACACCGGGAAGACGACGCATCATGGCCAAGAAATTTCCTCTGCATCCCGTGCATCCGGAGCGGATCTGCTGGGGATGCGACAACTATTGCCCGACGCAGGCGATGCGTTGCGGCAACGGCTCCAGCCGGACCCAGCACCCGAGCGAGCTGCTCGGCGACGACTGGTATCGATACGGCGACTGGGGCATCGCGTGCGCGGATGCCGACGACGCAAGCGCACCGTCGAGCGAAGCCGGCGGGTGATCATAGCGACAAGTTGCCTCATCGGCGGGCGTCCCGTTTCTTGATCTGCGTCACGGTCACGAACTGCGTGCCGAAACATCATGAAAAAGATGCACAAGAAACGCATCTTGAGCGGGCGAGAAGCCCGGCGGCCCGGAACACGCGTCCGGCCGCCGTTCGCACCGACCCGCGCCCCCATGATCGACAAAGGAGAGCACCGTGTTTTGCTATCAATGCGAACAGACCGACCGGACCGGCGCGCGGCCCGGCTGTGCATCGGCGAAAGGCAACTGCGGCAAGGATTCGACGACGGCCGACCTCCAGGACCTGCTGGTTCATGCGGTGAAGGGCATTGCGCAGTACGGCGCGATCGCGCGCACGATGGGCGAGCCCGATCGCGACGCCGAGCGCTTTGTGCTGTACGCGATGTTCACCACGCTGACCAACGTGAACTTCCATGCGGCGCGCTTCGTCGCGCTGCTGCGTGAAGCCGCGCAGACGCGCGATCGCGTGAAGGCCGCCTGCGAAGCGCACGCACGCACCGCGGGCACGGCGGTGCCGGTGCTGCACGGGCCGGCCGAATGGCAGCCGGCGGACGATCTGGCGGGCTTGCTGAAGCAGGCGGCGAGCGTCGGCATCGACGCGGGCCTCGACACGGTGGGCTCGGATATCGTCGGGCTGCGCGCGCTGGTGCTGTATGGCCTGAAGGGCGTGTGCGCGTATGCGCATCATGCGCGGGTGCTCGGCTACGAGCGCGACGACATCTATGAAGGCGTCGACGCGGCGCTCGCGTTCCTCGCGGGCAATCCCGACGACGTCGACGCACTGCTCGCGCACGCGCTCGACCTCGGCCGGCTGAACCTGACGGTGATGGAGCTGCTCGACAGCGCGAACACCGGCCGCTTCGGCGCGCAGCAGCCGACCGCCGTGCGCGTATCGCCGGTGGCCGGCAAGGCGATCCTCGTGTCGGGCCACGATCTCGGCGATCTGCACGCGCTGCTCGAACAGACGGCGGGCACCGGCATCCAGGTCTACACGCACGGCGAGATGCTGCCGGCTCACGCGTATCCGGCGCTCAAGGCTTTCCCGCATCTGGCCGGCAACTACGGCGGCGCATGGCAGGACCAGCAGAGCGACTTCGCGCGTTTCCCCGGGCCGATCCTGATGACGTCCAACTGCATCATCGAGCCGCTGCCGCAATACCGGCAGCGCATCTTCACGACGGGGCCGGTCGGCTGGCCGGGCGTGCGCCATCTCGAACATCACGATTTCCCGACGCTGATCCGTGCCGCGCAGGCGCTGCCGGGCTTTCAGGCGACGGCGCCGGAGGAGACCATCACCGTGGGGTTCGGCCGGCATGCGGTGCTGGGCGTCGCGGACCAGGTGATCGACGCGGTGAAGGCCGGGCAGATCCGCCACTTCTTCCTGATCGGCGGCTGCGACGGCGCGGCGCCGGGGCGCAACTACTACACCGAGTTCGCGGAACAGGCGCCCGACGATACGGTCGTGATGACGCTCGGCTGCAACAAGTACCGGTTCAACCGGCACGCGTTCGGCGATATCGGCGGCATCCCGCGCCTGCTCGACGTCGGGCAGTGCAACGACAGCTATTCGGCGATCCGGATCGCGACCGCGCTCGCCGATGCGTTCGAATGCGGCGTGAACGACCTGCCGCTGTCCCTCGTCATCTCGTGGTTCGAACAGAAGGCAGCGGCCGTGCTGCTGACGCTGCTCGCGCTCGGCATCCGCAACATCCGGCTCGGGCCGACGCTGCCGGCGTTCATCACGCCGGGCGTGCTCGCGGTGCTGGTCGAGCAGTTCGGGATCCAGCCGATCGGCGACGCCGGCGCGGACCTCGCCGAGGCGCTCGCGCGCCGGGCGGCATGAGCAGGATCGTTCGATGAGCTACCGGATCGAGATCACGACGCGTGACGGCGCGCCGTTCGGCTTCGACTGCGAGCCCGGCCAGGATCTGCTCGCGGCGGCGGCGCAAGCCGACATCACGCTGCCATCGCAATGCCGGCGCGGGAGCTGCGGCGCATGCCAGGCGACCGTCGTCGACGGCCCGTACGAGATGCAGGCGCACAGCGCCGACGCGTTGCCGGCCGACCAGCCCGGCGCGGTATTGCTGTGCCGGACGACGCCGCTCGGCGATCTGCAGGTTACGGCGCCGTACGACCGGGCGAAGGTGCTGCTGCAGCCGGTGCCCGTGCGCACGGCGCGGATCGCCGCGCTCGATGCGATCGCGCGCGACACGATGCGCGTCGAGCTGCAGATCGAACCCGACGACGCGTTCGGCGCGGCGGCGGAGTTCGAAGCCGGCCAGTTCGCGGAACTGGAGGTGCCGGGCAGCGGCCTGCGCCGGCCCTATTCGCTCGCGAACACGAGCAACTGGGATGGCCGGCTGGAGTTCCTGATCCGGCTGCGGCCGGGCGGCTGGTTCTCGACCTATCTGCGCGAACGCGCGCGGCCCGGCGATCGGCTGACCGTACGGGTGCCGATGGGCGGGTTCGGCCTGTTCGCCGACAGCCTGAGGCCGCGCTGGTTCGTCGCGGGCGGCACGGGGCTCGCGCCGATCCTGTCGATGCTGCGGCGCATGGCCGAGTATCAGGAGGCGGGCGACGCGCGGTTGTTCTTCGGCGTCAATGAGGAAAGCGAACTGTTCATGCTCGACGAACTGGAGCGCTTGCGGGCCGAGTTGCCGCAGTTGCGGGTCGATGTGTGCGTATGGCGGCCCGGCGTGGATTGGACCGGGCTGCGCGGCACGCCGGTCGACGCGTTGCGCGCGGCGCTGGCGCACGCGCAGGTGCTGCCGGATGTCTATGTCTGCGGGCCGCCGCCGCTCGTCGAAGGTGCGCGGGAAGTCGCCGTCGCCGCCGGCGTGCCGGACGCGCAGTTCGCGAGCGAACGCTTTACCGTGTAACGCGAGCGCCGATCGTTGCGGCGACAGCGTTCCATCCGGCAGGCGGCAGCTTGCCGGATTGCCTGGCCGAAAGTACCCTTTGTCGACACCCAGGCTCACCAGCAGGTGATCGACCATGCACGCCCATCCTCTGCGTCTTTCCCCCGGCGACGATCTGCGCGCCGCCATCGAGCACGCGTTGCGCGGGCTTGGCGCACACGCCGCATTCGTGATCCAGGGCATCGGCAGCCTGAACGTCGCGCAGTTGCGCTATGCAGGCGTCGACTCGCCGACCGAACTGCGCGGCGACCTCGAAATCCTGACGCTGGCCGGTTCGGTCTCGCCGGACGGCGCGCACCTGCATATGTCGGTTTCCGACGCGCACGGCCGCGTATCGGGCGGGCATGTCGCGAGCGGCTGCGTGGTGCGTACCACCGCCGAGATACTGCTCGTGCTGTTGCCCGCGCATCGTTTCTCCCGCGAACCCGATGCGGGCACCGGATTCAACGAGCTGGTGATTCGCCCGGACATCGGCTGATCGCGCGGATGGTTCGCGGCGCGTGACCGGTGCGTGACCGGTGCGTCGATTCAGCGGGCCGCCTTGCCCAGCACATGGCGCCGGCAATGCTCGAGATACGCTTGTTCATGCGCGGCCATCAGTTCGATGATGCTTCGCCACAGCCATGAAGGCGCGTCGAGGGTCTTCGGACGCTGGCGCCGCAGCTCGGCGCGCCACGCGCGTTGCGTCGCGTCGTCCATCTGCGCGGCATGCGCGCGGCCGATCACCAGCGCAAGATATCGTGCGACTTTCACCGCGTCAGCCTCCGACAGTCGTTCCGCTTCGAGTTTCAGATCCTGCGGCATCAATTCGCGCATGACGACGGAGCGCCCGTCGAGGCGCGCCGCGCACATCCGGTTTCCCAACATCGGCGACACGTGCCGCGCCCCTTCGAGCACCCGTTGTGCGGCATCGCTCGGCATGCGTACACCGGGGTATTTCGGCGCCTTGGCGGCCGTGGCTTCCTTGATGTCGATCAGGTAGGGCGGATGTCCATCGGAACATGCGTCGTCGATATCGAGCATCACCGCGAAGCGGCGCCGGCCCAGCGAGCTACAGCCCTTCACCCAGAAGGCGGCGTCGAGCACCTTCATCCCGGCGTCGCAGCGTGCCGAGCGGCTGAGCGCAGCGCCGATCGTGGAAACCGGCGCGGATTCGAACAGGGTGAGGATGGCGCTCCGCTCGCGTTCCGACAGCGGCCAGAAGCGTTTGCCCAACGGGATGTGCGGCGCGGCGTTGCTGATCGTCTGCCGGTCGAGTTTGCGCCACGAGCGATGCAGCGCCGCCTTCATCGCGATCTTCACCTCGGTCGGGCGTGGCATGTGGCTGAGTTCGTCGCGGCGCCGGCTGTCGAACGCCTGCTCGTATCCGTCGACGAGCGCCTCGATCATCCGCCACGTGATGATGCCGGGCAGATCGGAGCTGCGCGCCGCGGTGGCGAGCGAGAACCCCAGGCGCAGCACATCGTGAACCGGATTGCCGATCACGCTCTGGTCGAGATCGCGAATCTGCACGGCGACCTCACCCGTCTTCGACGCGACGGGGCCCAGATTGCCGAGATGGCAATCGCCGCCGATCCATATCGCGGGACCGTCGGGCAAGGTTCCGGATCGATGGTCCGCCAGCCATGCGTAGAAGTGCTCGGCGCTGCCGCGCGTATAGGTGTGGATCGAGCGCGCCATCTTGCTGCTGCGCAGGTCGGCGAGAATGCGCGCGCGCTGGTCGCAGGCCGGCAGCCGTGCCGATCCGGCGGTTTTCTTGGCCACGATGCGTCCTCCTTCCATCCGCGGCATGCGTTCCCGGTGCGCGTGCACCACGCGATGCCGGTTCGTTCGGGCGATGCGACGCGCCGACAGGGCGGTGCGGCGGTGCGGTTCAACCCGGCACGAGCACGCCCATCGCCGCGATCATCATCGCGAGCGTCGCGAGCCAGCCGCCCCATGCCAGCACGCCCCTGACCGCGAATTCGCCCATGATGCGTCTGCTGCCGGCCATCAGCATCATCACGAACATGATCGGCACCGCCGTCACGCCGTTGATGACCGCGCTCCAGTAGAGCGCCCGGATCGGATCGAAATGCGTGAACGTGATCGCGACGCCGCCGATGGTCGCCAGTGCGATCACGCCGTAGAACTCGGGCGCGACACCCAGCCGCAACGCGAGGCTGTTGCGCCAGCGGAAGGTGCCCGCGGCCGCATACGCGGCGGATCCCGCGAGAACCGGCAGCGCGAGCAGGCCGGTGCCGATGATCCCGAGCGCGAACAATACGTACGCGAAGTGCCCGGCGACGGGCTCGAGCGCCCGTGCGGCATCCGCCGACGTCTTCACGTCGATGTGATGCATGTGGAGCGTCGTCGCCGCCGTCAGCGTGATGAAGAACGCGATGATGTTCGACACGCCCATGCCGACCCAGGTATCGACGCTGATCCGCCGCAACTGCGCGGGCGCCTGGTGCGGCATGCTTCGCAGCGGTTGCTGGTTCGGCGCCGCGCGCAGTTCCTCGACTTCCTGCGAGGCCTGCCAGAAAAACAGATAAGGGCTGATCGTGGTCCCGAGCACGGCGATGACCGTCGTCAGGTAGGCGGCGTTCAACTGGATATGCGGCAGCACGATCGCACGGCCGACCTCGCGCCACGGGACGGGCACGATGAGCGCGACCGCGACATAGGCGAGCAGGGTCAGCGCGGTCCATTTGAGCAGGCGGGCGTAGCGGTCGTACGGCACGAAAATCTGCAACACGACCGACACACCACCCAGGCAGACGACATAGAGCTCTTGCGGGCCGTGCAGCAGCAACTTGACCGCCGCGCCCATCGCCGACAGGTCGGCCGCGATGTTGATCACGTTCGCAATGGTCAGCAGCGCGACGGTGGCATAGAGCAGCCACGGCGGATAATGCGTGCGCATGTTCGACGCGAGGCCCTTGCCCGTCACGCGGCCGATGCGCGCGCTGATCAGCTGGATGGCCGTCATCAGCGGATAGGTCAGCAGCAGCGACCAGAGCAGTTCGAAGCCGAACTGCGCGCCCGCCTGGGAATAGGTACCGATGCCGGAAGGATCGTCGTCGGCGGCGCCGGTGACGAGGCCCGGCCCGAGGCGGCGGAGCCACGTGGTCGCGCGCGGGCGACGTTGTGCGGAATCGATGGACTCGTTGTCGTTCATGTTGGCGGCCCGTTAGGAAGGCCAACGGAGTCGCAAGCCGCGTGCCCGGGCGGGGTTGGCGGGACGATGGGCTTCAGTTGCGGAGCCGCGCGCAGCGGAAAGCCGCTGCGCGCGGCGCGCGGGGTGGCGAGGACAGGGGAGGCTGGGCGGACGGCACGCGGGGGAATCAGCAGCATCCCAATCGGGACATCGACGCGCGTTGCCCGGCGCTTTTTGCCGCGGCCGCTATGGCAGGGACTTGCGTGGAGTGGCGCGCAGGCCGCTCATCGATTCGTCGAGCGCGGGATTGACGGCGTATTGCAGGCTAACGGCAGGTCAGGGCCGGTCCCGCGGAGCACTAAGTGCCGTGGCCGCTATGGCATGGACTTGCGTGAAGCGGCGGGCAGGCCGCTCATCGATTCGTCGAGCGCGGCATTGACGGCGTATTGCCGGCTACGGGGAGGTCAGGGCCGGTCGCGCGGAGCACAAAGGACGGAAAGCGCCGGTCGCGACCGCTCCCGGCCACGCGGCGCGACGCGGGCGCAGCCGGCACGGCGGCGCCCGTTCGAACTCAACGCGCCGCCATCGCGGCATCCTGATTGCCGCGCCCGGTCACGAGGCAGCCGGACATGAACGCCTCGCTCTGGCTGGTGGCTGCCGCGTTGCCGAAGCCGCGGCCGAGTGCGTCGTATTTCACCTGCTCGGCGCCTTGCGAGCACGCCGTCGGGCTGGCGTCGCGGCCTTGCGCACGCAGCAGCGCCCGATCGCCGATCAGGTAGGCCAGCAGCGCGAAAAAAGCGATATGTACCACTCGTCTCATGATTCGTCTCCTCGTCGCTCAAGCGTAACGCGGACACGGTGTGCGAAGCATTGGGGCTTCCCCGGGTAATCGTCTGCTGAAATGTCCGCTGGTCGAGGTAATCGCGTCCTTTCTCCGCCCATCGCGGCGGGGAAAGGGGCGGTGTTTGGCCGGACCGGCGCGCAATCGATGCGAGTTTGACGAATGTCAGGGTGCGGGCGGGGCGAGACGGCCGCGCGAGCGGTCGAAGCGATAGCATGAATGCATGTTCTGGCGGAACGCGATGCGCGGCAAGCGGTGGGCGCGGCCGTTCCGAATGCAGCGGGTACGTGTTGAACATCGCTATCGAATTAGTGAGGAATCCAAATGCTTAACGTCTCTTCGGTCCTGATCAGCATGGCGCCGTTGTGGGTCATTCTGCTGGGCGCGTCTTCAGTGGCGGCCTATCTTGTGTTCTGGCGCAAGGCCATCCAGTAAACAGGTCGATGCTGCGCGACGGCGCACGTGTGCGCGTCGCAGTATCGATACATGGCGCGCGGCGGCTGTGCGCCGTGCCGGAAACGTCGTCGCGTCGACTCGAATGAAACGACCCGCCTGAGCGGGCCATGACAACCACGTCGTGCCGGTGCGCATCGAGGTCGACGGCGCGATGCCGCACAACACGACACAACACGACGGCGACGCGGCGGCGATCAGCCGCTTATCGCACCGCCGTCACCGGCACATTCGAAATCCGCACGAGCCGGCTCATCACGCTGCGGCGGAACATCGACAGCATCGTATGAACGGGATCGTGCCGCGGCGCGACGACGACGATTTCGTCGCAGCCCGTCTCGGCCGCGACGGCCGCGATCGTGTCGGCCACCGGCCCGACCTTCTTCACGACGCTGTACCGGGCGCCGGCCTCCCGCAGCACCCGCTCGGCCATCGCCAGATCGTTGCACGCGAACTTGTCCTCGATCGACCGCAGCCGCGACAGCGGATGAAACGCCTCGAGCCGCGTCGCTTCGAGCGGCGCCTGTACGTTGATCAGCACGATCTCCGACGCGCAGCGTTCGCGATACAGGAAGGTCGCGTGGCGCACCGCCTGCAGCGAACGGGGCGAATGACCGACAGGAACCAGCAGCTTGAGCATGGAAGACGCTCCGGAATCGAGACGTTTCCAGCGTAGCGCGCTGCCGGATCGCTCGATCTAAAGAAATCGGGCGGCCGCGTAAAAATGCCGTCAACGCCGACCGTCGCGTTGTGTCGCGCCTATTAGAAATATAAGAAATTTAAGTTTATGCGCATAAACGTTTTCATCAGCCGGTCGGCAAACCCCGTTCTCCCTATCGGCGCACATCAAAGTCTGCAGCAAAGCAGAAGAGCAGTTTCAGAAACATCAAAGTATGCAGCAGCGGGGGAAAGTATGGTTCAGTGCCCCATTTTGAGTGCGTTTGACTATCGCCTCTTGTGCGTTGATAGTCTTGTTCTTGGCAGAACTGCCTCCGGAATTTCAGACCTGCGGCGTGGGCCCGGCGTCTCGGAATAGCGGATATCACCCGAGTGTCCGGCAAACAGCATACGGCGTCCGGCAATGAGACAAATCGGGTGTGCCGATCCGGCAACCCGTCGATTGCTCCCTTGGCAGCATTGCAATTGACCCGCGCGTTGCGCTGCCGATGCCTAGTCCAGGAATATCCCTGAGGCTGGCCCAATTTCCGTCCCAGTCTTAATTGGAAAATTCCGGCAGGGCTGTCCCGTGAGAATGCTGAAGTCGTCGAGACGTGAGTTCGCGTACGCAGCACCAAGATTCGCCGGCGCACGGCGTTGGTGATAACGCTGGACCGCTGGTGTGGGGACTTCTGATTTTTTTTGCCTCGACTGACCTTACCCCGCCGAGTACACCATTCGTAAGTTAGTGGGCTCGCCGGTTTTCGGTTGATGCAACTGCCGGAATTGGTCCGGCGCCAACTGCCCCAAGGCGCTATGCGGGCGCACTGAGTTGTAGTCAGTGCGCCAGGCCTCGATGCGCATGCGCGCATCGTCGAGACTGACGAACGCATGCTGGTTCAAACATTCTTCGCGCAGTCGGCCGTTGAAGCTTTCGATGTGCGCGTTTTCCACCGGCTTGCCTGGGCGGATGAACTGCAGCTTGACGCCATGTTCGTGCGCCCAGGCATCGAGCGCCTTGCTGACGAACTCCGGCCCGTTATCCACCTGAATCAGATTGGGACACCGCCCTCGTTGCCGCAATTGCTCGAGCACACGTGCCACGCGTACACCCGTTAGCGAGAAGTCGACCTCGATGTGCGGGCACTCGCGGTTCCACGCGTCGATGATCGTCAACATGCGTATGCGTCGTCCATGCACCAGCGCATCAGCAACAAAGTCCATCGCCCAGCTTTCGTCTGCGCCGCTGGGCGTCGGCATGACCACGCGTAGATGACTCGGGCGTTTCTTTCGACGTTTCAGGCGAAGCGATAGGCCTTCTGCGCGGTACAGCCGCTCAGTGCGCTTGTGGTTCTGGACCAGGCCCTCCCGGCGTAGCAAGACATGCAGGCGGGGCGAGCCAGACCGTGGCCGCTCCTGTGCCAGCTCGCGCAGCCGTTGCCGCACTTCGTGGTCGGCGTCAGGCGCCGCCGGCCGCCGGAACGTTCGGCGATTCAGGCCAATGAGCGCGCACGCCCGGCGCTCCGAATAGTCGTGCTGTTCAATCACCTGCTGCACAACTTCTCGGCGCTGCGCGGGCGAACTCACTTTTTTTCGAGAACGTCCTTCAGAACCTGGATGTCCAGCGCCTGGTCGGCCACCAGCCGCTTGAGCCGCTGATTTTCTTCCTCCAGTTGCCGCAATCGTCGCGCTTCCGACACATCCATGCCGCCGTAACGGCTACGCCAGTTATAGAACGTCGCATCCGATATACCGTGTTTGCGGCATAGGTCTGCGACCTTCATGCCTGCGTCGGCTTCCTTCAGCACCCCAATAATTTGCTCTTCGCTGAACCTCGACTTCTTCATGGCAAGCGTTCTCCTGCGGCCTTGCCACTAACTTTACAGTGGGATACTTGGGAGGGGAAAGGTCAGTGCACGCCCATGTCGCGCTTCAACACCATCGTTTGGAATTCAGCGTACGTCGATGAAATACCTCGTCAGCGACCTGCCGCTGCTTACTTCCTCAGCTTGACGTTCGCCGCCCCGCATTAGCGGAATCACTGGACACGATTAGCACACGAACGGACACCATTAGCAGTATCTACGAACTTCAACAACATTGTTCAGCGTCTTGGCGGACCGACGATGACGACGCTATGCGCGACATTCCTGGCATGGAAACTGAAGTTTCCCGGCGCGGGCCACGTGATTTCAGGTGCATACGGCGGGGCGTTTCTGGTCCTCTGCGGCTCCATGCAGTCGCCTTTCTTGCCGCGGTTCAATTGCCACATCGCCTCGACGACGTGACGATTCCTGGATGAAAGATGGATGCGGTCGTGTAAGACATGCGCTGGGTCTTGTCATCGCGCGACACCGATGCATACGTCTTCGCGTTGTCACCGAATCGAAAACCTGAGTGTTGATTGTCACCGGATACCGAACCGCCGGGAAACGATACTGGGTCAACAGCAACAGGTCGTCCTCGCGGTTTTCCGATCGATCGGTCCTTTCAGGCCAGACTGATCGTGGCGGTCGACGATTAACATTGCCAGGACATCGATCCGGCGACCTGGCGTCTATCCACGGATACTCGCGCAGGATCGATGCACTCCACACGTGATCGGTGTCAGGTCGGTCCGATGGAAACCTCGCACCCGATCACTTTGCAGGGACCGCGCACCTTTGGACGCTCACCTCTGCCAGCGCCCGGAATATGGCCGGCGTGCGTTCCAGGCGGGCGATCGTCCGCGCGCCTTCGAGGGCGGCTACCAGGGCGGCTGCGGTAGAGGACGCGCGCGCGGGAGTGAAGCCGCATTCCCTGAAATGCTTCCTGATAATCCCGGTGGAGTCAGCAAATCCGCGCGCTACCCGTTCGGTCAGCTCAGCATCGAGCGCGGGCAACTCGTTCGCCAGGTTTTGCATCAGACATCCGTACTGGAAATCAGTGGCGACCATTTCGGCCGCGAATGTCCGAAAAATCTGACGAACGAACTTCAGCGGATCACCCGTCGTATTCGCCGAGATGTCCCGTAGTACCGCAATCCGGTTCGCAACGTAATTGTCGATGGCTTCTTCGGCGAGTTGCGCCTTGCCGCGGGGGAAATGAAAGTAAAACGATCCCTTTGGCGCACCGCTTTCCTCAAGGATCTGGGTCAGTCCCGTCGCAGTGTAGCCCTGGATGCGAAACAGCCGTTCGGCCGCGGCAATCGCGCGAGCGCGCGCGTCAGTCTTGCGTGTCATACCGGAAACGTACCACGTTTCGCTTGACCCGGCTATGACAGTCACCATACTATGGCGATCACCATATTATGGATATGAGCGATGCCTCACGACCCATTGACGCCATCGATGTCCCGACGAGCCGTTCTGGCGATGGGCGCGGTCGGCCTGGTTGCCGCTTTACTTCGACCCGCCCGCGCATACCCCATGGGAGGAATTGATTTGACTATGTCAACATATGGTGAGGGAACGCTTCCCAAGGGAGTCCGCTCGCGCATGATCCATGGCGTCAACGGGCTCGATGTCCATATTCTCGAGGCCGGTTACGAAAGGGCAGGCCGGCCGCTCGCACTGCTTCTGCACGGCTTTCCCGATCTGGCTTACGGCTGGCGACATCTGATGCCGATGCTGGCTGACGCCGGCTACCATGTGGTGGCGCCTGATCAGCGGGGTTTTGGCCGCACCACGGGGTGGGTGAACGACTATGACACCCCGCTGGCGCCCTTCAGCCTTCTGAACATGACGCGTGACGCCCTCGGTCTGGTTCTGGCGTTGGGGTATCGGCGCACGGCCATGCTCGTCGGGCACGACCTCGGCTCGCCCGTGGCAGCCTATTGCGCGCTAGCGCGACCTGACGTCTTTCCCTCGGTCGTGCTGATGAGCGCACCGTTCCCCGGTCCGCCGGCGTTTCCCTTCGACATTGCGGAGAGCGCGGTATCGCCGCCTCAGCCGAACGCGGGCAACCAGAAGCTGGCGGCCGCGCTGGCGGCGCTCGACCCGCCGAGAGAGTATTACCAGCAATACCTGAGCGGTCGTCAGGCGAACCATGACATGTGGCACCCGCCCCAAGGTTTGCACGCGTTTCTACGTGCATTTTTCTACGTCAAGAGCGCCGACTGGATGGGAAACAAGCCGCATCCGTTGAAGGCGCTAACCGCCGCAGAACTTGCACAGATGCCCACCTATTACGTCATGGACCTTGGCAAGACGATGCCCGAGACCGTCGCCCCGTTCCAGCCTTCCGCCGCCGAGATACTAGTCTGCAGATGGCTCACCGAGCCGGAACTTGAGGTGTACACGCAGGAGTATGACCGCACGGGGTTCCAGGGCGCGCTGCAGGCGTACCGCGTTTTTTCCGATCCTGACCTGAACGCTCAGTTGCGCCTGTTCTCGGGCAGGACGATCGATGTGCCATCGCTCTTCATCGGAGGGAGGAGCGATTGGGGCACCTGGTCGGCGCCGGGCGCGCTCGATCTGATGAGGACGAAGGCGACGACGGGAATGAGGGGCATCGAGCTGATTGACGGTGCCGGTCACTGGATCCAGCAGGAACAACCGGGTCGACTCAGCGAGCTTCTGCTCGCCTTCGTCAGAGAGGTGGGTGGGGCGGCGGATCACATTAGCCGTTAGGCCGCGGGATGCCTATCGCCGCTCTTGCCATTAATTGCGCCCAGCCCGGTCCGACCACGACGGATCTCTTCCCGCACGGCAAGTCGCCCGAGGCGGTGGCTCTATTGGCAGCTTTCGACACTCGCGCGGCTCGGGAGCCCGATGACATCGGCGGCGAGCTTACGGCTCCCCTGATCCAGCGCATCGGACAAAACCGGCAACGGAATAGCCACGTATGCGCGGACACAGGTCGACCAACGGGATGCCAGGGAACGCATCATCGACTGGCCTGGTTTTCACGCCATGGTGGGCGGAAGTCACAGGGCATAGTGTCGATTTGGCTCAGCTCGCTCGAGGCGTTCCCTGCGGGTTGCCGAGCCAACGTGACGCGGCGTCATGGACTTCCTGATCGCCCGGCGTGGTCTTGCCCGCCCAGGCGACGACGCCATCAGGACGCACGAGCACAGCGCTCAAGCCAAGCCGCTCCCTGGCATCGCACGCGAGATAGATGATCCGCTCGCACCAACGGCTGGCGAGCATCCGAAGCGTTGGGCGCGAGTCGAAATCCAGCAGCAACCAGGCGCCCGCCGTCAGATGATCATCAAGCCGCGTTCCATCAGTCAGTTCGAAATCCGGCACGCTACGACCGACGAGCGGGTGGCTCGCGCCAAGGTCATAACGGAGCCCCACACCCCAGACGCGTTCAGCAAAGTAGGTCGCGCCATCATGCGTCGCGATCAGATCGCGGACGATGGCTCTGAGCGCTTGCGAACTTCGGCTCGGCCGCATCAGCGCGACCTGCGCGCGAGACCAGTCAAGTATCTGCTCGGCAACGGGCCGCCGTTCGCGTTGATAGCTGTCGAGAAGTCCCGCCGGGGCATCGCCTCGGACTGTTGCGGCCAGCTTCCAGCCAAGGTTCATCGCATCTCCCAGACCGAGGTTGAGGCCTTGGCCGCCCAGCGGCGAATGAATGTGAGCGGCATCGCCTGCGAGCAGCACGGGCCCCTTCTGGTACTCGGTTGCCAGATAGGCCCGATCGGTCCAGGTGGTGGCAAGACGGAGCGCCGTCACTTCGACCTGGGTCCCAGAGATACGACGCAACACCGCCTGGACATGATCCCGTGTGATCGGCTGAAGCCGGTGACAGGCGCCGCCGTCGAATTCGACCATCCTGATCATGTCTGGCAGGTCGAAGATGTAGGTGCCGTTCGACGTGTCGTGGTGACCTGGCTCAAGCATCGCCGCATTGGCGAGTTCGATCCGGGCGAAGTAGCCGGTGAACTCAGGGTCGGTACCGGTGAAGCCGAACCCGGCGGCCTTGCGCACCATGCTACGGGCGCCATCGCAACCGACGAGCCAGCCCCCTCGGAATGTCTCCCCACCGGCGTGGACGGTGACATCGTCATCTGTAACCTCCAAGCCCGAAACGCCAAATCCGCGCCTGATCGGGACCCCAAGTTTCTCAGCGCGATCCGCCAGAACGGCTTCAATGCTCTCAAGATCCGCGGCCATAGGAGCCGCCGAGTGTGGCAGCCGGTAGGGCCACTGCGCCTGGTCGATCTGGTCCATGAGGAAGTCGATGCCAGCGAAATGTCCGCCAGGCCTGCGCTCGTCCTTCATCCAGGGTGCCGCGGCCCCGATCTCCCCCTCGGGGATCCGGGCTTTTAGGGCAGCCAACAGGCCGCGTCTGTCGAAGCTTTCGATGGTCGGCACCGAGAGACCGCGCAGTCCGAATGGAGCACGTTTTAACGGCGTAGTCGGTTCGTTCGCTTGTTCAAACACCTGCACCGAGCAACCGGCCAGGCGCAGCTCGCAGGCGAGGAGTAGTCCGACCGGACCGGCGCCGGCAATCAGAACATCGCAGTATTCGGGGGTAGGCATATTCATGGTCTGGCTCCGTTGTCGACGTTCGACCGGAGCGTTTCTCGAACCTGAGAGCCACACGGACGAACATAGGGGCGCCGAAAAAGCGCCCTTCGTTCGTCGTGGGGATCTCGTGCACGAGGCCAAAGACCAGAGCTTTCGTTACCGAAAGGACTTGGGCTTACCAAACCAAGTCTGCCTTGTCCGACGCTGGAAACATACCGCGGTGGCGATTGGTCCGCAAGCAACGCCGCGATCGATAAGGGTAGCGAAGCGCGTGCATGCGCGCGGCGCACGTCCGCACACAACAATCACCGTGTGTCGTAGCAAGCGCGTCGTCATTTGGCTTGGCGACGCGCTTTTTCCGCTGCTGCGTGACGCATGAATGTTTACGCGCCACGCTAATCCCCCGTTTCACAGGTCATGCGAGACATCCCGTTTCACTCGTCATGCCCGAGATCTCCAGTGGAAGCGGGTAGGCGGGCATCTTTCGGAGTTTCAATCACGTTTTCGCGATTGGCCGAACCCCATTCGGCCATGACAGCCATGACCGGACGAAGCGTCTGACCCAGGGTGGTCAGGCGATACTCCGTTTTCGGCGGGATGACCGGGAATTCTTTGCGCGAGATCAGGCCGCAGTGCTCCAGTTCTCGCAGTTCCTTGGTCAGAATGCGATCGCTGACGGGCGGGCAAGCTCTTCGGATCTCCGAGAAGCGAAGCGGTTCATTCCGCACAAGCGCCCAGACGATTCGGGCTTTCCATTTGCCGCCCAGAATGCGCGAGGTAAACGCCACAGGGCACTTCGTTTCAAGTTTCATGGCAGCGATACTAACAAATAATTCCGTACTTGTTAAAAGTAAGTATTGGGTTTCTCATGTATCCAGTTCGGGCATCACTCCCTTCAATTACACCCGGACCCGAGGAGCATGCATGAAAGCGATCAGCATCGATGCGTCCAGCCGCACGTTGGCCGTGCTGGACATTCCCATACCTGATAGCCCGCCGCCCGGTCATGTGATCGTGGACATCGAGGCGTGCGCCATCAACCACGGCGACAAGCTGTTCTTGACGATGCCCGACGCGGCGGGCCGGGTTCTCAACGGATCAAACGGCGTATGGGGCGCGTCCGCGGCTGGCAAAGTGACCGCGATCGGTGATGACGTGCCGGAGGAGTTCCTGGGGAGGCCCGTGGCGCTTTATCGGTCACTTGGCACCGGGGCCGGGACGGTTGGGTTGTGGTCCGAAAAGGCGCAGTTGCCTTACACCAGCTGCGTCATCCTGCCCGACGAGGTGCGCACACGCGACTACTGTGGCTCGCTGGTCAATGCGTTCACGGCCTATGCCTTCCTGGAGCAAATTGTGGCGGAAGGCCATCATGGTGTGGTCGCAACGGCGGGCGCCTCGGCGACCGCACTGGCCCTGGCCGCGCTGGCGAAAAAACGCCAGGTTGCGGTGATCCACCTCGTGCGTTCGCGGGCGCAATACGAGGAGCTCCGTCAATGGGGTCTTGCTCACGTCGTGGCAACCGATGACGAAGGGTACGAGGACCAGCTGGGACAACTGGCAGAAAGCCTTGCAACCACCGCGGTGTTCGACGGGCTGGGCGGCGCCGTGATCAACCGCATTGCGCCACACGTGCCCATGAATACCTCAATCTACATCTATGGAACCCTGGATGCCTCTGTGCCCGTGACAATCCCGTCGCGGCTGTTCATGAGCAAAAATCTCGTCGTGAAGCGATTCAGCAACTTCAGCAGCGCCACGGCCAAAGACCCTGCACGGCTGGCGGCAGCGATGGTCGATCTGCGCACTGTCATCGCAGACCCTTTGTTTCGAACCCAGATTGGCAAAGCCTTTCGTTTCGAGGAAATTGAAGGTGCGATGGCCTATCAGGGAGCCGGTAACGCGAGGGCAGTTCTTGTACCGCCCGCAGCCTCGTTGAAGCAATGAGCATCCGTGCAGTGTCGTGCAAATCCGGGCGCTGCTCTAATAGTTCGGCCAGCGTGATGCCTTGCTCGCCATCGGCTGATTGACGTTGGCTCCGTTAGGGCTACGCGTCGCTTGGCTTCCATGCTTCGACGCATTCCAGGGGAAAGACCATGAAAACAACCGGCAACACCATCCTTATCACTGGGGGCGGCTCGGGCATCGGCCGCGGGCTGGCCGAAGCCTTCCACGCGCTAGGCAACCAGGTCATCATCACTGGCCGCCGGCGCGAGATGCTCGACCAGACGCTGGCCGCCAACTCGGGCATGCAGGCCGACGTGCTGGATATTCGCGATGGTGCCGATATCCGGCGTACCGTTGCCCGGCTGGTCGCTCAATTCCCGGCGCTCAATGCGGTGATTCACAACGCAGGAATCATGCGCACCGAGGATGTCCGCGAGCCCGGCACTGTGGATGCGGAGGAAACCATCGCCACCAACCTGCTCGGTCCTATCCGTTTGACCGCAGCCTTGTTACCACATCTGCTGGATAAGCCCGACGCGACGATCATGACCGTGAGTTCGGGCCTGGCGTTTGTGCCGGGCGCCGTGACGCCCACTTACTGCGCCACCAAGGCCGCCATTCATTCGTACACACAGTCGCTGCGCTACCAGTTGAGCGACACCGGCGTGCAGGTGATAGAGCTGATACCGCCCTACGTGCAGACGGAACTCACGGGGCTCGCTCATGCGAGTGACCCCAACGCCATGCCGCTGAAGGACTTCATTTCCGAGGTGATGGGAATCATCCAGAACTCGCCCGAGGCCACGGAAATCTGCGTGGAGCGGGTCAAACCGTTGCGTAACGCGGTTACGGGCGGCGATTACGACGCGTTCCTCAAGCGCTTCAACGACGCCCGCTCAGGACCCACCGTGGCCCGGTGGAAGGGCGTCGTCGGGCGCTGAGCGAAAGTGCAGAGTAAGTGGCGCTAGACATGAGGCAGATCAGCGCGTCCGCTTGGGATCAACTCCGGTGTCGTACCCAAAAGTCTGCCTGGTATGGAGCTGACCTATCTGCGCACGCAGTGGCCCAGACTCATTCGTTATGTTGAGAATGGCGACAGGCCGCTTAGCAACAACCTGTGTCATGCCGCTAGCGGCATGAACCCAGTTGTTGGCAAAGATGCGACGAAATCAGCTGTTGGCGGGATCGCGATGCACAGGGTCGCCATGGCGGTGATGGCCTGTGCCAGTACCGCGGGTGCGGTTAGTACAAGATCAGTGCCGGCCCGGTAGGGCTTCGGGACGCCTGCTTTGTCCGTCGTCGGACACCTCAGCGACGAGTCACTGGCCTACGCTTCAACGGGTTGTCGAACAGGACGAATGGTTGACGCTCGCCCGTTGCCAACTCTGAACAGTTTCACCGCGCGGCAGGTAGGCTACATTTAGTATCGTGTCGCCGCGGCGGATCTGCAATCTCAGCATGGCGCGCTGGTCGGCCTGGATGCCGTCCTGCGGCACAGGTTTGAGGATTTCGTCGCCGTCCTTCACGCCGGCTCTGGCCGCGGCAGAGCCCGGCACGAGGCCACGGACGATCCGCCTGGGTTGTACCAGCACGGTGGGATCGAAGCCGAGGTCGTAGCGCTTTAGCGGCTTCTGCACGCGCCGGAAGCATGGGACCTATCCGTGATTTCGTGGGCGGGGCATATCATGAGGTGTAAACGTCATGGATATGCCGATGAAGAAGAAAAGACAAACCGTAGCGCGTCAGGCAGCGGCCCGCGGGCCGCTGCCTGAGTTGCCCAAGGAACTGCTGGACCAACTGGTCAAGGGGCCGATGACGCCGACCGAGGTCCAGGATCTGATGCTGGCGTTCAACAAAGCGATCATCGAACGCGCAATGGGCGCCGAGATGAATCTGCA
>NZ_JAWRYD010000388.1:0-259 GCF_046534765.1 Burkholderia sp. SIMBA_062
GGCCAGTTCGGTTAAAGCTACGCGTTAGTGCTTTATTGGGGTTTACGACTGCATGAGTCCGTCACTGACCGTTCGCCGTATCGTTGCCGATCAGGGTGCCGTGCTCCGCGAGCTTCGTACCGCTTCGCTGCGCGACGCACCTTATGCGTTCGGCGACTCGCTCGAAGATGCGCTGTCCGCCGACGCAGCCGTCTACGACGCGGCGGCCGCGCGCCATGCCGACTCGCATGCGGCCACCTCGTTCATCCTCTATACCGAG
>NZ_JAWRYD010000389.1:0-258 GCF_046534765.1 Burkholderia sp. SIMBA_062
TAATTAAATAATGAAGATTAAACCCCTTGAATGGTTTTAAAACCAAATCGGTAGTCCATCCCAAAGTCTGGATATCATAATAAACAGTGGTTGTCTGGGCCTCTGTTGTATTAAGAGGATTTACTAAATTGTAGCGGTTAAGATTATTATTTTTTTTGAGGATCGTTGCCTGAGATATCAGCTGAATGTAATCCGTATTCCAGAATACACCAATGGCACCCAGTGGACTTTTTATCTTTTGGGTATTGGGATCAAATG
>NZ_JAWRYD010000390.1:0-258 GCF_046534765.1 Burkholderia sp. SIMBA_062
CGTGTGGCTGCGAGCGCGCAGTTTGAAGCCGCGTTAGACGAGCGCGCGCGCCGCAAACAAAAAAGGCGATGCCACCGAGGGCATCGCCTTTTTTATTCGATCGCCTGTTGATGCGTCGCGGCGCTGGTTACGCCGGCAAGATCGCTTCGCCCGCAAACAGTTGCTGGACTTCCTCGCGCGCGCGGACCAAATGCGCCTGTGTACCATCGACCATCACTTCCGCTGCGCGCGGACGCGTGTTGTAGTTCGAGCTCATCG
>NZ_JAWRYD010000391.1:0-258 GCF_046534765.1 Burkholderia sp. SIMBA_062
CTGCCTGGCCCCATGACCATGATCGATACCTTGTACGACACCCACTATAAAAGCCGCGAGAAACTGGCCTGGGAATTCGCCAGGATTCTCAATCAGGAAGCCCGGGAACTGGAAGCGGCCGGTGTTGACATCATTCAGTTCGACGAACCGGCATTCAATGTCTTCTTCGACGAAGTGAATGACTGGGGCGTGGCCACCCTGGAAAGGGCCATTGAAGGCCTCAAGTGCGAAACAGCCGTCCATATCTGCTATGGCTAT
>NZ_JAWRYD010000392.1:0-258 GCF_046534765.1 Burkholderia sp. SIMBA_062
GGCGCGGGCGCGGCGTCGAACAGCGCGCTCTCGATATCTTCGGCTTCGAGCGGCGCGTCGAAAATCGGCTCGACGATGCGGATGCCCGGCGTGAACGTGCGGCGACGCGACACCACCACGCCATGCGCCGCGCCGCGCGTCTCGACGGCGAGCCGCCAGCCGCCCCGCGCGAGCGCGCCGCCCCGATCGAACATGACGCGGCGCATCGACGCACCTGCATCGGTGGCATCGGTGGCATCGGTGGCATCGAGCGCGCAG
>NZ_JAWRYD010000393.1:0-258 GCF_046534765.1 Burkholderia sp. SIMBA_062
TTTTTGCCGAAATACAGCGTCGCGAGCCATCGCACTACGGCAACACCCCACGCTGGCCGCGATATCGACCTGCTGTTCATCGGCTCGCGCAATCCGTTCAATGTGGACGGCATACTTCACTTCATCAACGAGCAGCGCGACCTGCTGCAACGTTTTTCTCTCGCGATCGCCGGCGAGGTCAGCATGAATCCCGAAGTGGTCGAAAAGGCATCGGCAATCGGCACTATCCAGCTACTCGGTTTCGTCGACGATCTGGAC
>NZ_JAWRYD010000394.1:0-258 GCF_046534765.1 Burkholderia sp. SIMBA_062
TCCTTTTGCTGCTGTTGCGCGCTCTGCCCCTTCGCGGGATAGGCGATCGGGCCCGCACTCGCCAGGCTCGCCGGCAACACACCCGCAGCGATCAGCACCTGAAGGCGACGCTTGATTGACATGCTCACGGTTCCTCCTTGGCGCTACGCCAGGTAGAACGAATCGTTCGCGCACGGAAGACGCACGCGCCGGCGGTGACGGGCGCAGGGATGCGCCGTGGGCGCCGGCCCGGCCGTCGTGCACGCCGTGCGATCCTTT
>NZ_JAWRYD010000395.1:0-258 GCF_046534765.1 Burkholderia sp. SIMBA_062
TATTTATCGGACCGAAGTGACAGAGGGGAGGGGGGAGCGTGTTCCCCCATTCATTGATCCGTCCGCGCATGGCGACTTTTCCGGCAAGTTATCGACAATACCCTGACTTCAGTAATCAGCTGCCAGCGCTACTTTGTTTGGGTGGTTAGATCTTGCTTGGAATACTTCATATCCGCCGTGGAGCTTTTGTATGGGAAACAGTAGCGTAGAAGATGTGCCTTTTGTTAAAGGTAGTGGCGCGCAGCATGAACGGAAGCC
>NZ_JAWRYD010000121.1:0-437 GCF_046534765.1 Burkholderia sp. SIMBA_062
GGCAGCAGTGGGGAATATTGGACAATGGGGGAAACCCTGATCCAGCCATGCCGCGTGTGTGAAGAAGGCCTTTTGGTTGTAAAGCACTTTAAGCAGTGAAGAAGACTCTTCGGTTAATACCCGGAGACGATGACATTAGCTGCAGAATAAGCACCGGCTAACTCTGTGCCAGCAGCCGCGGTAATACAGAGGGTGCAAGCGTTAATCGGAATTACTGGGCGTAAAGCGCGCGTAGGTGGTTTGTTAAGTTGGATGTGAAAGCCCCGGGCTCAACCTGGGAACTGCATCCAAAACTGGCAAGCTAGAGTACGGTAGAGGGTGGTGGAATTTCCTGTGTAGCGGTGAAATGCGTAGATATAGGAAGGAACACCAGTGGCGAAGGCGACCACCTGGACTGATACTGACACTGAGGTGCGAAAGCGTGGGGAGCAAACAGG
>NZ_JAWRYD010000396.1:0-258 GCF_046534765.1 Burkholderia sp. SIMBA_062
GTTCATCCCGGCCTCGGGCGGCGAGTCGGCCTTGAAGTCCGGCACATCGGTACCGGTCCAGGCCTTGCCGTTCCACCATACCAAGCGCTTCTTCTCCGGGTCCCACGGCTTGCCTTGCGGGTCGCTGGAGGCACGGTTGTAGAGGATGCGGCGGTTGGCCGGCCAGGCCCAGGCCCAGTTCTGCACCTGATGCATGCCGTAGGGGTCGCTGTTGTCACGACGGGCCATCTGGTTGCCCTGCTCGGTCCAGCTGCCGGC
>NZ_JAWRYD010000397.1:0-258 GCF_046534765.1 Burkholderia sp. SIMBA_062
CTTTCCCGCAGGTCCTCACCGGCTTCCCCGAACCCCATCACCCGCGTGTCCCGTAGAGCCTCACCAGGTTTCCCGTAAAGTTTCACCTGATCGGGCTAGAAGCCTTGTCTGATAAGGGTTTGCCGTGGCGTTAACGTTTTTAACGGGTATCAAGGGTGTTTACTTTTATAGCTCTCAAGACAAACTTCCTTTCGCGTTCTCGAAAGATATCCCCAATCCCCTCGAAGAAGGCCCTGAGGTCACGATCGACCAGGACCG
>NZ_JAWRYD010000122.1:0-437 GCF_046534765.1 Burkholderia sp. SIMBA_062
GTTAATCGGAATTACTGGGCGTAAAGCGCGCGTAGGTGGCTAAGTCAGCCAGGTGTGAAAGCCCCGGGCTCAACCTGGGAACGGCATCTGGAACTGCTTGGCTAGAGTGCAGGAGAGGAAGGTAGAATTCCCGGTGTAGCGGTGAAATGCGTAGAGATCGGGAGGAATACCAGTGGCGAAGGCGGCCTTCTGGACTGACACTGACACTGAGGTGCGAAAGCGTGGGTAGCAAACAGGATTAGATACCCTGGTAGTCCACGCCGTAAACGATGTCAACTAGCCGTTGGAATCCTTGAGATTTTAGTGGCGCAGCTAACGCATTAAGTTGACCGCCTGGGGAGTACGGCCGCAAGGTTAAAACTCAAATGAATTGACGGGGGCCCGCACAAGCGGTGGAGCATGTGGTTTAATTCGAAGCAACGCGAAGAACCTTACCA
>NZ_JAWRYD010000398.1:0-258 GCF_046534765.1 Burkholderia sp. SIMBA_062
GTCAACTATCCTTTTGCCATCACCGATGGTAGTGCAACTGCAGGTGACGACTATAGCAATGCCCCAGTCTTTAGTGACGGCGTTGTTTTAAACACGGATGGCAGTATCACTATTCCAGCAGGAGTGACCAACTTTACCGTCAGCTATCCGGCCTTAAATGATGACTTAGATGAGCTGAATGAGACCACCACATTAACCATCGGTACCGGCGTCGGCACAGGTACGATTACAGACACGGATGTGGCGCCTATCATCAGT
>NZ_JAWRYD010000399.1:0-257 GCF_046534765.1 Burkholderia sp. SIMBA_062
AGCCAGCGCGTGACGTTGCCCAGCGAGATCACGTAGTTGCCGTGGTTCTGGAAGTTGGCGGGCAGCGCCCAGTTGGGGGTCGTGACCGCGCTCTGCTCGGACAGGAACAGGAAGCGGTCCTCCGTCACCTCGACGTCGAGCGGCGCGCCGCGTTCCTTCCAGTCGGGGAACAGTTCGGTAATCGCGCGCGGGTCCATCACCGCGCCCGACAGGATGTGCGCGCCGATCTCGGAACCCTTCTCGAGCACGCACACGCC
>NZ_JAWRYD010000400.1:0-257 GCF_046534765.1 Burkholderia sp. SIMBA_062
CTGATGATGCCTACGAGTTCCTGGGTGCAGGAGGTCGTGGGCCGTCCATGCGACGCCTCCTGTCGCCCGGGTTTGACGTCGACTCAAACCTGGATCGCAATGAAATACCTGAAGTCTCTCGAATCGTTCGCGATGGTCGTGTACCTCGCGCGCTGGCTGCTGCTTTCCTGCGTGCTCGGCGCGCTCGCGGGCACGGCCTCGGCGGTGTTCCTCTTCGCACTCGATCTCGCGACCGGCACGCGCGTCGCGCATCCCTG
>NZ_JAWRYD010000401.1:0-257 GCF_046534765.1 Burkholderia sp. SIMBA_062
GTAGTTCTGTACCGGGAAACCGGCGGTCTCGAACAGTGCGCGGTGGTTTTCCCAGCTCGGGTCGCTGATGGCAACCACGGCATTGGGCGACAGGCGCTTGAGGAAGTCGGCGCCGATCTTCAGCGCGCCGGTGCCGCCAACGGCCTGCACGGTGACCACGCGGCCGGCGGCCAGCAGTGGCGACTCGGCGCCGAAGATCAGTTTTTGCACGGCCTGGTCGTAAGTGGCGATGCCGTCGATCGGCAGGTAGCCGCGCG
>NZ_JAWRYD010000402.1:0-257 GCF_046534765.1 Burkholderia sp. SIMBA_062
TGGAAATCATTCGCAGAGTGTAAAGGCACAAGGGAGCTTGACTGCGAGACCTACAAGTCGAGCAGGGACGAAAGTCGGGCTTAGTGATCCGGTGGTTCCGCATGGAAGGGCCATCGCTCAACGGATAAAAGCTACCCCGGGGATAACAGGCTTATCTCCCCCAAGAGTCCACATCGACGGGGAGGTTTGGCACCTCGATGTCGGCTCATCGCATCCTGGGGCTGTAGTCGGTCCCGAGGGTTGGGCTGTTCGCCCAT
>NZ_JAWRYD010000018.1:0-165603 GCF_046534765.1 Burkholderia sp. SIMBA_062
TAGACAAGAATCATGCCGGTGATCCTAACCCGTGGAAGAAGCTGCCTGTCAACAGCACTCCTTTCCTTCCCGCCATCGATGGCGGGGTTTCTCGGAGCAAATTCTGATGAACGCACCGATTCCCGCCGCGGCGCTGCACGCGACGCCCTGGAGTGCGCAGGAGTTCGAGGCGCGCCTGCGCGCGCTCGAATCGCGCTACCACATCCATCATCCGTTCAACCGGCGCCTGAATGCCGGCGCATGCTCGCCGGCGCAGATCCGCGGCTGGGTCGCGAACCGCTTCTACTACCAGATCAGCATTCCGCTGAAGGATGCGGCGATCCTGTCCAATTGCCCGGACCGCGATACGCGCCGGCTGTGGGTCGAGCGGATTCTCGATCACGATGGTCACGGCGGCCAGGAAGGCGGGATCGAGGCATGGGCGCGGCTCGGCGAAGCGGTCGGCATCGAGCGCGCGGAACTGTGGTCGCTCGCGCACGTGCTGCCCGGCGTGCGGTTCGCGGTCGACGCGTACGTCAATTTCGCGCGGCATGCGCCGTGGCAGGAAGCCGTGTGCTCATCGCTGACCGAGATGTTCGCGCCGCAGATCCATCTCGACCGGCTCGCGGGCTGGCCGTCACACTATCCATGGATCGAGGCGGACGGGCTGCAGTATTTCCGCAGTCGCGTGCCGCTCGCGCAGCGCGACGTCGAGCACGGGCTCGCGGTGACGCTGAACCATTTCACGACACCGGACGCGCAACGGCGCGCGCTCGACATCCTGTCGTTCAAGCTGGATGTGCTGTGGTCGATGCTCGACGCGATTGAAAAGGCGTACCCCGCATGAACTCCAACGACGTCGTCAGCGGCGTGCCGCTGCGCCCCTCGCTGAGGGGCATGTACCGCCTGCAGTGGGAGGCGGCCCAGGATGCGTATGTGCTCCTGTATCCGGAAGGCATGGTCCGGCTCAATCCGAGCGCGGGCGAGATCCTCGCGCGCTGCGACGGCACGCGCGAGCTCGACGACATCATCGACGAACTCGAGCGGCTGTTCAGCACGTCGGACCTCGCGTCGGACGTCTATCGCTTCCTCGATCATGCGCGACTGCGCGGCTGGCTCGACTGACATGGACACGACACTCGCTCCGACCCGGCCGTCCACGCCGCTGTGGCTGCTGGCCGAACTCACGTACCGCTGTCCGCTGCACTGCGCGTTCTGCTATAACCCGGTCGATTTCGCGACGCACGGCGCCGAACTCGATACCGACGCATGGCGCACGGTGATCAGCGACGCGCGCGCGCTCGGCGCCGCGCAGATCGGCTTTTCCGGCGGAGAGCCGCTGCAGCGCGACGACCTGGAGGTGCTGGTCCAGCATGCGCGGTCGCTGGGTTTCTATACCAACCTGATCACGTCGGGCGTGGGCCTGAACGCCACGCGCATCGACCGGCTCAAGGCGGCCGGGCTCGATCATATCCAGCTGTCGCTGCAGGATTCGACGCGCGAGCTGAACGATTTCCTGACCAGCACGCGCACCTTCGACCTCAAGCGCGACGTCGGACGGCTGATCAAGGCGCACGGCTATCCGATGGTGCTGAACTGCGTGCTGCACCGGTACAACCTGCCGCACGTCGGCCAGATCATCGAGATGGCGCTCGACCTCGGCGCGGATTTTCTCGAGCTCGCGAATACGCAGTACTACGGCTGGGCGATGCTGAATCGCGACCAGCTGATGCCGACCGCCGAACAGCTGCGCGAAGCCGAGGAAACGGTCAACCGCTACCGCAAGCTCGTCGGCGAGCGATGCAAGATCCTGTTCGTCGTGCCCGACTACTTCGAGCAGCGGCCGAAGGCCTGCATGAACGGCTGGGGCTCGGTATTCCTCGGCGTCGCACCGGACGGTACCGCGTTGCCGTGCCACGCCGCGCGCGGGTTGCCCGGCCTCGTGCTGCCGAACGTGCGCGACCGGTCGCTGAAGGAGATCTGGTACGACAGCGACGCGTTCAACGCGTTTCGCGGCGACGGCTGGATGCGCGACCCGTGCCGCACCTGCGACGAGCGCCATGTGGATCATGGCGGATGCCGGTGCCAGGCGTACATGCTGGCGGGCGATCCGGCGGAGGCCGATCCGGTCTGCGCGAAGTCCGCGCATCATGGCCGGGTCGAGCAGGCCGTGCAATTCGCGCGGCGGGCGGAGCGGCAGGACGAGCGTCCGCTGATCTTTCGCAGTGTGGCCAATTCGATCGGGCGCTGAGCGGGACGGGATTCGTGATCGGCGTGCGTCACTTGCTCGACCGTTTCGCCGATTGCCGCGCGGCCTGCTCGAGCAACGCCGCGAACGCCGCTTCGTCCGCACGCAGCCCTCTCGGCGTGCGGCGCACCTCCAACGTCGCGAGCAACCCGGCCTCGAACGTATCGAGCACCACCGGATGGATGTAGCAGCGCCGGCACACGGCCGGCGTGTTGCGCAAGATGTCGGCGACGGTCCGCACCGTTTCGACGATCTGCTTGCGTGCATCCGTGACGCCCTGATGCGGGACGCGCCTCAGCAGCGCAAGCGCCTGAACGCTGCCCGCCCACGTCCGGTAATCCTTCGCGGTGAACTCCGCGCCCGCGGCATCGCGCAGATAGTCGTTCACGTCGGACGAGCCGACGGAATGACGTACGCCGTCGTCGTCCAGATACTGGAACAGCTCGTGCCCCGGCAGATCCGCGCAGCGCCGCACGATCCGGCCGATGCGTGGGTCCTCGACGGTCACGTCGTGTTCGATGCCGCTCTTGCCGGTGAAGCGCAGGCGCACCTGTCCCGGCCGGATCGTCACGTGGCGCTTGCGCAGCGTCGTCAGCCCATACGACGCGTTCTCGCGCGCATACTCGGCGTTGCCGATCCGCGCGAGCGTCGTGTCGAGCAGCCGCACGATCGTCGCGACGATCTTGTCGCGCGGCATCCCGGGTAGCGCGAGATCGCGGTCGACACGCGCACGGATGCGCGGCAGCGCGCGGGCGAATGCCGCCATCCGCGCGTACTTGTTCGCGTCGCGCGTCTCGCGCCACAGCGGGTGATAACGATATTGCTTGCGGCCACGTGCATCGCGGCCGGTCGCCTGCAAATGGCCGTTTCGGTCCATGCAGATCCAGACGTCGGTGTACGCGGGCGGAATCGCGAGCGCATTGATGCGGGCGATTTCGTCGGCGTCGCGGATCCGTACACCGTCCTTCGTGTAGTACGCGAAACCGTTGCGCAGCCGCCGACGCGTGTAGCCGGGGCGGCGATCGTCGACGTGGCGCAGCGGCGCGACCGAACTCGCGACGGCGGCTGCAAGGGCTTCGGCGGCACCGCGGGGCGTACGCGTCTTCATGCTGCGATGCGCCAATCGATCGGAACATCCAAGCGCAGCGGGCTGCGTTCATGCATGGCGGGCATTGTTGTTCTCCTCGTTGCAGGCGGGCCGCCCGCGATGCGCGAGCGGTCCTGCCAGCGCGGCAGCAAGATTCGTGCGCCGGCGACGGATTTGCGGCCGAGCCGACTTCGCGGGTTCCGCGTTGCCTGCACGACGACCGCCGCCGCGATCGCCAAAACGCAGCGGACGCCGGTCCAGGCCGCGCCCCGCCCACCCCCGGATGCAGCGGCACCTCACCCCCTTAGGTGTTTATACGTATGCCGATACCGATATCGCTTCAATCCAAGATTTCATTGGAAGGTTATCGGACTTGTTCCTAGACTGATCCGGGGCATGCATACCGGGTTGGCGCGCAAGCGCCGGCCGGCCAGCCCCGCACCGCATCCGCGCCACGCAGAATCAGAACAGCGCAGCACAGCACCGCGCAAGGCCGGCGCAGCGGCATACAACGACACCATCGGAGACGGACCATGACATTCATCAGGAAGCTGGCGGTCGGCGCGATCGTCGCCGCGGCGACGGTGCTGGCCACCGGCGCGCACGCGCAGCAAAAACCGATCACGCTCGGGTTCTCGCAGGTCGGCGCGGAGAGCGCGTGGCGCACGGCGAACACCGTGTCGGTGAAGAGCGCGGCGAAGGACGCCGGCATCAACCTGAAATTCTCGGACGCGCAGCAGAAGCAGGAGAACCAGATCCGCGCGATCCGCTCGTTCATCGCGCAGAAGGTCGACGTGATCGCGTTCTCGCCGGTCGTCGAGTCGGGCTGGGAGCCGGTGCTGAACGAAGCGAAGGCCGCGCATATCCCGGTGATCCTGACCGATCGCGGCGTCGACGTGAAGGATCCGTCGCTGTACGTGACGATGATCGGCTCCGACTTCCTGGAGGAAGGGCGGCGCGCCGGCCACTGGATGGAAGAGCGCTACAAGAACGACGCGGGCCCGATCAACATCGTCGAGCTGCAGGGCACGGTCGGCTCCGCGCCGGCCAACGATCGCCGCGCGGGCCTGCTGGAGGTGATCAAGAGCAATCCGAAGTTCAAGGTGATCGCGTCGCAAAGCGGCGACTTCACGCTCGCCGGCGGCAAGCAGGTGATGGAAGCGTTCGCGAAGACCTACGGCAAGCAGATCAACGTCGTCTATGCGCACAACGACGACATGGCGCTGGGCGCGATCCAGGCGATGGAAGAAGCCGGCATCAAGCCCGGCAAGGACGTGAGCGTCGTGTCGTTCGATGCGACCAAGGGCGGCTTCCAGGCGATGGTCGCCGGCAAGATCAACGTCGACGTCGAATGCAGCCCGCTGCTCGGCCCGCAGCTGATGACGGCGGTGAAGGACGTGGTCGCCGGCAAGCCGCTGCCGAAGCGCATCGTCACGAACGAGACGGTGTTCCCGATGAACGTCGCGGCGCAGGTGCTGCCGACCCGCAAGTACTGAGCGCCCCCAAACCTGTCGCTTCGCGACAGGCCCCCCGACGGGGGCAATCCCCCAAGGGGACTTCGTACCGGGCGGAAAACTTGGGGCGGCCCGGTGTTTTCTTGAGAGTCCCGACGGACGCGGGCGGCGGCGCGGGCCGCCGCCGTCCGGCAACCGCTTCGAAGCGAGGGCGTTCCATGACGAATCCGCCGGTGGTCGAGATGATCGGCATCGACAAGGCATTTCCCGGTGTCCACGCGCTGCAGCGTGTGAACTTCCGGCTGTTTCCGGGCGAGATCCATGCGCTGATGGGCCAGAACGGCGCGGGCAAGTCGACGCTGATCAACGTGCTGACCGGCGTGCATGCGCACGACGCGGGCGAGATTCACGTCGGCGGGGCGCCGGTGCGCTTCGCCGCGCCGCGCGAGGCCGAGGCGGCCGGGATCCAGACGCTGTACCAGGAAGTGAACCTGTGCGCGAACCTGTCGGTCGCCGAGAACATCTTCGCGGGCCGGCAGCCGAGGCGGCGTGGCGCGATCGACTGGAAGACGATCCATGCGCGTGCACGCGACGCGCTCGCCGAACTCGACCTGTCGCTCGACGTCACGCGCTCGCTCGACGCGTATCCGATTGCGGTGCAGCAGATGGTCGCGATCGCGCGGGCCGTGTCGGTCGACGCGCGCGTGCTGATTCTCGACGAGCCGACGTCGAGCCTCGACGACGGCGAGGTCGCGCGGCTCTTCGACGTACTGCGCCGGCTGAAGGCGTCGGGCATCGCGATCCTGTTCGTCACGCATTTCCTCGAACAGACCTATGCGGTGTCCGACCGGATCACGGTGATGCGCAACGGCGAGCGCGAAGGCGAGTATCTCGCGCGCGACCTGCCGGTCGACAGCCTGGTCGCGAAGATGACCGGCCGCGCGCCGATGTCCGGCACGCTGCAGGCGGGCGCCGCGGCCGTGCAGCGCGATGCCGGCGCGGCCGCGCCGTTCCTGTCGATGCAGCAGGTCGGCCGGCGCGGGATGATGAGCCCGCTCGATCTCGACGTGCGGCCCGGCGAAATCGTCGGGCTGGCCGGGCTGCTCGGCTCGGGGCGCACGGAAACCGCGCGGCTCGCATTTGCCGCGGAGCGCACCGACACCGGTGCGATCGAGATCGACGGCGCGCGCACGCGGCTCGCGTCGCCGCACGACGCGGTGCGCAACGGGATCGCGTATTGCCCGGAGGATCGCAAGAAGGAGGGAATCGTCGCCGCGCTGTCGATCCGCGAGAACATCGTGCTCGCGCTGCAGGCGCGGCGCGGCTGGTGGCGGCTGATCAGCCGCGCGCGCCAGCGCGAGCTCGCCGATACCTACATCGCGCGGCTCGGCATCAAGGCGCGCGACGCGGAGCAGCCGATCGGGCTGCTGTCGGGCGGCAACCAGCAGAAGGTGCTGCTCGCGCGCTGGCTCGCGACGGAACCGAAGCTGCTGATTCTCGACGAGCCGACCCGCGGCATCGACGTCGCCGCGAAATTCGACATCATGGAGCGCGTGCTCGCGCTGTGCGCGCAGGGGCTCGCCATCCTGTTCATCTCGTCGGAGATCAGCGAGGTGGTGCGCGTGAGCCACCGGATCGCGGTGCTGCGCGACCGGCGCAAGGTCGCCGAACTGAGCGGCGCCGACGCGTCGGAGGAACACGTGTACCAACTGATCGCGGGAGGCCGGTCATGATGCGGCTACACACGTTGCTTCGCCATCCGCTCGTGTGGCCGGTGCTGACGCTCGCGCTGCTGCTCGCGCTCGACGTCGCGCATCGGCCGGGCTTCCTGTCGATCGCGCTGCTCGACGGCCACCTGTTCGGCGCGCCGATCGACATCCTCAACCGCGCGGCGCCGCTCGTGATCGTGTCGCTCGGGATGACGCTCGTGATCGCGACGCGCGGGATCGACATCTCGGTCGGTGCGATCGTCGCGATCGCCGGCGCGGCCGCGGCGATCGTGCTCGACGGCGATCCGTCGCGGCTCGGCATGGCGCTGGCCGCCGCACTCGGCGTCGGGGTGCTCGCCGGCGCGTGGAACGGCGTGCTCGTCGCGTTCGTCGGGATGCAGCCGATCATCGCGACGCTGATCCTGATGGTCGCCGGACGCGGCATCGCGCAGTTGCTGACCGGCGGGCAGATCATCCCGATCGGTGCGCCCGGCTACCTGGAGATCGGCGGCGGCTATCTCGCGGCCGTGCCGTGCTCGGTGTGGATCGCGATCGCGACGATCGCGGCGACCGCGCTGCTGGTGAACCGCACCGCGCTCGGCCTGTTCATCCGCGCGATCGGCGTGAATCCGGTCGCGACGCGGCTCGTGGGGCTGCGCGCCGGCGCGGTCGTGTTCGGCGTGTATCTGTGTTCCGGCGTGATGTCGGCGCTCGCGGGCATCCTCGCCAGCTCGAACGTGCGCAGCGCCGACGGCAACAACGCGGGGCTGCTGCTCGAGCTCGACGCGATCCTCGCGGTCACGCTCGGCGGCACGTCGCTGCTCGGCGGCCGTTTCAGCCTTGCCGGCTCGGTGCTCGGCGCGCTGATCATCCAGACGCTCACCTACACGACCTATTCGATCGGCGTGCCGCCGGAGGCGACGCTCGTCGTGAAGGCGATCGTCGTGATCGTCGTGACGCTGATCCAGTCGGACGCGGCGCGCGCGCTGGTGATCCGGCACGCGTCGCGGCTGCTGCCTTCCGCGCGTTCGCGCGCCACCACCGGAGCCACGCCCCGATGAACCGATTCCTCGCCCGGCTCGCCGACCCGCGCACGCTGCCGATCGTCGTGACGATCGTGCTGTTCGCCGCGCTGTTCGGCTTCGGATCCGTGATGTACACAGGCTTCTTCTCGATGCAGGTGTTGACCGGGCTGCTCGTCGACAACGCGTTTCTGCTGATCGTCGCGATCGGGATGACGTTCGTGATCGTGTCGGGCGGCATCGACCTGTCGGTCGGCTCGGTCGTTGCGCTGACAACGATCTTCTGCGCGGTCGGCGCCGAGCGGCTGCACTGGCCTGTGTGGGCGATCGTGCCGCTCGTGCTCGTGTTCGGCGCGCTGTACGGCGCGGCGATGGGCGCGCTGATCCATTACTTCCGGCTGCAGCCGTTCATCGTCACGCTGGCCGGGATGTTTCTTGCGCGCGGCGCGTGCTTCCTGATCACGACGCAATCGATCACGATCAACGAGCCCACGTTCCATGCGCTGGCGGGCATCAGCGTGCCGATCGGCGGCGGGACGCTGAGCGCGGGCGCGCTGATCGCGCTCGCGACGCTGGCCGCGGCGCTCTACGTCGCGCATTTCACGCGCTTCGGCCGCAACGTCTATGCGATCGGCGGCAACGAGCGCTCGGCGCTGCTGATGGGGCTGCCGGTCGCGCGCACGAAAGTCGGCGTGTATGCGCTGAGCGGCTTCTGTTCGGCGCTCGGCGGCGTGGTGTTCACGCTGTACGTGCTGTCCGGCTACGGGCTGCAGGCGCAGGGGATGGAGCTCGACGCAATCGCCGCGACGGTGATCGGCGGCACGCTGCTCACGGGCGGCGTGGGCTACGTGATCGGGTCGGTGTTCGGCGTCGGCATCCTCGGCACGATCCAGGTGCTGATCACGTTCGACGGCACGCTGAGCTCGTGGTGGACGCGGATCGTGATCGGCGCGCTGCTGTGCGTGTTCTGCCTGCTGCAGCGGGTGATCGAGCGGCATGCGGCGCGGCGGCGTACCGGCGGCACCGGGCTCGATCCGAAACGCCGCAAGCGCGAGGCCGCGCAGGTCAGGGCCGCCGCGGCGGGCGACGACGCGGCGCTGGTGTCGACGATGCGGCGGTTGTAACGACCGTCGCGTTCGTCTGCACGCACCTGCGATGGCGTGAGCGGCCCGCTGTCGCTGGCTTCATAAAGCGGCGCGACAGCAGCACGCCGCTGGCTATCACGCAGGCCTTGCCATGTCCGGCTCCGCATCGAACGACGCATCGACGATGCCCATCCGTTTCAGCGACTCGGCCAGCCGCTCGATCGCGTGCAGATCGAGCGCGTCGAGACGCTCGCGCATCGCCTGCACGAACGCGGCATGGCGCGGCGCGTGCGCATGTTGGCCGAGCCATTCCTCGATATCGGTGAGGCGGCCTTCGCTGGCGAGCACGGCCAACTCGTCGAGCGCACCCGGCGACGGGCAGCGCATCGCATGCGCGTCGCTCACCGGTTCGTCGGGTTCGACCGGCTCGGCCGGCCGCATCAGCGCCGACGCCGGGATCAGCGCATGCCCGATCGCCGGTGCGACGATCTGGAACGTGAACGACGTGCCGACGCCCGGCTGGCTCGACACGGAGAGTTCGCCGTTCATCGCGCCGACGATCCGCTGCGCGATGAACAGGCCGAGCCCGGTTCCGCCGTTCACCGCCTGAACCTGCTGGTAGGCGCGGAAGATGTCGGTCGTCTTGCCGATGTCGATCCCGATCCCGGTATCGGCGACCTCGAACACGATGCGCCACGCATGCTCCTGCGGATACGCGCCGACCGACAGCGTGACCGTGCCGTCGCGCGTGAACTTCGACGCATTCGACAGCAGGTTGAGCAGCACCTGTTGCAGCCGGATGCCGTCGATCGACAGCTTGCGCGGCAGCGGCGTCAGCGGCCGGTAGTCGAACCGGTTGTCCTGCTGCGAGCACAGCGCGAGCGCATAGTCGCCGATGTCGTTCAGCAGGCCGGGCAGATCGGTCGCGTCCGGCGAGATGCCGAGCGGCTGCAGCTCGGCCTTCGTGTATTGCAGCAACTCGTCGATCAGCGTGAGCTGGTAGCGGATGCTGCGGTCGATCGAGCGGATCAGCCGCGCCTGGCTGCGGGTCGCGCTCTGCAGCAGCAGCTTCGCGTAGCCGTTGATCGTCGACAGCGGCGCGCGCAGGTCATGGCTCACGTAGCCGAGCGTCTCGATCTTCTGCTGCATGTGCGTCCTCGCCTGGTGCAGCGCGTCGTTGAGCGCGACCGTGCGTTTCGCGACCTCGTCGCGCAGGCGATCCTGTTCGGTGAGCTGCCATTGCTCGAGCCGCTTCCGCGCCTCGGTGCGTTGACGGCCGACGTGGTGGACCCACGCGGCCAGCACCAGCAGGTGCGTGGCGAGCCCAATGATCGCGACCACCGGATTCGGATGGACGTCGGATTTCAGCCAGAGCAGCCAGGCCGGTATCGCATCGCGTCCGTCGAGCACGCGCACCAGCATGTTGAAGCTCGCGAACGCGACGGCGAGCAGCATCACGCGGCCGCTCGGCGTGCGCCGGATCGCGAAGGTCAGCGCGAGCCCGATGTTCACGACCGCCATCACGGTGTTCAACCGCAGGCAGAACCACGTGAAGGTGAGCAGGTCGCCGTACGCCGCGCCGGCCATGCCGATGCATTCGAGCGCGAAGAAGGCCATGTAGACGGCACGCATCGGCATGCTGGCCTTCTCGCGGTGCGCGACCATCAGGATGAATGCGATGAAGCAGGCGAGCGACAGATAGACGAAGATCACCTCGCCGCGTGCCGACCATTCGTACGCGCCGGGCCACAGATACATCACGGTATAGCCGCGGTACGTCGCTTCGAACAACGTCGTGCTCAGGGCCAGCACGGCCAGCACGACGAACACGCCGCTGCGCGAAAAGAATCCGATCAGCAGCGCGCACCAGACGAGTGCGAGCAGGCCGCCGAAGAAGCCGAAGTTCCACATCGCGGCGCGCAGTTCGTGCGCGTGCCATGCAGTGGGGGTGAACACGGACGGCGCGAGCCGCATTTCCTTGCGCGACGTGATGCGGATCAGCACAGGCAACCGTTCACCCGGGCGCAGCGTCGTGTCGAGCGTCGGGTATCGGGAAGCGGGATGGTCCGCGTCGTGGCGGTCGGCCGGGAAGCGCCCGGCGAGCGTCCACGCGCCGCCGCGCTCGACATAGAAGTCCGCGTGGTCGAGACGCGCGTCGCGGATCGCCAGCACCAGCGGGCGCTCGACGCTGTCGTGATTGACCAGCGTCGCGCCGACCCACCAGGCCGAGCGGGAAAACTCGACGTTGAACGACGGGCGCGCCGCGGACGCGGACACGCCGCGTGGCGCAGCCGCGAGTTGCGCGGCGATCTGGTCGACGGACATCGCGGCACCCGGATCCTCGACGATCGACACCGCGTCCAGTTGCGCGGGGTTTTCGGTCGCTTCGGCGCGGTGGGTCGCGCACGCGATCAGCGCCATCGCGAGCAGCAGGAAGGTGTGCCAGCCCGACGCGCGGCGCCTAGGCATCACGCGGGTGATCATGCGACGCGGGCAGGGCGTCGACCGCCGGACGCTGGCGCCGCCAGTCGGACGGCGTGATGCCGAACCGTTCGCGAAACGCCGTCGCGAAATTGCCCGGCGTCGAGAAGCCGATTTCCTCGGCGATGTCGCCGATCCCCATCGACGTCTCGGCGAGAAAGTGCTTCGCGGCGCGCAGCCGTGTGTCGCGCAGGTATTCGAACACGGTCTGGCCGAGATGATCGCGGAACACACGCGACAGCCGCTTTTCGTGCGTGCCGACCTGCCGCGCGAGTTCCTCGAGCGTCGGCGGATTGCGCAATTCGCGCAGCAGGACGTCGCTCGCCGCGCGCACCAGCGCGGCATCCGGATGGTCGGGAAGCTCGGGCAGGTGCGCGAACGGCTGGCTGCGCCGCGCGCGCTTCAGGTGATTGCGGATCCGCGCAATGACCTCGACCGGTTCGAACGGCTTCACGATGTAGTCGAGCGCACCGGTTTCGAGCCCCGCGATGCGATCCTCGAGATCGGCGGCGGCGGTCAGGATGATGACGGGTATGTTCTGCGTCGACGGCGTCGATGCCAGCAGGCGGCACGCGGCGAAGCCGTCCATGCGCGGCATCCGGACATCCATCAGGATCAGGTCGGGCGCGACGGCCTGCGCGCGGTGATAGGCCTGCAGGCCGTCGAATGCGACACTGATCCGGCATCGCGCCGAACGCAGGATCTCGGTCAAGAGCCGCAGGTCGTTCGGTCGGTCGTCTACGACAAGAATGTGTGCGCCAACGAGATCCGGCGTGGCGCGCAGCGACGCCGGACTGGACGAGCGGGATGACATGGTTGCGAACGCGTTGGGGAGGTAGGCCGGGGTCGGAATCGATGCATCTATGTGCACGATTGTTGCAAAAAATTATATGACGACAATAGCGCCTGCGGTGGGGTTTCCGTGCGCCGCGTGTGGGCATGTTTGACAGTGCGCGCAACCTTCATCGCAGCGCGGCCGCACCGGAAAAACGGGCTGGGAAAAAGTGCCGAACCGGATATTAAATGCCGGTCGTTATTGCCGATTTCAATTGGCATAAATGAAATTGGCCCGAATGATGAATCGAGTTGAAATGTGTCGTGCAGGCGGCCGATTTCCGGGTGGATCGCGTTCATCAATTCCGTGTCACCGTGATTAAATGTTTATCAATCTCTGGTTAAAAAATGCTTTCGCGTTTAAGTCGCCATGGATGCCGGAATGTATGAATGTAAATATCGTCCGGCCGGGAAAACACATTGTCCGCTCGGGAAAAGGTTCGAGCGCCGGAGTCCCGGCACACTAGGCCCGAGGCGGCTGGATCGGTTGTTCGGCAGAACGGCGTTCCACGCGAATTTCATTTGTCGCGGCGGCATGTTTGAGTGCGCAATATTCAATGTGACATTGAGTGCTGACAATCTCAAATTCCGGGATTCCGGTGCTGCGACGAGAGTCGGCACGAGGGCAATGCAAGCTTCCCACCCTTCGAATGGGTTGATATAAGAGATGAAGGGAAAGGCGTAGAACCTGTTGAGAGTGTGACATACAAGGCAACAAGAAATAGTCAAAGAAAGTCAGTCGATTAATTAGATGTAGGGGTCGTCCGGCCAATCGTCGTTTTTTCCGGAAATCCGGAATCTCCGGCGCGCGCCTGGATGGAAAGGGTGAGTGGTTCGCGTCGGTCGCCGGGCAGTTCGGTCCTGCAGGCGGCGCTCGCGCGGGCGCGCTCTCGAATCAGGCGGCACGGAAAACATGAATATGAAAGGCAGGGCAGATCACAGCACCGGTTCGCCCGAACCGGCGGCGGCTGTCAGCGTCCGCGGTCCGGCGGCGCATGCTTCATTCCCCGGGGCCGCACGACGTCCTCCTCCCCCTGAATGACACAGGACGGGCCGCCCGGCGGATTCGGCGCGGCTTTTGTCCACCGACGCTTCCTCATGAAACTCGAGTTCGCCGCCCACGGGCTGGCGCGACGGCGTGCGCACGCGCTTTTCCGCGCTGCGCCGCCCGGCATGCCGCCGCCCGATCGGCGAGCTCGACTTCCATGATTCGATAACCCGCGATCGTTGCCGTGCATCGTGTCGTCCGACACCGGCGGCGTGCGGTCGTGTGATCGCGACGTGTGATCGCGACGTGTGTCGCGCGTGTCGTGCAGAGCCGTTCAGCAGTTCAGTTAGGTATACGAAGCAAGTAGCGTGGCGTCGCGAGACGGGAGATAACGAAGGTGGAGACGGTCAGCTCCCGGCCGCGTTCGCTGTTGCGTCATCCAGCACATGTGAACCGAGGGAAAACAAGATGAACAAGTCGTTCAAGTCGATCTGGAACGAAGCACTGGGGGCGTGGGTTGCAGCGTCCGAGCTCGATCGCGCGCGCGGCAAGCGCGTGGCGTCGTCGAGGCGTGCGGGCGAGCATGCGGCAGACGCGGGCGCCGTCGCGGGTATCGCGACGAAGCCGGCGCTCTCGCCCAGGCGGCTCGTCGTGATGATGGCGGCCGCGTATCTCGGGCTGTTCCAGGCCGGTGCGCATGCGCAGTATTCGGCCGGTGGCGGCTCCGCGACGGGCGGCACCAGTTCGATCGCGGTCGGCAACGGTTCGCTTGCGACGCAGACGAATTCGACCGCGTTCGGCAACCTGTCGACGGCGGCGGGCGTGTCGTCCACGGCGATCGGCCCGGGTGCGCATGCGATGGCCGATGGCGGGACGGCCATCGGCATCAACGCGCAGGCGACCGGTGTCAACAGCGCGGCGCTGGGCGTGCAGGCGATCGGTTCGGGGGCTTACGCGGTTGCGATCGGCAATCTGTCGAACGCGACGCAAAGCGGTGCGGTGGCGATCGGTAGCGGTGCGACCGCGAACGGCCTCGCCGCGATCGGGCTCGGCAACAACGCGACCGCATCGGGCCAGTACGGGGCAGCGCTCGGCCTGGGCTCGGTCGCTGCGGGCGCGCAAAGCTTGTCGCTCGGCTTCATGTCCAATGCGACGAACACGGGCGCCGTTGCGGTCGGCAACCAGTCGACGGGTTCGGGGGCGGCGGCCGTTGCCGTGGGCAGCGGCGCGCTGGCTTCCGGAAACTCGGCGGTGGCGATGGGCGTCAACAGCGGTGCGAAGGGTACGTCGTCGATCGCCATCGGCTGGGGCGGCACCGCCGGCGTGCCGGGCTCGGGCACGCAGTCTCTCGGCACCAGTTCGATTGCGATGGGCTCGGGGACGACGGCCGGCGCGGACAACGCGCTCGCGTTCGGCCTGAACGCCAATGCATCGGGCCTCAGTTCGGTCGCGATGGGCGTGCAGTCGAGCGCGACGCAGCAGTATGCCGTTGCGCTCGGCAACCTCGCGCTCGCGACCGGTATCTCGGCGAGTGCACTCGGGCCGGGTGCGACGGCGTCCGCATTGAATTCGACGGCGATCGGCATCAACAGCGTGGCGGCGGCGACGTCGACCGTCGCGATCGGCGACAGCAACTCGGTCGCCGCGACCGCAGGTGCCGGCTCGATCGCCGGCGGCAACCTGTCGAAGGTCCTGGGCGGCACCGGCGCCGTCGCGCTCGGCTTTGGCCAGACCGTCAGCGGCAACGGCGCGGTCGCCATCGGCGACCCGAGCACCGCGATCGGCACGGGCGCGGTCACGGCCGGCTCGAACAACACCGCGAACGGCGACGGCGCGGTGGCGATCGGCAACTCGAACAATGCGCAAGGCATCGGCTCCGTCGCGCTCGGCAATACGTCGACGGCGGCAGCGGCGGGTACGGTGGCGTTCGGCGCGTCAGCCGTGGCGAACAATGCAAACGACGTCGCGCTCGGCTCCGGTTCGGTGACGGCCGCGCCGAACCCGACCGCGTCCGCGACGATCGGCGGCGTCACGTACAGCTTCAAGGGTATCAATCCGACGAGCGTCGTCAGCGTGGGCAACGTTGGCACCGAGCGCCAGATCACCAACGTCGCGGCCGGGCGCATCAGTCCGACGAGCACGGATGCGATCAACGGCTCGCAGCTCGATGCGACGAACCAGGCGGTGACTTCGCTGTCGACGTCGACATTGTCGAGCATCACGTCGTTGTCGACTTCGACGTCCACCGGCATCGGTTCGTTGTCGACCGGCCTGAGCTCGACCAACAGTTCGGTGACGTCGCTGTCGACGTCCACGTCGACGGGGCTGTCGTCGGCCAATAGCGCGATCACGTCGCTGTCCACGTCGACGTCGACCGGCATCAGCTCGCTGTCCACGGGCCTGAGCTCGACCAACAGCGCGGTGACGTCGCTGTCCACGTCGACGTCCACCGGCATCAGCTCGTTGTCGACCGGCCTGAGTTCGACGAACAGCGCGATAACGTCGCTGTCCACGTCGACGTCCACCGGCATCGGTTCGCTGTCCACCGGCTTGAGCTCGACCAACAGCGCGGTCACGTCGCTGTCGACGTCGACGTCCACGGGCATCGGCTCGTTGTCAACCGGCCTGAGTTCGACGAACAGCACGGTCACGTCGTTGTCGACGTCGACGTCCACCGGCATCGGCTCGCTGTCCACCGGCCTGAGCGCGACGAACAGCAACCTCACCTCGCTGTCGACCGCCACGTCGACGGGCATCGGCTCGCTGTCGACGGGCCTCAGCTCGATCGTGAACAACAACACCAATCTCGGCAACAGCACGGCCGGCGCGATCGGCGGCGGCTCGACCTACGACCCGACGACCGGCGCGATTTCGGCGCCATCGTACGTCACGTACAACAGCGACGGCTCGACCACGATCAACAACAACGTCGGCTCCGTGGTCGACAACATCAACGCGCACGGCATCAAGTATTTCCATGCGAACTCGACCGCGCCGGACAGCCAGGCGCTTGGCGTCGACAGCGTGGCGATCGGGCCGAACGCGATCTCGCGCGTGGACGGCAGCATCGCGCTCGGTTCGGGCTCGGTGGCCGATCGCGCGACGACGCCGTCGTCGGGCATCATCCGTAACGGCACCGCGGCGATCCCGTTCAACACGACGGACCAGACGCTGCTCGGCGCCGTGTCGGTCGGCGACGCGACGAACCGGACGTATCGCCAGATCACCAACGTCGCGGACGGCACCGGGCAGCAGGACGCGGTGACGGTACGGCAGCTGACGGGCGCGTTGCAGTCGTTCGCGGTCACGGGCCAGAAGTACTTCCACGCGAATTCGACGGCCGGCGACTCGCTCGCGGTCGGCGCGGAATCGGTCGCGGTCGGGCCGACGACGGTCGTGAACGGCGACAACGGCGTGGGCATCGGCAACGGCGCGATCGTCGACCAGACCGCACCCGGCGGCGTTGCGATCGGGCAGGCCGCGAGTTCCGCGCAAGCCGACGCGATCGCGCTCGGCAGCGGTGCGTCGGCCCTCGGCGCGCAGTCGGTCGCGCAGGGTGCCAATGCGTCGGCGGTCAGCGTGGGCAGCGTCGCGCTCGGCTCGGGTGCGCACAGCACCGCCACCGATGCGCTCGCGCTCGGCGCCGGCGCATCGGCGACGTTCGCGAACAGCGTCGCGCTGGGCGCGGGTTCGCTGACCACGGTCGGCGCGCTGACGAACTATGTCGCGTACGGCCTGAGCAGCCCGCAGTCGTCGGCCGGTGAAGTCAATATCGGCAACCGGCAGATCACCGGCCTCGCTGCGGGCAAGAACGGCACGGACGCGGTGAACGTGTCGCAGCTCGACTCGGTCGCGAATCAGTTGACGACGCTGATCGACCAACGCACGACCAATCTCGGCGGGCAGTACACGACGAACCCGCCCGGCGGCAATGTGCCGCCGGGGGCAAGCGGTTCGAATTCGTCGGCGGGCGGTTCGGGGGCGGTCGCATCGGGCTCGAACAGCACGGCGGTCGGCAACGCGTCGACGGCGTCCGGCAACGGCTCGACCGCGATCGGCGTCGGCTCGACCGCATCGGGCAACAACTCGACGGCGATCGGCGCGGGCAGCAACGACGGCGGCCGCTCGAACGTCGTTGCGGTCGGCTCCGCGGATTCGGCGCGGCAGGTGGTGAACGTCGCGGCGGGTACGCAGGGCACCGATGCGGTGAACGTGAACCAGTTGAATGCGGTCTCGAACCAGTTCACGCAGTCGTTGAACACGGTCAACAACCAGATCTCGCAGATGCAGCAGCAGATCCAGCAGACCGATTCGATGGCGCGTGAGGGGATTGCCGCGACGGCCGCGTTGGCGTCGATCCCGCACATGGACCGCGACTCGAACTTCGCGATGGGCGTCGGTACGGCGACGTTCCAGGGTCAGAAGGCCATGGCCGTCGGCGTGCAGGCGCGCCTCACGGAGAACCTGAAGGCGACGCTGAACGGCGGCTTCGCCGGCAGCCAGCGCGTCGTCGGCGCGGGCATGCTGTATCAGTGGAAGTAATCGCGCGCGGCGGTCCGTTCCGGCACGCGCTGCCGGCGCGGACCGCGTCGAACGCAACCGCACGCGGATGCGGCCGCGCCAACGCGCCGCACGCGCTGCGCCCATCGCATTTTCGGAGTAATCAAGTGAAAAACATCCATCTTGCCCTGCTGGCGTCCGTCGTTTCCCTCGCTGCCTGTTCGAGCGCGTCGGGGCCGACCTACAACGCATACGAATTGCAGCCCCGTGACGGCATCCGCACCTTCCGCGTCGATTGTCACGGCATCCTGTCGAGCGCGAAGACCTGCATGAAGGTCGCGACGCGCATGTGCGGCAACGAGGCCGTGCGCGTGGTCGATGCCACGACGCCGTATCGGGACGGCGCCGATCCGCACTCGATGGTGTTCCAGTGCGGCGCGGCACCCGCGCCGGTCGCCGCGGCCGCAGCGCCCGCGCCCGCCGCGCTCGAGAAGGTGAGCCTGACCGGCGATGCCTATTTCGCGACCGACTCCGCCGTGCTGACGTCGGCCGCCACCGCCGCGCTCGACAAGCTGCTGAACCAGCAAGGCGATCGGCATTTCGCGCGCGTGGCAGTGGACGGTTATACCGACGCGGCCGGCTCGGATGCGCACAACCAGTCGCTGTCGAAGCGTCGGGCCGATGCGGTCGCGGCGTATCTGCGGGAACACGGACTGAAGGCGGATTCGTTTGCCGCAACGGGGCATGGAGAAGCCAATCCGGCGGCATCGAACGATACCGTCGAAGGGCGCGCGCGCAATCGCCGGGTGGAAATCTCGCTGCAGAAGTAAGACGTGGCGACCGGGTCGCCGCACGCGTGGCCGTCGAAACCGGACGGCTCGCTTGCGGCGGCGGTGCCTGGCGCGGACGCAGGACGTCGACGAAGGCAATGCGTCACGCGGTGCGTGCGCGCGGTTGCCGTCGTCGTCGCATGGGCGACGCCGCCGCCTGGCGATGTGCGTCCGGCACGCGGGTCATTCGCCCGCACCAATCAGCCGATCAGTGCCGGATCACGCAGACGGCCACGATTTCGTATCCGGGGTCGGCATGCGTATTTGCCGCCTTTTCGGCTTCCTCATACGAACCGAAGGAGGTGGCATTTTCAATCGCCGGTGCCATGCCGATATCGCCGTCCTCGGCAGTGCAGAGGAACTGCTCGCCGGTCTTCACGACGTACACGGACATCATGATTCCCTCCAGGGTTTGCAGGGGGAAATACCAGTCTAGCAGGCAGACGTGCACAATACCGGCATGCGAGCCCCCGACCTTGAATGCCTTGTCACCGTTACCATGCCCTTCGGAAAATACAAGGGCCGACTCCTTGCCGACCTGCCCGGCCCTTACCTGAACTGGCTGGCCCGCGAAGGATTCCCGCGCGGCGAACTCGGCCGACAGCTCGCGCTGATGCACGAGATCGACCATAACGGTCTGAGGGAACTGCGGGCGCCCCTGCGCAAACCCGGCTATCCAGCCGCCGATGCTGACATAAAATAACAAAAGGCTCTGTCGCGGATAAACCGCTGGCAAAAAGAGGGGTGCCAACATGAGACGCCTTTATTTTCTCGTACCCGATACGCAGATGGCGAAGGCGATCGTCGATGACTTGCTGCGCGCTCGCATCATCTGGCGCCATATCCATGTTCTCGCCGATCACAGCGTCACACTCGATCAGTTGCCCGAAGCATCTCTGCTGCAAAGCAGCGATGTCGTGCACGCGCTCGAGCGCGGCGTCGCACTCGGCGGCGCGACAGGCGCGTTGATCGGTCTCGTCGCGCTGGTATTCCCTCCCGCGGAGCTCGTGATCGCGGGCGGCGCCGTCGTCGCATTGACGGTCGCGGGCGCAGGCTTCGGCGCGTGGACGGCCGCGATGATCGGCATTGCCGAACCGAATGGGCGACTCGCGCGCTTTCGCGAGGCCATCCGGGAAGGCCAGATCCTGATCATGGCCGACGTTCCACCGCTGCGAGAGGAGGAAATCGCACAGATGGTGGCCCAGCATTTTCCCCAGGCGGATCTGGAAGGCGGCGAGCCCACCACGCCGATCTTCCCCTGACACGCGAAAACCGGCACACGCGAACATCTGCGCTCATCGACGCGATTCGTCGGACGCGTGTTCGCGTTGCCGCGACCGTGGGCTGCATTGCGGTGCGTTTCGACGTGGCCGCCCGTGGCGTTGCCGAATCGCGGGGGAACGTGTCGCGGTGCATTGCGCCGGCTGCGGGTCCGGCGCTTCCGAATCGCACACGGAACATACTTTTTGACGCGAAGGGCGCGTTCTGAACCTGAGTGCTGAAGCTGAACCGTCAGCAAGGAGGTCATATGGAACTGCACATGCAATCGCACCATTGGGAACGGCGCACGCCGGACTGGGTATCCGCTGCCGTGGCCGGCCTGGCGGGCGGTGCGCTGGTGATCGCGCTGGAATTCTTCTGGTCGACGCTGGTGCTCCATGAAAGCCCGTGGCGACCGACCCACAAGATCGCGGCGATGGTGATGGGCCGCGGTGCGCTCAGCCAGTTGTCGCAATTCAGCCTCGAAATCGTCGCGATGGCGCTGCTGCTGCACTACGTGCTCGGCGCGATCATGGGAATGATGCTCGCCGCGATCATGGCGCCTTTCCGGTTCGATTCGAGCGTGGGCATGGAGGCGGTGATCGGGCTGGCCTTCGGACTCGTCGCGTATGCATGGAACTTTTATGTGATGACGGCCGTGTTCCCGTGGTTCATCTCGGAGCGCGGTTCCGGCCCCTTGCTGGCGAACCTGCTGTTCGGCGTGGTTGCGGCCGTCGCCTATGGCCAATTGGAGCGATGGCGCAGGCCGAGCAGGATGGACTGACGCGCCGGCGCTGAACCTCCATCGGCCCCGGTAGACGGCCGCGTCGGCAATCCCTGCCAGAGGCGGCCGTTTTTGCATGGCGTCGCAGCATGCGACGGCGCCGTTCGCGCGGTTCGTGCGCGGCATGCGCTTGCGTGTTTCGCCGCCTTGCACGATGCAGGGCAGAGGACTACCTTTTCTTAAGAGCCGTCGTGGGCAACGCGTCGCGAAGCGGTCCCGGCCCAGGTGCCGGCGCGGACGATACGACGAATGCGAAACGCGCCGACGCGGCGCGACGACGCCAGCAGCGTCGTGTCGACGGCTCGAGTGCGTGACACGCAGCGAGGCGGCCTATGGCCCTTGCGATTGCTCTGGTCCTGATCATCGCAGTGGCGGTGGGGTTTCACTTTGCCAGTCCGTGGTGGATCACGCCGATCGCATCGAACTGGGTGCGCATGGACGACATGCTGACGATCACGCTCGTCATCACCGGCGCGTTCTTCATCGCGATCAACCTGTTCATGGTGGTCGCACTGCTGCGCTACCGCCATCGCAGCGGTCGTCGCGCGGCCTACGAGCCGCACAACAAGCGGCTCGAATGGTGGCTGATCGGCTTGACCTCGGTCGGCGTGGCCGCATTGCTGGCACCGGGGCTCTTCGTCTATGCGGACTACGTACGACCGCCGCCCAAGGTGCTGCAGATGGAAGTGCTCGGCCAGCAATGGCAATGGCGCTTTCGCTTTGCCGGCCCCGCCGGCAAGCTGGGCACAACGGACGTGCGCTACATCAGCGACGCCAACCCGTTCGGCCTGAACCCCGGCGACCCGAACGGCCGCGACAACTATCTGATCGACACGCCCGAGGTGCACTTGCCGCTCAATCGGCCGGTGCAGGTGCTGACACGGTCGCGCGACGTGCTGCACGACTTCTACGTGCCGCCGTTCCGCGCGCGGATGAACATGGTGCCCGGCATGGTGACCACCTTCTGGTTCACGCCGACCAAGGCCGGGCGTTACGACATCCTGTGCGCGCAGCTCTGCGGCATCGGGCACGCGAACATGCGCGGCGTGGTGGTGGTGGAAGACGAAGCCTCGTTCTCGCGCTGGCTCGCGCGCCAGCCCACGTTCGCGCAGCGGCAGCAGGCGAACGTGCAGGCCGCACCGGCCGCCGCGGGCGGCAGCGCTCAGGCGCTGGCCGACCAGGGCAAGGCGCTCGCGGCGGCCAAGGGCTGCATCGCCTGCCATACCGTGGACGGCACGCCACGCGTGGGCCCCACGTGGAAGGGCCTCTACGGCAAGACCGAAACGATGGCCGACGGCAGTACCGCGAAGGTGGACGACGCCTATCTGCGCGCGTTCATCAGCAACCCGACCGCCCGCGTCGTGAAGGGTTTCTCGCCGATCATGCCGCACTTCGACCTGAGCGATCAGGAACTGGCCGCACTGGTGGCCTATATCAAGGCGCAAGGCGGGCCGGACGCCAGCAGCGCGGCGCAGCGCTAGCGGAGCACACCTCATGACCTACGCGCATTCCGATCACGTCCCGCACAGCTTCTGGACCCGCTACGTGTGGAGCCAGGACCACAAGGTCATCGCCGTGCAGTATGCGCTGACGGCGATCGCCATCGGCCTCGTCGGCCTGGTGTTGTCGAACCTGATGCGGCTGCAGCTCGGCTTCCCGGGCAAGTTCGCGTTCATCGACGCGAACCACTACTACCAGTTCGTCACGATGCACGGAATGATCATGGTGATCTACCTGCTGACGGCGCTGTTTCTCGGCGGCTTCGGCAACTACCTGATCCCGTTGATGCTGGGCGCGCGCGACATGGTGTTCCCGTTTCTCAACATGCTGAGCTACTGGGTCTACCTGCTGGCCGTGCTGGTGCTGACGGCGAGTTTCTTCGTGCCGGGCGGGCCGACCGGCGCGGGATGGACGCTGTATCCGCCGCAGGCCATCCTGCCGGGCACGCCGGGCGTGGAATGGGGCATCGTGCTGATGCTGGTGTCGCTCGCGATCTTCATCGTCGCGGCGACGATGGGCGGCTTGAACTACGTCACCACCACGCTGCAGGCGCGCACGCGCGGCATGACGCTGATGCGCATGCCGCTCACGGTGTGGGGCATCTTCACCGCGACCATCATGGCGCTGCTGGCGTTTCCGGCGCTGTTCGTGTCGGCGGTGATGATGCTGTTCGACAAGACGCTCGGCACCAGCTTCTTCGTGCCGGCCGTGGTGTCGATGGGGCAGGCGCTCAACCATGCCGGCGGCAGCCCGCTGCTGTTCCAGCACCTGTTCTGGTTCTTCGGGCATCCGGAGGTCTACATCGTCGCGCTGCCGGCGTTCGGCATCGCGTCGGACCTCATCAGCACGCACGCGCGCAAGAGCATCTTCGGCTACCGGATGATGGTGTGGGCGATCGTCATGATCGGCGCGCTGAGCTTCGTGGTCTGGGCCCACCACATGTTCATCGCCGGCATGAATCCGTACTTCGGCTTCTTCTTCGCCACCACCACGCTGATCATCGCCGTGCCGACCGCGCTGAAGGTCTACAACTGGGTGCTGACGCTGTGGCGCGGCGATATCCACCTGACCGTGCCGATGCTGTTCGCGATCGGCTTCATCAGCACCTTCGTCCTCGGTGGGCTGACCGGGCTCTTTCTCGGCAACGTGAGCGTGGACATTCCGCTGTCGAACACGTACTTCGTGGTCGCGCACTTCCATATGGTGATGGCCGTGTCGCCGATCCTGGTGGTGTTCGGCGGCCTCTACCACTGGTATCCGCTGGTGACGGGCCGCATGCTGAACGACACGCTCGGGCGCCTGCACTTCTGGTTCACGTTCGTCGGCACCTATGCGATCTACTTCCCGATGCACTATCTCGGCGTCCTCGGCATGCCGCGACGCTATTACGCGTATGAAGGCTACAGCTTCATTCCGCATTCGGCGCAGACGCTCAACGCCTTCATCACCGTCGTTGCGCTGATCGTCGGGGTGGCGCAGCTGCTGTTCCTGTTCAACCTCGCGTGGAGCCTCGTGCGCGGCAAGCGGGCCGACGGCAATCCGTGGCGGGCCACCACGCTGGAATGGCAGACGCCGCAAACGCCGCCGGCGCACGGCAACTGGGGCGCCGCGCTCCCGGTGGTCTATCGCTGGGCATACGAATACAGTCCGCCGGGGCAGACCGAAGACTTCGTCCCGCAAAACCGGCCGCCCGCGACGGCGCCCGAGCCTGCGCCGGCCCGGCCGACGCTTCACTCCGGCGAGGCACACGAATGACCACGCTACCGCGCCCCTTCGTTCCCGACGCGCAACCGGTCGTGCCCAATGCGGGCCGCACGGGCCTGATCGTCTTCATGGCGGTGGCTACGACCTTGTTTTCGCTGCTGCTGCTCGCCTACGGGATGCGCATGCGCGAGCCGGACTGGCAACCGATCCCGCATCCGGTGCTGCTGTGGTGGAACACCGGTGCGCTGGTGCTGGCCAGCATCGCGATGCAGCGTGCCCGGCGGATGACCTTGCACCGCGCGGCGTGGCTGGTATCCGGCGGGTTGCTGGCGGCGCTGTTCGTGATCGGGCAACTGACCGCCTGGCGCATGCTGTCCGCCGCCGGGCAGACCGTCACCGTCAATCCTTCCAACAGCTTCCTGTACCTGCTCACCGGCCTGCACGGGTTGCATGTGCTGGGCGGGCTGGCGGCCTGGGTCGTCACGATCGCGCTTCTGCGGCGAGCGGACCCGTTCCGGGTCCAGCGCGCCATTGCGCTGTGCGCGACCTACTGGCATTTCCTGCTGGCTGTCTGGCTCGTGCTGCTGGCGGCGATGTGGTGGATGACCCCCGCGATCGTCGCCGCCATCTGCGGGCCGCTGTATGGAGCCGCGCCATGACCGTGCCCACGCTCCCCACCGGATCATCCGTCGGCGAATCGGCCGACATTGCCCCCGCCGATGCCGGGCCTGACGGCTGGCGCGGCATCGTCACCGACTGGGCGGGCGACCGCGAAGCCTTCAAGGTGCCGTGGGGCAAGGCGATGATGTGGATCTTCCTGCTGTCGGACACCTTCGTCTTCAGCAGTTTCCTGATCGGCTACATGTCGGTGCGCATCTCGACCACGGCGCCGTGGCCCGACACGTCCAAGGTATTCGGGCTCACGGTGGGCGGCGTGGACGTGCCGTTGCTGCTGATCGCGATCATGACGTTCATCCTGATCAGCAGCAGCGGCACGATGGCGATGGCCGTCAACTTCGGCTACCGGCGCAACGCCAGGCGCGTCGCCGCGCTGTTGCTGGCGACCGCGCTGCTCGGCGCGGCCTTCGTTTCGATGCAGGCACTCGAATGGACCAAGCTGATCGTCCATGAAGGTATCCGCCCGTGGGGCAACCCGCTGGGGGCGGCGCAGTTCGGCGCGTGCTTCTTCACGATCACCGGCTTCCACGGCTTTCACGTGACGTGCGGCGTGATCTACCTGCTGCTGATCGCACGCAAGGTGCTGCAACCGGGGTTCACCGAGCACGGCAACTTCCAGATCGTCGAGATTGCCGGCCTGTACTGGCACTTCGTCGACCTGGTGTGGGTGTTCATCTTCGCGCTGTTCTATTTGTGGTGAGGCAGGCCATGGACCACACCGACTCCGCCGATCGACCCGACGCCGCGCACGGCCAGCAGCATCCGATCGGCGTCTACCTGAAAATCTGGGGCCTGCTGTTCGTTCTGAGCACGTTGTCGTACCTGGTGGACTACTTCCACGTGCAGGGCGTGCTGCGCTGGGTGCTGATCGTCGTGCTGATGATCGCCAAGGCCGGGCTGATCGTGTCGATCTTCATGCACATGATGTGGGAACGGCTGGCGCTGGTGTACGCGATCCTGGTGCCGCCGCTGTGCCTGCTGGTGCTCATGGTGCTGATGGCCGCCGAAGCGCATCACACGTTCGGCATGCGGGCACTCTTCTTTCACTGATCCCACGGCATCCGTTCACGCAAACCTGAAGGGAGACGCTCATGAAATTTTCACGCCGACGTTTCATTACAGCCACCACCGTGCTGGCTTCCGCGCTGGCCGTCGGCCGTCGCGGGGCGGCGGCGGAGGCCGTTGCCGTGCAGGAGTCCGATGCAAACGCGCAGGCCCTCGGCTACAAGACGGACGCGAGCCGGGTCGACCGTACGAAGTTCCCGAAATTTCAACCGGGCGAGACGTGTTCGAACTGCCAGTTCTATCAGGGCAAGGCCGGTGCCGCGATGGCGCCGTGCGCCATTTTCGGCGGCAAGCAGGTCAATGCAAAAGGCTGGTGCAGCGCCTATGCGAAAAAGGCGTAGCGAGCAGGGCGGCGTGACGGCCGCGCTCACGTCAGCCGCCATCGCCGTGCTCGACAAGCTGCTGAACCAGCAAGGCGACAGGTATTTCGCTCGCGTCGATCCCGACGAGCAGCGCTGCCGATGCCTAAATCAACGAAAGCGAATTGCGTCGAGATAGTTGCCATGTGAAATTCAAGGCGAACAGTGCCTCTAAAAACCGTGATGGCCGCGTTTCAGCATGTTTCGAAGAGATAGAATTGGCGAGTCAGCAACGGTGCGATGCACCGCTGGGTCTCGTCTGCGAGGGCAATGCAATCAATTTGCATCTCGACTTCGCCGTGGAATTCTAGTATTCCAAATCGATCAAACATGGAGTGCTGACCTGATTGGTGGCCGCCCCCTACGATCGATGTCATCCGGAAAGTTGTGCAGTTTAAAGCTGCATGTTATTCCCGAAAATTTATTGGATGTGGGTGTCTAAAACGAAGCAACAACTGGTCGGAAATTCGAAAGGGGGCGTCGTGGTCGACGTCGTGCTACCACACATTCAACTCCTGGAGCGCAGTCGTTCGGGATGAGCACAACCATGCATCAGCCATCAATGCGAATGTGTGTGACAGAGTTCCTTCCTAGTTTGTATTGCTTATTGAATTGGCCGGCGACGTCAGGGCAGGTTTTGCCGGATGAGTCGTTTCGTTCTCATCCGCTGCAAACGATTCTGTCTTCCACACGCCGACATCTGAAGTTCGTGCCGTCGGACCTGCGATATCACCTGTTTTGGCACCGTGACGCTCGTCATCGGCAGCCCGATACGCGCGTGCGGCCCGTCAGCGAACACGTGTGTTGCGCAGGTATCTTGCAGCGGCAGAGGCCCCGTTTCAGCTCGTAGTGCGCTTCGTACGATTGAAGAAGTTGTCTATACCACGTTCGCCTCGTGGCCTGTCCGCATAGGTCAAAACGGAGCGTTTTGGCGACGGGTGGCGCGTGATGCGACACGGCACGTCGTGTTCGATATTACAGTTCATTACAGCGCTCAACGCCGGCACATGTTGATCTGATAAAAAGTGATATCCCGGCGAATACGTTATCTTGAATCGTGCACATGAAAACCGAAACGATGATCTCAAATGTTGAAACTGTGATATTTCAGCAATGATTTATATCGCGCTCTTATGTGGCTCTGTTAGCAAGCAGGATTCCATGGCGCAGACTGCGTTTCCCACACTGTTCGTGTTGCTCCGGTTGTCGGACTCCTCAGCCACGAGCGCTCCGCGCCGGATTTCAATGAAATCGTTTTTATGATGAATTGGACGCGCACGTGTGTTCTGACACGGTATTGCGGCTTACATTACAAAAATATTACGTCAATGATCCAGGTCAAATGAGAGGGGCGTTGCACTTCCCGCGCACACCATTTTCCTGATTATGAACAAATAATTGGTGTCACATCGCCTTCTTGACTGATTCCGTCAACAATGAGGCGAGATCGGACACTGACGGAACGGCCGTCGATTTAGCCGCATATGATGCGCTGCAGAAAATGCAAAAAATTGTTAAGGGCCGAGATGATGCTAACAGTGCCGAATGTAACCACAACGGGGTCGAGAGTGAGCGGTGATCGGGGAAGAAGCATCGGTCATCGACGGGACAGCGTAATCATCCTGTTGCTCGACGGGTTTTCAATTATGCGAATGGGCCGTCTGGCCGCGGTATTCGAACTCGCAAATCAGCTCGAACGTATCGACGCGACGTTTGCCGATCGTTACGAATTGCGGCTCTATTCCATTCATGGTGGCGCTGTTCGTTCGTCGTCGGGTGTGCAGATCTGGACGGAAACGCCTCGACCGCTGGATGCGAGCAATGTGCAAGCAATGTTCGTGCTCGGTGGACAGGGTCGGGCGAGCGGTCTCGACGATCGGTTTATCGGCTGGTTGCAGCATGCCCATCAGCGCGCTCGCGTGGTGAAGGGCGATAGCGGTGGTGCCGAAATGCTGACCGGGATTCGCCTGAACCAGAAAAGTCCGGAAGTCGTGCCGCACGCTATGCAAGCGACGCTGGCCGCCTGCGGTACGGGTGATTCGGCGCCGTCCGGCGATGACGACGAAGGCATGTTCTCCGCCGCGTTGTCGATTGTCGTGCGCGACGCGGGCCACGAAATCGCGCAGGAGATCGTCGCATGCATGATGCCCGGGGCGAACAGAAAATTTGCGAGCGTCCTGTTTGGAGTGCAGGAAGCCCGAGCCAGCGAATTGATTCGCGAGGCCGCTCATCAACTGAGGAGCCATAGCGCGAATCGCATCTCGATCGCAAATGCAGCTCAGGCAGCTGCGATGAGCGAGCGGAATTTCCTGCGGCGCTTCAAGAACGAAATTGGCGTTACGCCAACCGAGTTCGTGCTGCGGGTACGCCTCGAAAAGGCGTGTTCCATGCTGGTCGAGACGGATTTGCCCGCCGACAAGGTCGCACGGCGCGTCGGCCTCGGCAGCGGGGACCGGCTGGCCAAGCTCTTCCGCCAGCATCTTTCGATGTCGCCGACGGAGTATCGCGCGGCCGCTCGCGACGGCATGTTCGCGTCGGCGGACGGTTCGGCGTGGCGGAACGGTACGTCGTCTCGATGAAATATTCGCCGCCATGACGACCGGCGTTGGATCGCCGATTCGTGTGCGGGGCCCCGGCGCAGGTTCGATTTCAGGCAAATGCGTCGAAGTAGGTACGGGTATTCGGATGAATCGTTTGGTCGGCGATGATCTCGCCGGCGGTCGCCCACCGGTATGCCGTGTGCTGGGCATTCGGCAGCGACATAAGGTCGAACTTGCCGCGGAGCCTGTATCCCATCACGACATAATGCGTCGAGATGCCTGGCTTGCCGCCGAAGTTGTCTTCGTAGAGGTGTTCATAGATGCCGATAAGTTCGGCATCGCCCCGTTCCAGCCCGCCGCATCCGAGTTCGTCTTGCGCGATACGATTAAACGCGTCATCGAGACGTTCGTTCTTTCGGATCCGGCCACCCGGCACGAACCAGAAACCCTGCGCGGGACGATTGACGCGGTGACCGAGCAGGTAGGCGCCATCGCCATTCGAGATGATCAGGTCGATCGCAACGAGCGGGGTTGCGTCGACGACGCGCAAGAAAGTGTCCAGCGGAAGCATGGCTGATCGGCTCCAGGAAATCCGTCGAAGTGCACGCACATCGTTCTCCACTCGAATGCAACTCGATTACCGGAATGACGTGCCGGCTATGCCGATGCTCGAGCGGCGGATGTCCGTCTGCATGCATCTCATCATGGCCGGCCGAGATTGCGCTCGTCGGCCAAAATATCGAAGCAATCCGCCAATCGCGTCGAGCGACTCGGGCGCGACGGCGCAATGCCTGTCGAGAAGCGCATGCGCGCGCATCGATACATTTTCATTCGGCCATGATCGTGGTCGGGTCCGCCATTTCGTTTCGAGACAGCCGATTCGACGTTAGTCTTTGGTCTGGCCTTTCGAGGAGGCGCGTTCACCCCGGAACTCTCCTCGGAATTTTTCCTGCGCGCCGTATGGCGCGCAGGCCTTTTTATTCATTACGGGTCGAGCTAAACGCGCTGTGATTGTAGTCGCCGTCGCTCGCATCCTGGAACCACAAGACGAGACGTGTCGTCCCGAATCGCGAGTAGTGAAGTAGTGCGAACAGTCTCGCGGGACGAACGTTCACCGCTCGGGAAGCCATGCCGAGTGCGGTGGATCGACCGCGCGTCTCGCATCATCGCCTGAGAACAATCTGAAACCGCCCCGGTATCGCCGCGCACGTCGCTTCCGTGACGCGCGCGGCGACGCGCATTACCGGTCGAAAGCATGTGTTAACCGATTGGCGGAATCGTCGGAACAATTGTCATGTCGGACATGCTGCATTGCAATGTACGCTAGGGGGATAGTACCGAGCGTGGTTTGATGCGCGAGACCATTGCCGACACTGGAGCATGGCCCATATGAACGTCGTTCTTCTGATCTTCTCGAGGATCTGCTTCGTGTGGATCCTCTTCTACCTCGTCTTCAGCGCCGCGTCGGGTCTTTGGGCCGGCGCACGACATGGTCAGGGGCTACTGTTGCTCGAATTTCAGTCGCGTCGAGCTCGTGGCTCGCGTGAGGTGGCGCGAGCGCGAATCCTGAAGAGAATGGTGCTTTCCGTGATGTTTGCGCTTCCCGCAGGCATTGCGTCGCTCATTGCGAGCGCGGTGATGTCGTAGACGATCGCATTCACAGATCCATGCCCGGGCTCGATGCAAGTGCCGGACGGATAGCCGGGCCTTGCGCGACACGCCAGAAACGAGGGCAACCGGCCGCTGCATCGCCGCATCAGCATGTTTCGCCGGATATCGGAATGGCGGATCCAGGCTAGTCGGCTTCGCACGAGGCTCGTGGCCGAATACGTCGCATCGACGCTGATCGCATTGTGCCGCCATGTTGCCGGACGGGCGGCGACCAGTGGTGCATGCGGTGTCGCCGCGGTCGTTCTGTCGTCTCCGTCGCATATCACCCGCCTGCAGCGCGATCGCTGCCGCTCCTCCATCGTCATCCTTAATTTCGTTGCGGCGAGCTAGTCGGAAACCGCCAGGATTTGGCCGATCAGGGAAATCCCGCAGACTAATCCGACGACTGTTTGTTCGATTCGGCCAGCGTTTAAACGCCACTCGACGCCCTCGGTATGATGCGTTGCAACGGAGAAAAAACATCGATCAAAGACCGGCAAAAGTTGATTGTACTGAATGCCCGAGAGCACGCTATGACGCACATGGTTGTCGATCATTCGAGTGATGGGGCGGCAGCGGATGTTGGAGAGAAGCGGTTACGCAGGAATCGAAATATCGGCGTTGTCATTTTCGATGGATTCTCTTTGTTTGCAGCTGGCGCGGTGTTTGAGGTATTCGAAGTAGCAAACGAAATCTATTCGCCGCGAGCAAACGGGCGTCCGCTGTATGACATTCGGTTCTATTCGTCGAAAGGCGGAAACATCGTCTGGTCGTCGGCCATCAGCGTGCGGACATCTGCATGCGATATGGGATCGGCGAATGCGTTCGACGCGTTGTTCGTTGCGGGCGGAGAAGGTGCGCGGCGCGCCGCGCGCGACGCCCGAATGATTGACTGGTTGCGGATCGTACTGCCGAAGACGGGCATGGTCGAATCGATCGGCGAAGGCAGGATATTGATCGATGCCGCGCGAACGGGTTTGCACGCGGCCGATGTGGTGGACGTGATGCGCGATGGCTACGAGCCGGCGAGAGCAGCACTGGCGCTCGTCGAGCGCGACCTGGGCGGCGATGCAGTGCGCGGGATCGCAGCGCGGCTCGCGATGAATGACGCGCTCGCTCCGGCCGAACAGGATGGCGATGCGCGAAATGGCGTACCCGCTGACCGGGTCCGAGCGGCGCAGGCTTGGTTGCGAAAGAACAGTGAACGAGCCATATCCGTCAGCGATGCAGTGCGTGTTGCTGCCATGAGTGAACGGAATTTCCTGCGTCATTTCAAGCAGGAAATCGGAATGACGCCGTCGGAATTCCTGCTGCAGGTTCGCCTGGAGCGCACGGTGCAGCTATTGACGGAAACCGATTTGCCGATCGGCACGATCGCACGGCGATGCGGGTGGGGGAATGGTGATCGCCTGGCCAAGATTTTCCGGCGGCACCTGGATGTGACGCCGTCGGAATACCGATCCCGCGCACGTTCGAGCGAGACAGAGCCGGAGTTGTAGAAAAAAGCTGGATCGGCCTCGAGAAAGACGCAGTGCTTTTTGCGGTTTTTCAGATCGAATTCATTGCCTGAGAGAATAGGAGTGCAGAACATGTCGACGTCAATCGATATAGCACGAAGCGAAACAGGACAGATCGGATCGGATCGTGAAAGCGCGGCTGACGTGAAGGTCCGCGTGGCGCCGGTTGTTCTCGCAGGCGGATCGGGGTCGCGCTTGTGGCCCATGTCGCGCGAGCAGTATCCGAAGCAGCTGATCGGCGTATTGGGCGTGGACTCCTTGCTCCAGGCAACGGTCCAGCGCATGGTGGGTTTTTCGATCGGGGAAGGCGACGTATCGGCGCCCATCGTCGTTTGCGGCGAAGAGCATCGATTCGTTACAGCCGAGCAGCTGCGGGCCAGCGGACTCGATGCCCGCATCATCGTCGAGCCGACCCGGCGCGATACGGCGCCTGCGCTGACCCTTGCGGCCGCCGCTGCCTGTGCGGACGGGCAAGACGCGATCGTCGTTGCAATGCCGGCCGATCACGCTATTGCCGATAGGGCTGCGTTTCATCGCGCGATCGAACTGGCGGTGGACCATGCGCGGCGCGGCGCGATCGCGACGCTTGGCGTGCCGCCGACTCGGCCCGATTCGGGTTTCGGTTACATCAAGATCGGCGAAGCGCTCGGCGCGGGCGCCCATCGGATCGAGCGATTCGTCGAGAAACCGGCCGCCGAACTCGCCGCACAGTACGTCGACGCGGGTTCGTACTGGTGGAACAGCGGCATTTTCGTCGTGCGTGCGAGCGTTTGGCTCGACACGTTGCGCGCGCTTCAGCCTGACATGCACGCAGCCTGCATGACGGCACACGTGCAAGGTACCCACGATGGTCCGTTCTTCCGGCCGAATGACGATGCCTTTCGTCAGTCGCCGTCGGATTCGATCGATTACGCGGTGATGGAACGTCTTGCGTCCGAGGCGATTTCGGCGGACGGCGTGGTCGTGCCGCTCGATGCGGGCTGGTCCGATCTTGGCTCGTGGGATGCGGTCTGGGAAGCGCTCGACAAGGATGCGGACGGCAACGTCGGGCGCGGCAAGGTCGTGTTCGAAGGTGCGACGTCGAGCTTCGTGCATTCGGAAGGGCGACTCGTCGCATGCGTGGGCATGACCAATGCCATCGTCGTCGAGACCGCGGACGCGGTGCTCGTGGCCGACCGCTCGCGCGTGCAGGACGTGAAGGGCCTGGTGAGCCGGATCCGCGCACAGCAGGCGCCGGAAGCCGACGCGCACCGCAAGGTGCGACGCCCGTGGGGCTATTACGACTCGATCGATCACGGGGCGCGATTCCAGGTCAAGCGAATCGTCGTGCATCCGGGCGGGCGATTGTCGCTCCAGTTGCACCACCACCGCGCCGAGCACTGGATCGTCGTGAGCGGGACCGCGCTCGTCACGCGTGGCGACGAGCAATTCATGCTCGGCGAAAACGAGTCCACATTCATTCCGCTTGGCGTGACGCATCGGCTCGAGAACCCGGGCAAGTTGCCGCTCGAGCTCATCGAAGTGCAGTCGGGATCGTATCTCGGCGAGGACGACATCGTGCGATTCGACGATACGTACGGGCGAGCGTGATGTTCCGGATCGTTTGTGATCGCTGGCGTCAGACGGGAGATTGAAATGTTCGGTCTACAAGGAATGATGGCTCGACTCGTGGATATCGCATTGATCGTCGCCGGCTCGCTGTTTGCGTCGCAATTTCGATACCAGGCGGTTTCAGTAGGGCACGTCGACAGCGCACTCGTCACATTCGCGATTGCGTTCACGCTGGTGTTGTTTCCGGTGTTCGGCGTGTACGAATCGTGGCGTGGCCGGTCGATGTTGAGGCTGAGCGGGAGGATTTCGCTCGCGTGGCTCGTCGTTCAGGCGTGCGGCATCGTGTTGATGTTCTCGCTTCATCGCTCGGACGTGATTTCCAGGCTGTGGTTCGTGTACTGGACCGCGATGACGGGCGGTGCGCTGATCGCATCGCGAATCGGCACGCATCTCTTTCTGCGCAGTGTCCGGTATGCAGGCATCAACCTGCGCAGTGTTGCGGTGGTAGGGCACGCGCAGCATTGCCAGCAGGTGGTTCGAAACATCGAGGAGTCGCCGGCCAGCGGATTTCGCCCGGCGGCCGTATTCGACCTGCGCCCGATCACCGCAAGTGCTTCGCATCGCGTGCCCGTATTCACGGAGCTCGATGAATTCGCGCAGTTTGTCCGTGAGAGCGGTGTCCGGGAAATCTGGCTTGCGCTGCCTTTGTCGGAGGAAGCGACCGTTCTGCGGTTCGTCAATGCGTTCGGCGACGATCTCGTGAATATCCGCTTTATTCCTGATGTGCGCAGCGTCGCGCTGTTCGACGGCGCGTTGATCGACCTCATCGGCGCGCCGGCGATCAATCTCGTGGCGTCTCCTATGCCGCGCCATGCGATGTGGCAGAAGGAAGTGTTCGACCGCCTGTTCGCGGCAGTCGCGCTGATCGCGCTGTTGCCGCTGATGGTGGCGATTGCCGTCGCGGTGAAGTTGTCGTCGCGTGGGCCGGTGTTCTTCAAGCAATACCGCAAGGGTGCCGACGGGCGCAAATTCCAGATCCTCAAGTTCCGCACGATGCGCGTGCACGCCGAACAGGCAGGCGTGATCACGCAGGCGACGAAGAGCGACTCGCGCATCACACGGGTCGGACGTTTTCTCAGGCGGACCAGTCTCGACGAGCTGCCGCAGTTCCTTAACGTGCTGCGCGGCGAGATGTCGGTGGTCGGGCCGCGGCCGCATGCGATCGAGCACGATCGGCTTTATCAGAAAGTCGTCGATGGATACATCCATCGTTATCGGATCAAGCCCGGGATTACCGGATGGGCCCAGGTGAACGGGTATCGCGGGGAAACCGATCGGCTCGAGAAGATGCAGAAGCGCGTCGAGTACGACCTCTATTACCTGCGGAACTGGTCGTTTGCGCTGGATATGCGAATCGTGCTGGCGACGGTGGCGAAGGGGTTGGTGAATTCCAATGCTTATTGAGCTGATATCGCGGAGTTCGCACGTCCAGATGGTTTCGAAATTTTCAACGCGCGTTGCTCAACGACGTGCGTCCAGGGCAAACGGATGAAACTTGCGGAAATTGCTTTGATGATGACGCTGGCATGCAGTGAGCGTGAGCGGTACCGGTATCCGACTGCCCGCATGCCGGTGACGCTACTGGTCGCATCATGCGCAGCGCTGTCGGCTTGCACCTTCGCACCCGGAATGCGCATGCAGGCGCCTGCGTCGATTCCCGTCAGCGTGGCCGACAATCAGCATCCGGCCGCGCGGGCGGACGTACCCATCACCGAAATCACGGTCGATTTGATCAGACGGACCGGAGCGCAGCGTCAGGTGGCGGGTACACCGGAATATGCCGCACTTTTTTCGAAGCCTGCGCCGTACGTCATCGGTCCGGGTGATGTCTTGCAAATCACTGTGTGGGATCACCCGGAATTGGTCGAATCTCAAGGGCCTCAGATCTCCACACCGAACTCGCGGCCATTCGATCCCGCACCGGGTCACCTGGTGGATCAGAACGGTGACCTTCAGTTTCCGTATGTCGGAAAAGTGCACGTCGCCTCCCTTCAACCCAATGAAGTCCAGAAGAAGCTGACGGTCGCGCTTTCGAGCGTGTTTCGCAATCCTCAGGTAACCGTACGAGTGGCCTCGTTCCGGTCGAAGCAGATCTACGTGGATGGCGAAGTGCACACGCCTGGGGCGGTTCCCGTCAACGATGTCCCGATGACGTTGTACGAAGCCGTTACGCGCGCCGGCGGCTTCAGTGCTACGGCCGACCAGAGCCGAATGGTGCTCGTCCGCGGCGTGAAATCCTATCCGATAAACCTTACGGCAATGCTCGCCCGCGGGGAGAACCCGGCGCAAATCGTGCTGAGTAATGGCGATCTGCTGCGCGTGCTGCCGCGCGATCAGAACGGCGTGTACGTGATGGGCGAAGTCAACAAGCCAATGACCGCCCTGCCGATGCGGGACGGGTCCCTTTCGCTCAGCGACGCGATTTCGCAGGCGGGAAGCATCAATGTCAGTACGGCTGACGCCGCGCAAATGTATGTGATTCGTGGGGCGTTGAATGCCGAGCCGCATGTTTTTCATCTCGACGCGCGTTCGCCTGTTGCGATGGTGCTGGCCAATCAGTTTCAGCTTCAGCCGAATGACGTCGTCTATGTAGATGGCAACGGTCTGGTTCGCCTGAGCCGGGTGCTCAGTTTGCTGTTACCGGCGGTGAACGCTGGATTGACGGCTGGGGTGCTGACGAAGTAATCGACACGGAGCTGAACGGATGCCACAGGCGTTCGCGGAATCTCATCGAGAGAGCGGTTTTGAAATTCAGCAGGGCTTTCGCAAGCCCCCGGCGGCGAATAATTGATGTGGAGGGAAGACATGACACGCAAGATTGCGCTAATCACCGGTGTGACGGGACAAGACGGATCGTATCTGGCGGAGCTTCTGCTGGAGAAGGGTTACGAGGTGCACGGTATCAAACGCCGCGCGTCGCTGTTCAATACCGATCGTATCGACCATCTTTACCAGGATCCGCATGTATCGGATCGTCGATTCGTGCTGCATCACGGCGATCTGACGGATTCAACGAGTATCGCGCGCATCGTCCAGCGCGTGCAGCCCGACGAAATCTATAACCTCGCCGCACAAAGCCACGTCGCGGTGTCGTTCGAGGAACCCGAATATACGGCGAACGCGGACGGTATCGGAGCGCTGCGCGTGCTCGAGGCGATTCGCATCCTTTCCCTCGAGGAAAAGACCCGCTTTTATCAGGCTTCGACATCGGAGCTTTACGGGCTCGTTCAGGAGATTCCGCAGCGGGAGACGACACCGTTCTATCCACGCAGCCCGTACGCCGTTGCCAAGCTTTACGCGTACTGGATCACCGTCAACTATCGGGAAGCGTATGGCATCTATGCATGCAACGGCATTCTTTTCAATCACGAATCCCCGGTTCGCGGTGAAACCTTCGTGACGAGGAAGATTACGCGGGCACTGTCGCGAATCGCGGTGGGCCTGCAGGATTGCCTGTATCTCGGCAATCTTTCCGCCCTGCGCGACTGGGGGCATGCGCGCGACTACGTCGAGATGCAATGGCTGATGCTCCAGCAGGAACAAGCGGAAGACTTCGTCATTGCGACTGGTATTCAGCACAGTGTTCGGAAGTTCGTCGAATGCGCGGCGCTCGAATTGGGAATCGTTCTTCGCTTCGAAGGATCGGGTGTCGACGAACTCGCGGTCGTGGAAGCGATCTCGAATGCCGAGATCAAGCTCAATCCGGGCGACGTGATCGTGCGTGTCGATCCGCGCTACTTCCGTCCGACGGAAGTCGAAACATTGCTCGGCGACGCAACGAACGCGCGAGAAAAACTCGGTTGGACGCCAAAAATTTCGTTCGAAGACCTTGTCAGGGAAATGGTCCGTGCCGACTACCAGGCGGCAAAGCGCGACGCATTGATAAAACTGGCCGGTTTCACGGCATTTGCATACAACGAGTAAGAAAAATGGGCGAACACATCAAAGTATTTGTCGCCGGCCACAATGGGATGGTCGGACGTGCGATCGTACGCCGGCTGTCGGCGATGAAATCCTGCACGGTCATCACTCGCACGCGAGCGGAACTCGATCTCACCGACGGCGATGCGGTCGAATCCTTCTTCCAGCGCGAGGCGATCGACCACGTATATCTGGCGGCAGCCAAGGTCGGCGGAATCCACGCCAATTCGGTGTATCCGGCCGATTTCATCTACGACAATCTCATGATTGAAGCGAACGTCATTCACCATGCGTATCGCGCAGCCGTCGACAGGCTCATGTTCTTCGGCTCGTCATGCATATATCCGAAATTCTCCGAGCAGCCGATCGTGGAACATGCTCTGCTTTCCGGACATCTCGAGCCGACAAATGAACCCTACGCGATTGCCAAGATAGCTGGGTTGAAGATGTGCGAGAGCTACAACCGGCAGTACGGCACCGATTTTCGCAGCGTCATGCCGACCAACCTGTACGGTCCTGGTGATAACTATCACTCGGAAAACAGTCATGTCGTGCCAGCGCTCATCCGCAGGATGCATGAAGCCAAGATGGGCGGCTGCGCATCGGTTACGGTTTGGGGAAGCGGGAAACCGATGCGTGAGTTGCTCTACGTGGACGATCTCGCGGCTGCCGCGGTGGCCATCATGCAGGTCCCGGCAGACCAGTGGAGGCGGAACAGGCGTCCACCGGCGGCGCATATCAACGTAGGCACCGGCGTGGACCTGTCGATCGCCGAACTCGCACGGACCATCGCAAAGGTCGTGGGATTCGACGGCGAGATCGTCTTCGACACGTCGAAGCCGGATGGCACGCCGAGGAAACTGCTCGATGTTGGGCAGTTGCATTCGCTCGGGATATGCGCAACGACCGCCCTTGAAGAGGGGCTATCGGTCGCGTATGCGGATTATCGGGCGAGATACGCCGAATCTGCGACGTTGTAGAGCGTGGCCTGCGGGCCGGGATGGCGAATGCTACGCGTGAAATCAGCGACTCCGGCTGCGGCGGGGCGTTTCGATAGAGGTGACGCGTCGGCCGTGGGCGTCCGGCGTTGCGCGGGACGATACCGGGAAAATTCGATGATTCGGTCCATTTTGGTTGTCTGTATTGGAAACATATGTCGCAGTCCGATGGCAGAGGCCATGCTGGCAAGCGAGCTCCCGGGTTGCATCGTGCAATCCGCGGGAGTGGGTGCGCTGGTAGGGGAGCAGGCGGACCCGGTCGCCAGAGAACTGATGCGGGCGAGAGGATTCGACATCGAAGGTCACCGTGCAAGGCAATTGCTACGCTCGCATTGCATGCACGCCGATCTGGTACTCGTGATGGACATGGAGCAGAAACGTCATGTCGAAAGATTGAATCCGCTGTCGAGAGGGCGCGTGTTTCGCCTGGGTGAATTCGGGGATACCGATATCCACGACCCGTTCAGGCGCGGTCGGGAGGCGTTCTCGATCGCACTCGATGCGATCGAAAAAGGCGTGAGCGAGTGGTCGGAGAGGATCGCGGCTACCTGCACGCGCATCACGGAACCGGATGCACTGCAGACGCGCATGCTCGACTAGAAACACCGGCAGACCGTTGAACGGATTGAAAGGCCCCGATTCGGACAAGTTTCAGCAACTCACCTATTTGAACCACGCACATGCAAGAAGCAGATGAATTCCTGTCCAGGCAACGCAGTTCCTCCCCCGACGAAAGCACGAGTCTCGGGGAGCACTTGGCTGCACTGCTGGAATATAGGAACGTAATTCTCGCGTTCGCGCTCGGTGCAGCGTTGCTGGGCGCCGTGTACGCGTTGATCACGAAGCCTACCTACGAGTCGAACATCCTGGTTCAGGTCGAAGAGAACGGCAATTCGATCGGATCCGCCCTCGGCGATCTGGCGAGCATGTTCGAACTGAAGACGGCCGCCACGACCGAGATCGAGATCCTGAGGTCGCGGATGATTCTCGGTCCTACCGTGGATGCAGTGCACCTGGATATCGACGCGAAGCCAACCTATTTCCCGCTGTTCGGCCGTTTCCTCGCGTCGCGCGTGCCGGTGCCCGTCGATGGATCGCCGCGCCTGAACCTGCCGTCCTTCGCGTGGGGTACAGAGGCGATCGAAGTCACGAAGATGGAAGTGCCGTCGCAGTATAACGGCGGTATCTGGACGCTGACCGTACTGCCGAACGGCAAATATAGTCTCCGTTCGCCCGACGACGAAGCGGTGATCGACAATTGCGACGTCGGCAAGGAATGCCATGCGTCGGTTCGGGGCGGTGTAGTCGTGGTGACCGTCGACCGTTTGGTCGGCCGGCCGGGGACGCGATTTCAGTTGGTTCATTCGAAGCGTCTCGATGTCATCAACCGGCTTCAGAAGTCACTCAACATCTCGGAGCAAGGGAAGGATTCCGGCATCATCAGTACGGTTTGGCGCAGCGATGACCCGCACAAGACCCAGGCGGTGCTGAACGAGATCGCTCGACTGTATGTCAAGCAGAACGTCGACAGGAAATCGGCGGAGGCCGACAACATGATTCGGTTCCTGGACCGTCAGTTGCCAGGGCTGAAAGACAACCTGACGAAGGCGGAAACGAAGTACAACAACTACCGGACGAAAAATACCATCGTCGATCTGCCCGTCGAGGCGCAGACCTTGCTGAATCAGATCGTGCAGGCGGAGGTTCAGAAAAGCCAGCTCGTGCTGCAACGCGATCAGCTGCTTCAGCGCTTCACGCCGCAGCATCCGAACGTCGACGCCGTCAACCGGCAGCTCGATACCGTCAACGCGCAGATCGCCGGCTTCAATCAGCGATTGAAGGCGATTCCGGCAAATGAGCAGGATGCCGTTGGCCTCGCGCGGGACGCAATGGTCGCTCAGGAAATCTATACGACCCTGCTCAACAATGTCGAGCAGTTGCGCGTACTGAAGGCGGGGAAGACCGGGAACGTCCGTTTGCTCGACGGCGCCGAGCTCATCACGGTGCCGGTATGGCCGCGTCCCGGCCTGATCATCCTGGTTGCGACGACGCTGGGTGTATTCGTCGGGCTGGTCACCGCCTTTGCGTTCAAGGCGCTGCGTAGCGGCATCGAGGATCCGGCGGAAGTCGAAGACAAGTTCGGGCTTCCCGTCTATGCGACGATTCCGCATAGCGATCAACAATCGACGTTCGGGCGAATCGAGCGGTCGGGTGGAAGCGATACGCCGTTGCTGGCCAAGGCTGCACCGAACGACCTTGCTGTCGAGGCCATCCGTAGTTTGCGCACCGCGCTGCAGTTCGCGCAATTCGACGCCAGAAACAATATCGTTATGCTAACCGGTCCCGCGCCGGGCGTCGGCAAATCGTTCATCGCCATCAACCTTGCCGCGCTGATGGCGAGTACAGGAAAGAAAGTCCTGCTGATCGACGGCGATCTCCGTCGCGGTTATCTGCACCGCTACGTTGGCGCGGTGCGCGGGCGCGGATTGACGGAGTTGATCAGATCAGGCGGCGATGCCGGTGAATTCATTCAGCGCGACACGCTCGTCAACGGGCTTGACTTCATGCCGACCGGCGAATTGCCGCCGAACGCGGCCGAACTGCTGCTGCATCCAAACTTCGACAAGGTGTTGAATCAGCTGGCGTCTCGATACGACAACGTGATTATCGATACCCCGCCGGTGCTGGCCGTCACGGATCCCGCCATCGTCGGGCGCTATGCAGGTGTGACGTTGCTGGTGTTGCGCTTCGGCGCGAACCCGCCTCGAGAAGTGGAAATGGCGATCAAGCAGCTGCGCCAGGGAGGCGGGACGTTGAAAGGCGTGATCTTCAACGATCTGCCACTGAACACCGGAGGCTACGCATACGGGAAATACAAGTATGCGTACCAGTACGAATACGCACCGCGGCAATGACATCAAGACTGGGCATGGACGATACACCATGCCTGGTTATCTGCTCGAACCTACCATGTCGGCACAACGCATCATCAAGGCATTCCTCGCTCACGGTCTCGGTCAGGCCGTCAGTGTTTTCGCACAGATCGTATCCGTTCCGCTGTTTCTGTCGGTGTGGGGCGCGGCGAAATACGGAGAATGGATTCTCATCTCGACGATTCCCACCTACCTCGCGTTGAGTGATCTGGGCTTGTCGACTGTTGCGGCGAACGAGATGGACCAGCGGGCCGCAGTCGGAGATCACGACCGACTTCAGGCGATTTACCGGACGCTCGCGGCGACAGTCGCAATGTTCGTGCTTACGGTGCTCATCGTGTCGGGTGCGGCGTGGTGGGTCTTGGGTACTGCCGCCCATGTATTCCGGTACATGTCTGCCGACGAGGTCAGATTCGTCGCGTTGATCCTGATTGGAGACGTATGCCTGAGCGTGATGTATGGTCCCCAGACAGCCGCGTTGCGAAGTGCCAATTGCTATGCGCTGTCCGTCGGCATTCTGAATGCGACGCGCTTTGTCGCGCTGGCGTTCGGGTTGATCGCGCTGATGGTGTTCAAGACACCGATAGCGGTCGCGACCGCCATGCTCGTCGCCCGCATTGCCGGCTTCGCCGCGCAGCAGATCGTGAAAAAGCGCTATTGCCCCTGGGCCACGCTGTTTCCATTGACGATCGACTGGGTGTGGCTCAGGAAATCGCTGGTTCCGTCGCTGGCATTCCTCGGATTCCCGCTCAGCAACGGCCTGAACTTTCAGGGAATTCTGTGGGTGATAGGAACTGCGCTCGGCCCCGCGCAGGTGACGGCGTTTTCAACGATGAGAACGTTGACTCGCGTCGCAGTGCAAATGATGAACCTGTTGTCCAACTCGGTCTGGTCGGAAGTGTCGAAGCTTTCCGCCGTCGGCAGAAAGGGCGACGTGACACGCATCAAGCGCAGATTGACGATTGTCACGCTGGCAGTCGCAGGCGCGATCGGTATTGGAATGAGCGTATACGGGGAGCGCTTCTATGCGGCGTGGACGGGAAAGCACGTCGTTTTCGATTCGACGTTGTTCGACGTCCTGTTGCTGTCGATGGTCGCGAACTCGCTGTGGCAATCGGCTTCCATATTCGTCATTGCGATCAATCGCCATATCCGATTTGCATTCGCTTATCTGGCTGCCGCCAGTGTTGCGATAGTCGTTGGATTGTTCGCCGTTCGCCACGGGGGGCTGGTATCCGTCGCGATCTGTCTGCTGGGGCTCGACGTATTCCTGGTTCTCTTCGGTGAATACGAGGTATTTCAAGAGTATCGCGAGAAGGATTATGAAGGTTCTGTTCTTGATCGGTAGCGTCGGCGATTACCATACCGCGCGCTTGAGCGATGCGGGGCGCCGTCTTGCCCAGGAAAACGTCGAATTTCGCGCGCTGGTGATGAATCGCAGATCGACGGACTACCTGCATCGCGACGCGCAGCGCTCCGGGTGCGATGCGTCGGGAAACGGCTGGCGGTATGTGATGAAGGAAGGCTCGCGACGCGCGAAGCCGATATTTCTGGCGTGCCTGTTTAGGGAAATCGTTCGGGAGAAGCCGGACATGATCGTAACCATCGGATACAACTTCCCGTATTCGGTCGTCGGGCTGATCTACCGATGGTTGACGCGCCGCACGAGAATCGTGTTTTGTGCGGACAGCAAGTTCGACGACGGCGTGCGCCAGCCAGGCCGCGAGTTGGTCAAGTCACGGCTCGCATGCCTTTATGACGGAGCGATCGTAGCAGGGCGCCGGCAGAGCCTTTACTTCCAGTTCTTGGGCATCCCGGCGGAACACGTCCACGTCGGCTATGACGTGGTCGACAACGGACGGTTCATGACGGCTGCCGCAGCTGCCCGCGTTCGGGCGCCCGAGCTTCGCATGCAGATGGGATTGCCGGAAAAGTACATCGTTTGCGTGTCGCGGCTGATCGCACGCAAGCGTGTCGACAAGGTCATCGACGCGTATGCCCGTTCGCGGGCAAGGACGATCGGTGTTTCACTGCTCATCATCGGCGCGGGCGGGCTCGAGCAATCGCTGCGAGCACGTTGCGACCGCCTCGGCATCGCGGACGACGTCGTATTCAAAGGGCTGGTACCCAATCAGGACATGCCGGTGTTTCTGTCGCTCGCCAATTTCATGATGCTTTTGAGTGACTATGACCAATGGGGCTTGTGTCTGAACGAGGCGCTCGCGTGCGGGACACCCGTATTGTGCAGCGACCGCTGCGGGGCCGCACACGAACTGGTCCGGCATGGCGAAAACGGGTTCGTCACCGATGGAACGGATGCAGACATCGACCGTGGCGTCGCGACACTGCTGGACGACGAAAAGCTGTCGGCGATCAGGTGCAACTTTCCGTGGAATCTGGATGACTGGGATTTGCAGCGGTTTTCCGAAAATGTGTTGAACTTCGCGAACAGGTTCTCGAAATGCAAGTGAATCATGTCGTTGTGGCCAACGTCTTTGGCGCGGTGAACAAAGGCGATGCGGCGCTCATCGAAGTGTGTATCGACGAGATCCTCGAAGCCTATCCGAACGCGTCGCTCAGCGGCATCGCCTATCAGCCGTCGACGCAACGAGCCCATCTACCTTGGGTGACATGGCACGAGCGGCTCGGGAACTGCGTATCGAAGAGCGTGTGGCGCCGTCGTCTGTGCAATGTAGTGCGCCAGTGCATCACGATCTGCTATGTATCGTTGCGAAGGCCGTGGCTGCTCGGCCGTCTGATTCCGGTCGAGCAAAGGCGCGCCATCGATGCGCTCGGGAAAGCCGACATCGTCGTCAGTTGTCCGGGCGGGTATCTCGAAGATTCCAATCCGTCGTACTACGCCAACCTGATACAGATCTGGACCGCTTCGAGATTCGGCGCCACCGTGGTTCTGGCGCCGCAGAGCGTCGGTCCGATCCGCTCCAGGCGCGGCCGATGGTTTGCTGCGAAGGTGCTCGCGAAAGCGTCCCTCATCTGCGTGCGGGAAAGCGAGTCGTACCATTTTGTCGTCGAGACGCTTGCGTTGCCGGCGGCGCGTGTGGCCAGGACGGGCGACCTTGCCTTCTGGCATGCCACGACGCCGGCAGCGACGTCGTCGATGAAGGCGGAACTCGGACTCGAACCGAACGAGCCTTATATCGCGGTCTCGGTGATCGAATGGGCGTTTCCGCTTGCCCTCGACCAGGCGGATGCGAAGGAAAGGTACGTGCGCAACATATGCGAGCTGCTGGATGTCCTGCACGACACACTGGGCGTCCGTATCGTCATCGTCAACCAGGTCGCGGCTGATCTTCCGATAGGCCGCCAGATTGCGGCCCGATGTCCCGGGTTTGTCATCCTGGATGAGAAGGATCGACCGGTGTCGGACGTCAGGAGCATCATTGCCGGTGCATCGGTGTTTCTGGGGAGCCGTTTTCATTCGTGCATTTTCGGCCTGCTGGCAGGGCGGCCGCTGGTTGCGCTCTCCTACCTGCCCAAAACGAGCGGCATCATGACGGACCTCGGCCTGAGCGCCCGCGTTCACGACATCGACGGGTTCGATGTCGATGAGGTGGCGAGGATGATGATCGCAGACTATCGGGCGCCCTCCAGGGGGCAGGAGGAGATCGACCGCGCGGTCGAGCGCTACCGCCGCCTATATCCGCGATTTTCGGATCTCCTGCGGGAGGCAGCATGACTCGAACAGCCGACATCCATCGCGAGCCGGATCTGGGCCACCGCGTCGGATTCGTGACGGCGTCCGCGTCCAGAACCGGCGGTGGCCTGTTTGACGCGGTACGAGGCCTTGCACTCGCACTCCCGGCGAACGGGTTCGTACCGCGTGTATTCGCCCTGAACGATGCGAACACCGATAGCGATCTTCCGCAATGGCGCGGGACGCAGGTGACGACCTGCGATGCGGTCGGTCCTGCGATGCTCGGCTACTCGCCGGCTTTGCGTACTTCGCTGCTGGCATCCGATGCGCACATCGTCCATACGCACGGAATCTGGATGCATCCGTCGGCGGATGTCGTCGCGTGGCATCGGCATCAACGCAAGCCTTACGTCATCTCGCCGCACGGGATGCTCGATCGATGGATACTCAATCGTTCGAAGCTGAAGAAGTGGCTTGCGCTCGCAGCCTATGAACGTAGTCATCTGAATCGCGCGGCGTGCTTTCATGCACTCAATCGTGAAGAGGCGGACGCGATCCGCGCAATCGGTCTGAAACAACCGATCGCCGTCGTGCATAACGGCGTGGCGATTCCGGAACTGGACAGTCCCGGGTTGCCATCCTGGTGGAGCGGCGAACTGGCATCCAAGCGGCTGCTGCTGTACTTCGGACGGCTGCATCCCAAAAAGGGCGTCGAGAATCTACTGACGGCCTGGAAAGATCGCGTCATTGCGGATTCGATCAATGCCCGCTGGAATCTGATTGTCGGCGGTTGGGGGGATCCCCCCTATATCAGTCAATTGCGCGGCATGGTCAGAGAGGGCGTGAACGGTGACGGTGTCCATTTCGTTGGTCCGCAATTCGACCACGACAAGGCAAAAACTTACGCGGCTTGCGATTGTGTGATCCTGCCGTCGTTCAGCGAAGGATTGCCGATGGTGCCGCTCGAGGCATGGTCGTTCCGAAAGCCGGTCGCGCTTACGCGCGAATGCAATTTACCGATCGGGTTTTCCCGACACGCCGCATTCGAGATCCTCAATTCGGTCGAGGGATTGCGGGATTTTCTTGACGACCTGCATGGCATCGACAATGCACGGCTCATGGCGATGGGCAATGGCGGGAGAGCACTGGTCGAAGCTTCTTTCACGTGGAAGGCCGTTGCGACACAGATGGCCGACGTCTATGGCTGGCTGATGGGGTTTCGTGAGAAGCCGCCTTGCATCATCGAATGAGTATCCGACCGGCGAAGAGATGACATGGATATCATAGGCTATATCGCGGTAATCAATCTATTGTGCTGGGGAATGTGCTTCGCGTTCGTCATGGCAATGCGCATGCCAATCTATCACCCGATTTTCCTGTATTTGATCTATCACTTCCTGGGATATGTCATTCGCCCGATCAATATCTATCTGATCGGCAAATCTCTCCTATGGAACACCATCGGGTTGACGCCGTCAGACGGGACGCTCTGGCTGACCTGTCTCAACATCAACTGTGCGCTGCTCGCGGCAGTCATCCTGCCTGCACTCGTCGAACCCCGCAATCTTCGGCAACTCAGGATCCCTCCGACCCGCCTTGTCATTGCCGACAAGGTTCGATTTTTCCTCGCCCTGATCGTTCTCGTTGCGCTCGGATTGTATTCAACGCATGTCGCGTACGGAACGGCCGGTATCGATTCGGTCCAATCGTTTGAAGTACAGGTAGATGCGAACGGCGGGCAGCGCCTGGTTGGCGTGTCAGGCTACCTGATGGCGTTTGCGGAATTCATTCCAGCGGCGTTGCTGATCCTGATCCTCGCTTATGGCGTGACGCCGCCCATGGTCGCCGGGATCGGCGCATTCGTTCTGCTACGCATACTCGTCGGCGCACAGCGGCTGTCGTTCGTCATTGTCGTGCTGAGTGCATTGACCATCGGTTTGATGCGGCGCGGTCGCCGCAGCTTCGCGATGAAGACGATCATCATCGGAATATGCCTGATCCTCGTGTTCGACATCGTCGGATCGGACCGCCTCGCGGCCCGGAAGATATTGACCGGTGACACGAGTATTTCGGAGATCGTGGATCGATACCAGAAGTCCAGGGCGGTCGGCGCCGGAACGAGCGACTTCCAGGAGTTCGACGTGTCGTCGGCGATTTACGAACTTGTACCGGAGAGAACAGGGTTCAACTGGGGAACGCAGTACCTGCGGCTGCTCGTATGGCCGATTCCCCGGGCGATATGGCCTGACAAGCCGACGACGACGCAAAGGGTCAACCTTCTAAAATACGGAAATTTCTTTGCGCTGACTTGGTCGTTGCATGCGGACTTGTATTCGATATTTGGATTCCCGTCGCTGGTCGGCGGCATGTTCCTGGTTGGCCTGTTCCTGTACCGTTTTCATCATCGTGTCACTTATACGGCGAGTCCGAAACTATTCGCGTCGTACTGGATTTTCAATGGCTATATCTCGACGCTGTTTCGCGATGGTGGCGTGCCGATGGCGTATTTTTTCGGGTTCTCTTTCGTTGCCGTCTATATTTTGGTGACGGCTGGAAGGATCAGGATGGCGCGAATCCGGATTCCGGAGACGGATGCGGAAAAGGTACTTCCGAGCACGGTCGGCTCGGTGACATGACGCGAACGGATTGTTACGAATCGGGAGAAACGTCGCGCAGGCGAGCATTTCGAGGCATGGCTACGATTCAAATACCGGAGCGAACATCGTGAAGCAATCCAGGCGGGCGTTCCTGAAGCTGATGGCGTCCACCGCGGCTGCGGAAGCGGTTTTACCTGATGCCAGCGCGTCGGAGCGTCGTCCTGGGGCATCGGTCCGTGAAGTGATCGATGCTGCTGCATACGGAGTATCGGCAGGCGCGTCCGCGGAACAGAACTCCAGGGCCCTGCTGAAGATTCGCGAGAAGATGCGAGGGGCAGACACCGCATTCGATCTTGTCCTACCGGACGGGAGGCTGAATATCGTAACCGGCAGGTGGCTGCAAGGTGTCGCGGACGTGCATGTAAGAGGCGGAAGAGGTACGCAGTTGTGCAACGTCGGAACGTCGCAATCCACAACCGAACGCGTACCGCTTATCATCAACCAGGACTATTTTCTTGATAACGCCGGTTCGATACCCGGCTTCGGTGAATTCGTGAATGGCGACCGTATCGGGTCGGTGGCCGTGGGCACATCGCACGTTCGCCTGTCGAGCGCAGGCGCCGCGTCGAAATATCGCGCGGGAATGCCGGTATTGGTCTATGGATTCAATCAGGACTCGCAGGGCTATCCGCCTTCGATTCGATATTTCGAGCGGAACACGATCGCGAAAGTCGGTGCCGACATACTCGAGTTTGCGGTGCCGCTGCGGAATGCCTACGACGCGCGTTGGGCCGATATCGTGCAGAACGGTGAGGCCGCCGGCGCGACCGGCGCCGCGCGCGTTCTGAGTCTGGATCGGGCCGGCTTTCGCGTCGCCAAGCGTGTCGTGCTTGACGACCTGGAATTCCTGTCGTCGCGCGATAGTCGCGACGGTGATGTCAATTCCCTCGACGGAAGCCTGTATGCGTTTTCTGCCGACGTGATCGTATGCAACCGCGTTCGGGTCAACGGTTATTTCTATCCGTCCGCCAGTGGAACCATCGTCGTCAACGACTCGTATATCCGCTTCGTCGAGAACGACAAACTGGTCGACAGTATCGAATACAACCGATGCCAGATCGGTTTTTTTTCGAACGGCCCAGCGGTGAACCGGATCGTTGTAAACAATTCAACGATAGAAGAACCGATTCCGATCGTCAGTTGCCGCAACCTCGAGTTCAATGACGTCACGTTTGTTGGAGCACGACGGCCGGCCAGCGCGTTCGTTACGCTGAGTTTCTCCACGCCGATGGAGTCGGTCGTGTTCAATCGACCCAGGCTGGTCCCCTCTCACGGCGTCACCCTACCGCTGACAACGGGAGGAGGAGTCGTCAAAATCAAGGTGACCGGCACGAAAGCTGGTGTGCTGTATACCGATTTTTCCGGCATCAACGACCCGGTGCCGCGTGCGTTGACAGTCGGCTCGGTGCTTCGAAACGAAAGTGGTCAACCGCAATTCGATGTGACGGGGATATGGCTCGAGAACGGGCGCACGGCGATAGGTGTCAGGGCACGAGACACCGCGATAACGGCGCGTGTCAATCAGGTCTTCATGGCAAACATTTGCAAGCGTTTGACGATCGTCGATCCGGTCGTCGTCGGGCCACGATCCGATGTAGAAGCCCGTTTTTCGAGCCCGCGAAGCACCTCGGATGCGTCGTTCGATGTTGCCGTTCAACTGAACGCGGACGATGCGCGCATTCGCGACGCTCACCACGATGATGACACGATCGACGTCGGATTCCAGTTCGGCGACGGCGCTCGTCAAGGTCCATTCGATCTTACGATTCATCGGTGGCCACGTGAGCTGGCCGTCGAAGTCGGCGACTCGCATACGATGGCGACAGGCGATTCCGGCGCCACACTGATCCTGACCGGCCTGGATTACACCGGCCACCCGGTTTGGCGAGGGGTCATCGACATGGGGGCGTCAGGCAGGCGGGCGATCAGTGAGCACCAGGTGCTGGGGATGTCGCGCGACCAGTTGTCCCCGTTGCCGAATGTCCGAATCGTGAGATTGAGAGGCGTATGCAACTCCGGAGGTTCGGCCTCCGCCAAATACGTAAATATCAAAATTCTGCTGACCGACGAGGTGAATCGAGATGAATGAGCCGAGGGTTTTTTTCAACGGACGAAAAATTGCACCGCTGCTGTGCGCTGCGTCGATCGCAGCGGCGTCGGCGGCACCGACCGCGTCGCTTGCAACGTGTGTGTTGCCAGGGTGTCACGGCCAGCCGGGAGCCGGCACCGCCGCACGGGCAAGCGGAATGTATGGCGAGCCGGGGCGGAGCTCGTTGAAAAGCTATTCGGGAAATTATCGGCAATCCATATCGAATTCGAGCGAGTTGAGGACATTCGCGACGGAGGCCGTCGTTGCGAAGAATCCGTACGCAGTTGACGTGGAGCGGATGGGATACGCTCGCGGCAGCATGTACTCGGGAATGGGCGCCAGTTCGATATCGAGACTAGGGCGTGAACACGCCCCGGGTTCCGCCCAGCGTGCGGATATCGGGAAGTCCGTCATCGATGTGCTTCCGGGCGTGCAGGGGCGGTCGGTCGGGATTCCTGGCGCTTCGCGGATCAGCCGATAAATGGTACCGGGGAGAACGGTTACATGCCGGGAGGCACATCGCTCGCCGTGATCTAACGGAGGCAGTCGACATAGATCTGCTGCAATTTGTCGACATACTGAGTCCAGTTGTGCGTACTGGCGGCCGCGACGATCGCCTGGCGGGAGAATTCCACGATCTTGTCGGGCGAACTGATCATCTCGCCGATGGCATCGGCTAGCTGTTCGACGGAGCCGGACGGGACGATCTTGCCGCTGCGATCGTGCTCGATGATCTCGGCGGCCCCGGATTCTCGCGTCGCGACGATCGGCAGACCGGTCGCGAGCGCTTCGCATAGAACAACGGCGAGCCCTTCTTCAAGCGACGGAAGTACGAAGAGATCCGCCGCGTTGTAGTAGTCGTTGAGTTGCGAATTTTCCACGCGAGGAATGTGTGTGAAGAGGTGCCGGTACGGAGCGAGCAGGGGTTCGACCATCGGATCGATCTGCCCGATCAATGTAACATGCACACGTTTGTCGCCGAGCTGCTTTACAGCTTCCAGAAGGTAGATCTGGCCCTTGCGCAGGCTGATCTGTCCGACGCACAGGATACCGAAGCGATTCGTGTCTTTTCCGCGCTTTTCCAACGGGTGAAACCTCTTCACATTGGCCGCATACGGAATCACTTTGATGATGCTCGCGGGAACCCCGTGCTGAATGAACGATTCCCGTACGATCGATGATGGCGCCAGGACGTAGTCATACAGCTTGACTTCCTCGATCAGCCGCCGTTGTTGCCGGTTGATCCGCTGAATATGCGGCAGTCTCCGCCTGTCTTCTTCTTCCGAAAGGAGCCGATCGCGATAGAGCGGATGCGTGTTGACGACCTCCCCGAGCACGATTGAACCTTCACGCTTTGCCTTTGCGACGATGTGTCGTGAAGTGCCGTGTGCCATGACGTGCAGAAGCGGTGTCGGTCGCCAGTTGATGCGCACGCCGATCTGCCATAGATCGTGGTATGCCGGAAAAAGCCGATCGCTCAGCCGGCCCTTCAACAGCTTCGCGTGAGCCCGAACCGCATATTCCTTCGCCCAGATATTGACTGCGCGGCCATGTGCCAGCGAGAACGGGGAGGAACGCACTCTGTGAGAATAGTAGAACGTGTCCAGGATTCCGAGTTCGTCGAGCCGATCGATATAGTTGTGAAAGTGAAACCGGCCGCACACTGCCACGCTAACCTTCATGATTCGGCTCTCGGGAAAATTGAAGAAAATTGAAACGAAATTCGATCGATTCGATGATAGCCCGCAGCCCGTGAGGGCCGAGGTCTATGTGCGTTAACAACTAGATTTTGGCGGATTGATGCGACTTGAGCGGGTACGCGGGGCGGTAGACTTACGGCTCGGCATATTCGTATCGGTCGCCGTTGGCTGCCTCGGAGAGCCGACGTGATTTGTTCCCGTGCCGGTCGGCGCGGATTCGCCCTCGCACACTTCTCGATCGTATGATTATTGACGGTAATGATCCTTTCACAGAGCCGTCGTTCAACTTTTCGAATCGACTGCGTCGCGCTGTTTGGGGCGCGGTTTACGTCTTGCTATTCAAATTCAGTCCCAGGCCGCTGCATGGATGGCGCTCGCTATTGCTCAGGTCGTTCGGAGCAAAACTGGGCCCTCATGTTCACGTGTACCCGCACGTCCGGATCTGGGCGCCATGGATGCTGGAAATCGGTTCGCATGTCGGCATAGCGGATGGCGTGATCCTCTACAACATGGCCAATATCAAGATCGGAAGCTACGTCGTGATTTCACAAGGTGCCCACTTGTGTGCGGGTTCGCACGATATCCACTCCCGCAATTTTCAGCTCGTGACACGTCCCATTACAGTGGGCGATCACGCGTGGATCTGCGCCGAGGCCTTCCTTATGCCGGGGGCCGTCGTACCCGAGGGCGCAGTGGTGGGCGCGAGGGCTGTCGTGTCGCGGCCGCTCGAAGAACAGTGGGCGGTGTATGCCGGTATGCCCGCCCGTCGAATCAACTTGCGCGTGCGCAGAGGGGCGGAATGACTTACGGATTCTCGGTGCTGATCCTGACGAAGAACGAGGAAGCGGACCTGCCGGGGTGTCTGACGAGCATCGACGGAGTGGACGACATCTGGGTCCTTGACTCGATGAGCGAAGATGGCACCGTGCAAATCGCGAATGCATTCGGTGCGCGCGTTGTGGCGCGGGAATTCGATGGTTTCGCCGCGCAACGCAACCATGCGTTACGGAATTTCGATTTCAAGCATGAGTGGCTGCTGATTCTGGATGCTGACGAGCGACCCGCTCCGGAACTGCTGGATGAACTTCGCCGCTTTGTTGCCGATGCTCCCGATGAAATCGGCGCAGCTCGGATGCGCCGTAGAGACTACTTCCTGGGTCAATGGTTGAAGCATGCGCAAATCTCGCCATACTTTATCCGACTCGTGCGTCCGTCGCGTGTGCATTACGAACGGGAGGTCAACGAGGTTCTGATCGTCGAGGGCGATATTCACGAACTGGCTGGACCACTGGATCACTTTCCGTTCTCGAAGGGCATGGCTCACTGGATCGGCAAGCACAACGTCTATTCGTCGATGGAAGCCGGCGAGCTGCTTCGCCGACGGCAGGCCGATTTCTCGGTCATCAAGGCAATGTTCGATCGCGACTTCAATGTTCGACGGTTTCATCAGAAGGCGCTGTTCTACAGGATGCCGTGTCGGCCTTTGTTCAAGTTTTTCTACATGATAGTTATCCGTCGGTCGTTTCTCGACGGGCGTGCCGGATGGCATTACACGTTCTTGCAATGTGTTTATGAATATCTGATATCGGTGAAAGCCGTCGAGCTTCAGCGGCCCGAAGGACGCCGTTGAGCATATTGCCGCGCGCGACCCCGAAGACGGGCGCCGAGAGCGACTGGTGGCCGACCGACCGGGGCGGTGGTATGAACGAAGCCGCCGTTATCGGCTACGCGTCAAGTATCGGACGACATTCGATGCAATGCGGACAACCTGGCCTCGAATTCGCGCAACACCGCTTCACGCGACAGCACGGCCTCGGCGAAATTCCGTCCGGCGAGCCCCAGACTCATCCGTTGCCGTGCATCGCCAGCAAGCGCATCGATCGCGTTTGCCAGGGCTGCCGGGTCTCCGGGCGATACCAGTACTCCGCGCCGGGACACCACGTCGTGGAGTTCCGTACCGGGGTTGGCCATCGCGATGACTGCGCGGCCGCTAGCGAACATACCGGTCAACTTCGAAGGCATGACGAGGTCCGCGGCGTCGGCTCGTTGGGGGAGTACGTGTATGTCCGCCAGATTCAGCAGCTCGTTGAGACGGCTGGCGGGCTGCAGATTCATGAATCTGCAGTTTCGCAACTTGCTGCAACGTGCGATGAGGCCATCACGTGCCGGGCCGTTGCCGCAGAAGACGAACACGAGGTTGTCGCGTGACGCGAGTCGTTGTGCGGCATCCGCCAATACGTCGAGCCCCTGCTTCGCGCCCATGTTGCCGGAATAAAGTACGACGGTAGCGTCGAGAGAAATATTGAGCACGGCACGCAACTCGCTCGGGCGCCCGAGCGGATAGATCGAGTAGATGTCGGCCCAGTTCGCGAAATGCACAAGTTTGCCAGCAGGAATTCCCTTATGCATCGCTCGTTCGATCATCTTCGCAGAGATCGTCGAGACGGTATCGAAGCGCTTCATGAGCATCCGTTCGAATCCGAGCGCAGCGCGCCGAATCAACGAGCCGTCGAGCATGCCGAGATTGAATGCAGCATCGATTTCGTAATCTTGAATGTGAAGCCAGGCATGTGCACCGCTCAGCTTGGCCGTGAGCCATCCGCCCGGCGCGTTCAGCAAGCTCGGCGCGATGCAGATGATTGCGTCCGGACGCCACAGCACATGGCGCAGCATGAGCGGAAAACTCGTCAGTGCAAAGCTTGCGAGATGCACGATGCGCAGCACGCCGCGCGGCCGGCGTGGGACCCATAGCGGCGCTCGCCACAGTCTGACGCCGTTGCGGTACTCGGTCGCGTACCGCCCCGAGCGATACCCGTTTGCGACGCGCCATTCGGGGTAATACGGCGGCGCACAGACGACGCGTACCGCGTGACCTTTTGTGACGAGCGTTTCGGCCATTTCCGCGGTGTACTTGCCGATGCCGGTCAGTTCGGGCGCATAGTTGATACCGTAGATGAGGATTTTCATCGGCTTGCAGCGTAATTCCAGGGGAAATGGTGCGGTGCGCAATGGAAGCATTGTGCGGATTGCCAGCTGCGCCTATCCGACAGAATGTGGGCGTGTCCCGCCAGGCGGCATATATCATCCAGAATGAGCACCCGGCGACCCGATGCCACGGCGGCCCGCCTTGTTCCCGACATTGGTGTGAAAGCGTTCAGGCACTCATCGAAATGCCGTGCACAGGAACGGCGAGTATGTATCGATTGCGGCCTGGATGGGCGAGCAGTATCCGTATGCGATGCTCGAGACCGCAAGCATCGATGCGGCCGCTGGCGACCGCCGCCAGGGAAGTAGCACGGGTGCGGCTTTCCATCGCAGCAGCGTGGCCATGACCAGCATGCCGATGAGCCAGCCGGCGGTCACCTCCGACACGGTGTGCGCATGATCGAACACGCGTGCGGTCGCGACGGCCGCAGCCAGTGCCGAGCCGGGTAGCAACGCCGTATGGGCACGAACATGCCAGCCGTCGTGCAGCGCGAGCAGGAAGGCCATCGGCCATACCGATGCGGCGAGCATCGTGTGACCGCTGATCACACGAAAATGGATTGTATGGATCTCGATGCCGCAGCCCGCATACAGAATCTTGGTCATTCCGACCGCCAGCATTCCGCAGCCGAGCAGCATCAACCACGATACGGCAATCCGCCAGCCGTGCATCGACGTCGCGAGCCATGCGCTGCAAACCGCCGCAAGCGGGACGGTCAGTGCCGCGTCGCCGAGGCGGCTAATCGATGTCCACATGCCAGACGGCGCCCATTCGTGCGAGCGAAACGCGAGCCGTCATGTGCGGAAACGATTGCACCGGCAATGCAGCGTAGGCCGGTCGTCGTCTCGTGTTCATGTCATGCGACCAGTGCTTCGGAGAGACGCGCGACCAGATACTGCTCGAAGTCCGCGGCGACTTCCGGATGCCGCAGCGCGAACTCGACTGTCGCCTTCAGATATCCGAGCTTGCTGCCGCAATCGAAGCGCGTGCCATCGTACCGATATGCGAGAACCTGCTCGTCGGAGAGCAGCGACTGGATCGCGTCGGTAAGTTGCAACTCACCGCCGGCGCCAGGCCGCAGCGCGCGAAGATGCTCGAAGATCTTCGGCTTCAGCACATAGCGGCCGACCACACCGAAGTGCGAAGGCGCTTTCTCGGGCTCGGGCTTCTCGATTATCCCGGACAGCTTGAAGAGATCCTCCTCCCACCGTTTGCCGTCGATCACTCCGTACGACTTCGTATCTTGCGGCGCGATTTCCTCGACGCCGATCACCGACGCATGATAGTGGTTGAAAACCTCGAGCATCTGCCGTAGCACGGGCGTCGGACCGTCGAGCAAGTCGTCGGCAAGGACCACTGCGAACGGATTGTCACCGACCAGTTTTTCGGCACACAGGACCGCGTGACCGAGCCCGAGTGCTTCGGCCTGGCGGACATAGAAGCAATCGACGTGACTGGGCTTGATGCTGCGTACTAGCGACAGTAGCTTTTCCTTGCCCCGTGCTTCCAGTTCGGCCTCGATCTCGTACGACTTGTCGAAGTGATCCTCGATCGCGCGCTTGCTGCGCCCGGTCACGAAGATCATCTCGGTGATGCCGGCCTGGATGGCTTCCTCGACCGCATACTGAATCAACGGCTTGTCCACGACAGGCAGCATCTCCTTCGGACTTGCCTTGGTGGCAGGCAGGAATCGGGTGCCGAGGCCGGCGACCGGAAATACGGCTTTCGTCACTTTCAACATGGGGTGGCTTCCATCTGATCGAAAAGAGTGGCAGGCGGTGGCGAACGTATGCTGTGAGGGCGGGTGTGTATGGACTCGCGATAAGTGAAGCGTCGGCAGGCACCGGACTGTCTTGCGTGCAATCAGGTCAATCCTAGGGGTGCCCGAAAAGCATGCCGCGACTGAATCTAGGGCGAATCCGACAGTCTCCTTGCATGTGCGTCGGTATTCGGTGGTGGCGGGCTGCCGCCGGCATCGTCGCGGACGCACGCTGCCGGCGGTCGGCGAACCAGAAACCAGGTTTCCGATAGATGGCGGATCGCGTCTAGTTTTTGTCGGAGCGCATGTATTCCCATGACGTAAAGTCGGCCATCAAGACGCGCGATGCCGACGCAGACCCGCATCCCTTGTGAGCCGGGCATTGCGCGTGGCACTGTCGGATCAGGAGCGACCATGGCCGAAGAGGATGACATCTTCGACGCGATTACGGAATTCAACCGTTCGTATCTGACGCTCGCACAGCGATTGCTGCGAGCGGATCGCGAAGCGGCGAAACAACAGCTGGGCATGTCGGACGAGACTGCTTCGATCGTCGCCGCATTGACGCCGGCACAGATCGAGGTGCTCGCCGAGCGCCGCGAACTGTTCTGCGAATTTCGTACGGAATCTTCCCCAGGCCGGGCCTGATACGTCGACCTTTCCATCGTTTCCTGTTACGTCGCGCACGAACGCGACCTGATATCGGGTCGCAGGTTCGCGCGAGCGATCGCGTTCCGCGGCCCCCGGGGCCACTCCCGGCCAATTGTCCGTTATGTCTTGTGGAAGACGGGCCATTCGCTCGTGAAGGCGAAGCTGCGCGAGACCGCCAACGCCAACGGGCCACCGGCGATCGAACACATACAATGTGAGCGTCCGTCGGCCTGCGCTTCGCCATGACCTGGGTGACGCGCGGGCCGCTCCGCCCGCGACCCGCCAAGGCCATCATGGAAATCAAATGGATCGAGGACTTCCTCGCGCTCGCTCAATATCAAAGCTTTTCCCGCGCGGCTGAATTTCGCAACGTCACGCAGTCGGGCTTCAGCCGTCGCATCCAGTCGCTCGAACAGTGGATCGGCGCGGAGTTGATCGACCGCAGCAGCTTTCCGCCGGTGCTGACGCCGGCGGGCCGGCTGTTTCGCGAGACGGCCGAAGACGTGCTCAGCCGCCTGTTCGATACGCGGGCCATCATCCGCACCGAGCAACGGATTGCCGGCAAGAGCCTGCAGATCGCCGCCGGCCACACGATCGCGCTGAGTTTCCTGCCGGGCTGGCTCAAGGCGCTCGCCCCGCATTTCGGCGAAGTGCGGGCGCGCGTCATTCCGACCAATGTCCATGACTCGATCCTGATGCTCGTCAACGGCAACTGCGAGCTGATGTTTGCCTATCACCATCCCGAGCTGCCGCTCCATCTCGACCCGGCGAAGTACGCGCACCTGACGGTCGGCCTCGACACGTTGATGCCGGCATGCCGGCCGAACCGGCGCTCGGCGCCCGCGTTTCGCCTGCCCGGAACGAAGCAGAACCCGCTGCCGCTGATCTCCTATACGGAAACCAGCTACTTCGGCCGCTGTCTCGCGCTGCTGCTCGGCCGTGCCCCCGATACGCCGGCCCTGCAGCTGCACTACGAGTCGGACATGGCCGAGGTGCTGAAGAAACTCGTGATGGAAGGCGAGGGCGTCGCGTGGCTGCCCCGCAGCGCAATCGCCGCCGAGCTGGCAGCCGGCGAACTCGTCCCGGCGGGGCCCGCGACGTGGAACCTGGAAGTCGAGCTGCGCGTGTATCGCGACGTGTCCAACCGCAGTGAATTCCTCGACACGCTGTGGCAGCACCTGCGCGCGGCGCCTTCGCAGCTCGGCTGAGTCGGGGTTTTCCCGCCTTATGCGGGACTCGCATACCGCCATGTTGCACCGGCATCACGGTTTTATCGACCGTCCCTACCATTCGTTCCAACGGCAATCGTGACGCGTGACCGGCGTCGCGCGGCCTTCTTCGCAGCGCTCGTCCGCCTCCGGCGGCGGGGTGCCACCCAAGGACGAATGGACATGAAAAATCGCCTTACCTTCAGCATTGCAGTCGGCATGATCCTCGGTGTCGTCGCCGGCTATGCGTGTCACACCAGCATCACGGACCCGGCCACGCTCAAGACGATCGCCGGCTATTTCTCGATCGTCACCGACATCTTCCTGCGCCTGATCAAGATGATCATCGCGCCGCTGGTGTTCGTCACGCTCGTGTCCGGCCTGGCCGGCATGGACAGCGGCGACGACGTCGGCCGCATCGGCCTGCGCTCGATCGGGTGGTTCATTTGCGCGTCGCTGATTTCGTTGAGCCTGGGCCTCGTCATGGCCAATGCGCTGCAGCCGGGCGCCGGCCTCAACCTTGCGGCATCCGCCGGCGAGGTCGACACCGGGCTGAATACCGCCGCGCTGAACGCGCGGGACGTGATCACGCACGCGTTCCCGACCAGCCTGCTCGACGCGATGGCGCGCAACGACATCCTGCAGATCCTGGTGTTCTCGGTCTTTCTTGGCATCGGGCTGAGCGCGCTGAAGCACGACAAGCGGGTCGGCGTCGTGATCCAGTCGATCGACGGCATGGTGCCGGTGATGCTGCGCCTGACGAACTACGTGATGCGCGCGGCGCCCCTCGGCGTATTCGGTGCGATCGCCGCATCGGTCACGCTGCGCGGGCTCGACGTGATCTATACGTACGGCAAGCTGATCGGCGCGTTCTACCTCGGCTTGCTCGTCCTCTGGACGCTGCTGATCGGCGCCGGCTACGTGTTTCTCGGGCGACGCGTCGGCAGCCTGCTGAAGGCCGTGCGCGAACCCGCGCTGATCGCATTCTCGACCGCGAGCAGCGAAGCCGCGTATCCGCGCCTGACCGAGCAGCTCGAGCAGTTCGGCGTGGACAAGAAGGTGGTGGGCTTCACGCTGCCGCTCGGTTACGCGTTCAACCTGGACGGTTCGATGATGTATCAGGCGTTTGCCGCCATCTTTATCGCGCAGGCGTTCGGCGTGCACATGCCGGTGTCGGAGCAGGTGTTCATGTTGCTGGTGCTGATGTTGAGCAGCAAGGGGATGGCGAGCGTGCCGCGCGGCTCCGTGGTCGTGGTCGCGGCGGTCGCGCCGATGTTCCATCTGCCGGTGGCGGGCGTCGCGATGATTCTGGCGATCGACCAGATTCTCGACATGGGCCGCACGATGACGAACGTGATCGGCAACAGCGTGGCGACGGCGGTGATCGCGAAGTGGGAGAGCCGGCGCGCGGCGAAGTCGCAAGCCGCCGTATTCGATCAGCCGGAGAACGCGTGATGCACACGGATGGCGTAACTGCCCGGCGCAAGTTCGGCGTGGTCGGCGGCCTCGGGCCGCTGGGCAGTGCCGACGTGTTCTTCAAGATGGTGAAGGCGACGCCCGCGTCGTCCGACGACGAGCACGTCGAGGTGATCTTCGAGCAATACCCGTTCAAGGGCTCGGGGTCGGGCAGTGCGGCGACGATCGAACGCAAGCTGTACGTGTTCGACATGATCCGGGCGTTCGAGAAGCGTGGCGTGACGACGGTCGTGCTGCCGTGCTTTCTGAGCCACACGTTCATCGACGAGCTGAAGGCGAACACGAGCCTGCCGATCGTGGATATCGTCGAAGCGGTTCGTCATCACGTGCGGCGCAAATACCCGGACGCGACGCGCATCGGCGTGCTGGCTTCCGATTACGTGCGCGACAAGCGTCTTTTCGAAGCGTATTTCCCGGCGCCGCAATTCGAAGTGGTCCATCCGCGGCCGCGCGACGGGATCGAGCTCGTGACGGAGGCCATCTACGGCGCCGACGGCATCAAGCGCGGCAATCTTCGAGGCCGTCCGGTCGAACTACTGCGCCGCGCATGCGAGGACCTTGCCGATCAGCGCGTGCAGGTCATCGTCGCGGGGCTGACCGAGATCGCGCTGGTGGCCGATGAAATCGGCCCGCAGCGCGTGCCGCTCGTGGATTCGAACCTCGCGTATGCGCAGTACGCGGTGAGCGGGCAAGTGGGTACGCGCGCCGCGACGTTCAAGATCGGCGTGGTCGGCGGCGTCGGCCCGGCCGCGACGGTCGATTTTCTGGACAAGATCGTGCGCAACACGCCGGCGTCGCGCGATCAGGACCATATCAAGCTGCTGGTCGAACAGAATCCCCAGATTCCCGATCGAACCGAGAACCTGGTTGGCGGCGGCACGGATCCGACGATCTCCCTGTACGCGACCTGCAAGAAACTCGAGGACGGCGATGCCGACGTCATCGCGATTCCGTGCAACACCGCGCATGCGTTCGTCGAGCGGATTCAGCCTTGGCTCGGCATTCCGATCGTCAACATGCTGACGGTCACGGTCGCCCACCTGCGCGACACCTATCCGGCGCTGCGGGAGGTCGGTGTGCTGGCCACGTCCGGCACGATCGAAAGCGGGGTCTACCAGAAGGCGCTGGAATCGCAGGGACTCCGCCAAGTGGCGCCGGGGCCGGCGTTGCAGGCGCGCGTGATGGAAGCGATCTACGGCACGCACGGTGTCAAGGCCGGCTTCACGACCGGACGGTGCGAGGAAGATATCGGCGCGGCGATCGACGCGTTGATGGACGAAGGCGTGAGCGTGATCGTGCTCGGCTGTACCGAACTGCCGATCCTGCTGCCGGGTGGCGAATATGTCGCGCGCAACGGGCGCCGGGCGACACTCGTCGATCCGACCGACGTGCTTGCGCGCACGTGCATTGGCTATGCGATGTCCTTCGCGAGCCGGACGGCGACTGAACGACTGGAGAGCGATCGTCAACTCTCCTGACCTTGCAGGTTTTCCGCTTCCTTGCTGCGCACCGCCGCGGTCGTGGGCATGACGACCGCGGTACCTTCCACCACGATGAGCCCGTTCACTTCGCATCGGGTTTCCAGCACGACGCGCCGCCGGTTCGCGACGATTTCCTTGACGGTCACGGTCGCACTAACCGTTTCGCCAAGCTTCACCGGGCGCCGGAATTGCAAATCCTGCGACAGATAGATCGAGCCGGGGCCGGGCAGGCGCATGGCAATGGCCGCCGATATTACCGACGCCGACAACATGCCGTGCGCGATGCGGCCGCCGAATCGTGTGCGACTTGCGTAGGCCTCGTCGAGGTGCACGGGATTCCGGTCCCCGGAGGCGCTCGCGAACAGGAAGATGTCGCGCTCGGATAACGTCTTCGTGAAGCTCGCGCTCATGCCGGGTATCAAGTCTTCGAGGTCGTATCCGCCTTCGTCGTTCATCGTCTGCTCCTGTGTCGTTCGTACTGCGTGGCGTTGACGGGCATCGCGCGCCGTCATCTGTCATGCCGCGGCGTTCTCCTGCCTTGAAGCAGCGTGCAAATCTGTCGATGCGAACAACCGGTTTGCCTCCGCCAGTGCGGATTGCGTGGCGAGCACGCCCGCGTAGGGCAGTGCGCCGGTGATTGCGTCGACGATCTCGTGCCGCGACGCACCCAGCAAGCGCGCGTCGCGTATATGCATGACGAGCGCTTCGGTATCCGCATTTCGAGCGAGGCAGGTCAGACAGGCGATGGCCGTCAGGTGCCGCGCCTTCGCGAGTTCGACCGAACCGACGCTCGAGGTCGACGCACCTGGCTCACCGAGGTGCCGAGCGAATTCGGGCGAAATGTCGGCGGCGCACACCGGCGCTGCGCGCGCACCGCGATCACGATCCGGCGTGGCTTGTGTCGCGGATCCGTTCGCCTGCTCCGCGGCACCGAATACGTCGAGCGCGATGCGCGATACGGGGAGCACGAGTGGCCAGCCGATATAGCCGGTGAGCTGAATCAGTACTTCGGTCAGTTCGCGGCGCGTCCAGCCGACATGCAGGCAAGCATTCAAGTGCTGCCGTACGGCCGCGTGCTGATTTTCGAGCGCGATGACGATCGCAAGCGTTGCGAGTTCGCGCTCCTTCGGTGTCAGTGCTTCGAGATATCGTTGCTGCAGCTCACGCGTGCCTGCGATCGCCGATTCGTAGGGTTCGAACGGTTCGAACGGATTCGCGGCATGACCGATATCGATGCCACGCTCGCGCAGCACCGTCACGACGTGTCGCACGCCGGCCATTGCCACCGGCACCCCCGCGTACTCGAGCGTCTGCAGGACCGTGGCGAGCACGGCGCCCGGCGCCCAGCCCGTGTTCAACATGCCGGCTGCATGGTACTTGAGCGTGGAATCGGCATTGCCCATCGTGGTCAGGACCGCGACGGTCACGAGTTCGCGATGCTTCAGCGACAGATTGGGCCGCGCGATGATATCCGCATAAGCGCCCTCGATCAGCAACCGCTTGAATTCGGGGTCGAGCGAATCGAGGGCAGCGCTGAGGTCCGTGAAGCCCTGGCTGCCGATTGCGTGAATGACGGACATGCCAAGTTCATGCCTGGATATCGTTTTTGCGTGCATGGTGCACCAGCTTGGCTAATGCCGAAAATGTCGATGGTTCCGATGATATTCGTCCGCCCGGGAAGTAATTCTGAACTTTTATGAACTGTCATGGATGGACGTTTTTTGACGTTTAGAATCCAGTCCAATACGAGAAGGCGAACGTTTTCACCCGTGCCGAATGAATCGTTCGATGGCGTCAGCGGATCGGTCATATCAACGTAACCGGGAGAGCGCAGTGCTGAAGCTTCAAGACAAGGTGGCCCTCGTCACGGGAGGGAGTTCGGGCATCGGCCGAACCACGGCGCTGTTGTTTGCACGGAAAGGCGCCCGCGTCGCGATTGCATCGCGCCGTATCGACGAAGGCCTGGCCGTCGTCGAGGAAATTCGTAGCGCCGATGGCGACGCCGTTTTTGTGAAAGCCGATGTTTCCAGGGCCGAGGATTGCGCAAATTCGGTCGCGCAGGCCGTAAAGCAATTCGGCAGGCTGGATATCGCTTTCAATAACGCGGGCGTTGAAGCGTTCGGCAACGCCGTGGCCGATACCGACGAGGCGACCTGGGATTTCGTCGTGGACATCAATCTGAAAGGGGTGTTCCTTGCGATGAAATATGAAATTCCGGAAATGCTGAAAACCGGTGGTGGATCGATCATCAATATGTCATCGACCTATGGCCTGGTGGCGTCGGCATTCGGAGGCTGCGCGTATCACGCTTCGAAGGCAGGCATTCTCGGATTGACGAAAGCGGCCGCGCTCGAATACGCGAAGCAGAAAATTCGCGTCAATGCGATTTGCCCGGCATTCGTCGCAACGGCGATGGTCGAAAAATTCCTCGACGAAACCCATATGACCGACCAGATCAAGAGCTTTCATCCGATCGGCCGCCTGGGTACCGAAGAGGAGATCGCGCAGGCCGTCGTGTTCCTCGCGAGCGATGCGTCGTCGTTCATGACAGGCACCGCGCTTTCCGTCGACGGCGGCATGACCGCGGCTTGACGCGCACGTCGTCTTCACGCATGTCGTAGCGCGAGCGCTACGTTTGAGCAATCAGATTTCGTACGGGTATAAATATGGATTCCGAACTGATGGAAGTGGTGGAGAAAACGACGAGTGAGCAACCGGAACTGTTCGAGATCGGTTGTTCCATTCCGTTGGGCCTCGTGCCGAGAAGGATGCATGCGTGGACGATTCGCCGGGAGAACCACGGAGAGCCGCAGCACGCATTCACGAAGGAAATCGTCGATGTGCCGACGCTCGGCCCGAACGACGTGCTGATTCTCGTCATGGCTGCCGGCGTCAACTACAACGGCGTGTGGGCTGCCCTCGGCCAGCCGTTTTCCGTGCTCGACCTGCATGACGATCCCTATCACATCACGGGCTCGGACGCGGCCGGCATCGTATGGGCCGTCGGCGCGAACGTGAAGAAATGGAAGGTGGGCGACGAGGTCGTCGCGCATTGCTCGCAGGTCGATGGCGACGACGAGGAATGCAACGGCGGCGATCCGATGCTGTCTCCATCACAGCGCATCTGGGGCTACGAAACATCCCACGGTTCGTTCGCACAATTCGCACGCGTACAGTCCACGCAGCTGATGCCGCGCCCGAAGCACCTCACGTGGGCCGCAAGCGCCTGCTACACGCTCACGCTCGCCACCGCGTATCGGATGCTGTTCGGCCACAAGCCACATGTGCTTTCGCCGGGACAATCGGTGCTCGTATGGGGGGCGGCGGGCGGCTTGGGAACGATGGCGATTCAGCTTGCGGCGCTGGCCGGCGCGCGTCCGGTCGCCGTGATCTCCGACGATTCGAAGGCTGAATTCGTCAAGCGCCTTGGCGCGGTGGGCGTGATCAACCGCTCGCATTTTTCATGCTGGGGCGCGCCGCCGCCCGTCGATGCAACGGACGAATACGCGGCCTATGTCGACGCCGTGAAGAAGTTCGGAAAGTCGATCTGGGACGCACTCGGCGAAAGGCGCGATGTCGACATGGTATTCGAACATCCGGGCCGAAATACCTTCGCGCCGTCCTGCTACGTCGTGAAGCGCGGCGGCATGGTCGTCTTCTGCGCCGCGACGAGCGGCTACGACCTGACCTGCGATGCGCGCTACGTCTGGATGCGGCAAAAGCGTATCCAGGGCAGCCACTTCGCGAGTCTCAAGGAAGCCGCGCAGGCGAACCGGCTCGTGATGAGCGGCAAGATCGATCCGTGCCTGTCGGAAGTGTTTCCCTGGAACCGCCTGCCGGACGCGCACGCGAAGATTCGCGCGAATCAGCACCTGCCGGGCAACATGGCCGTGCTGGTGCAGGCCAGCAGTCGCGTCGATCTCGACGCGGCGCGTCGCCACTAGCCATGAAGCATTCTTCTTGTAGCGAGAACGGTATGGACAGGTCAACTAAACACGCGGAACGGATCGCCATCATCGGCATGTCGTGCCGCTTTCCGGGTGGCGCGTCCTGTGCGTCGAGCTATTGGGCGCTTCTGAATTCCGGGCGTACGGCGATTCGGGAAACCCCGCGCGAGCGGTTCGATATCGACGCGTTCTACTCGCCTGATCCCGCTGAACCCGGCACCACCTATTCACGCGTGGCCGGCTACGTCGACGATCCGTTCTGCTTCGACCGCGGGCTGTTCCGCACGTCGGCGGCCGAAGCGATCGAGATGGATCCGCAACAGCGCTGGATGCTGGAACTGGCCTGGGAAGCGCTCGAGAACGCGGGGTTTGCGCCGGGTCAATTGCGCGGCAAGAACGTCGGCGTCTTCATGACGACCGGCGAAGCCGATTATGGCCGGCGTACCGTGTGGTCCGGCGATCCCGGAAAAATCACCACATATTCGAAGCTCGGCAACCTGCGCGCGATGGCGCCCGGGCGCGTGGCGCACATCCTCGGCTTGAGCGGGCCGGCGATCTTCGTCGACACGACCTGCTCGTCGTCGCTCGTCGCGATCCATCTTGCCGCACAGAGCCTGCAGGCCGGCGAGTGCGACGTGGCGATCGCCGGCGGCGTGAACCTGATCCTGGGGCCGGAGGAAACGATCGGCGTCGCGCGACTTCAGGCGATGTCCGTGTCCGGGCAGTGCCGGCCGTTCGATGCGAATGCCGACGGCTACATTCGCGGCGAAGGCGGCGGCGCGCTCGTCATGAAGCGGCTGGGCGACGCACGCGCGCACGGCGATCGTATCGACGCGGTGCTGGTCGGTTCCGCCGTCAACAGCGACGGCGCGAGCAACGGCCTCACCGCGCCCAACGGCGCGGCGCAGGAAGCCGTGATTCGTCGCGCGATGGCACGGGCGGGCGTTCGCCCGGAAGCGGTCGCCTACGTGGAAGCGCATGGCACGGGCACGGCACTCGGCGATCCGATCGAGCTCTCCGCGCTGCGCAACGTGTATGCGCGCGCCGTCACGCGCGACAAGCCGATTCTCGTCGGCTCCGTGAAGTCCCAACTGGGACATCTGGAGGGCGCCGCGGGCATGGCGGGTTTCATCAAGGCGATGCTGATTCTGCGTCATCGCCACGTACCCGCACAGGTGAATTTCGCGACGCCGAATCCGCGCTTTCACTGGGAAGGCGCGCAACTCGAGATTCCGCGCGACGGCATGCCGCTGGGCGAGGGCAATGCGCTCGTCGGCGTGAGTGGCTTCGGCATCACTGGCACCAACGTCCATATGATTCTTGCCGAGCCGGACGCGGTGCCGGATACCGCCGCGCAGGTCGCTCGCGAACGCGTGCTGACGCTGTCGGGACGCTCGCCGCAAGCGCGCCGGCGTGCCGCGTCCGCATGGCGCGCGTGGCTCGCTGACACCCACGCGCCGATGCGCGATGCGTGCCACACGGCCAGCGTGCGGCGCGATCACTTCGATCATCGCGTCGCGCTGGTCGGAACGACGCAAGCGGATTTCGTTGCCGCGCTCGATGCCTTTCTGGCCGACGACCCGACGGGACAATGGCATGCCGGCGAGCACCCGCGCAAGCCGCGTCTCGCGTTTCTCGTACCCGGTCAAGGGGCATGGCAGCCCGGTGTCGGGCGCAATCTCTACGAGGAAAACGGCCTGTTCCGCAAACACGCGGATGCGTGCCTGGGCCAGCTCGACGCCGATACGGCACGCGACGTGCTCGATGCGATCGTCGGCCGGACCGCCGACGCGGTGCGCCATCATCCCGGGCAACTCGCACATTTCGTCGTGTGCTATGCGCTCGCGCGTACGTGGATGGATCTCGGCGTGCAGCCCGATCTGCTGATCGGACATTCGTTGGGTGAGCATGTGGCCGCCGTGATCGGCGGCGTGATGTCGCTCGCCGAGGGGTTGAAGGCCGTCGACGCGCGCGGCCACCTTTTCGACACGGCGACGCCGGCGGGCGCGATGCTCGCGGTCGCCGCGAGCGTGGATGAACTCGCCGCACGCTTCGCGTTCGGCACGGATTTGTTCGTGGCAGGCATCAACGGGCCGGAGCAAACCGTCGTGAGCGGCACGCAGGCGGCGATCACGCTGGTCCAGGACGCGATGGTCGCGGCCGGCAAGCGCGTGTCGTTGCTCAAGACCTACGGCACGCCGGGTCATTCGCCGATGCTGCGTTCGATGCGCGAAGCGTTCCGGCAGGCGCTCGAACCGCTGACGCTGGCGGCGCCCGCGATCCCGATCGTCTCCACACTCACGGGCGCGTTCGCGACGGAGGCGATCGCGAGTGTCGAGCATTGGCTGGATCTCGTGGAGCAGCCGGTGCGCTTTCATGAAGCGTTGCTCGCGGCGTCCGACGGCAAGACGATCTTCGTCGAAGTGGGGCCCGGCGCGGCGCTGTCGAAGCTCGCGCGGGCGGCCGCGGGCGGCGACTGGCAATGTGCGGTGTCATCGCTTGCCGATGGGCCGGAGGGCGATGAAGAAACGGAGTCGACCGGCTTCGCGCATGCATGCGCACGCCTCTACGGCATCGGGCAGAAAATCGCGTGGCGCAAGCTGTACGGCAACGCGCCGCGGCCCGCCGAAGCGCCTGGCTATCCGTTCGATCGCGATCGCTTCGAATTGCCGTTCCCGGGCCATGTGCTTGCTGCTTCCGGGCATGGCAGCACGCAGCATCGGCGCGACATCGCGTCGGGCGAGGTGCCGCGGCAACAGGTTCCGCACGTGGCGGACATCGGCACCGAGACCGCGAGCGCCACCGCCCACGCTGCCGTTGAACAGGTGCTCGCGACACTACGCACCATCGCGGCGGCAGTCACGCCCGATAGCGTCACGCTGGTCGACGATCTTTCACTCGTCAGTCAGGGCCTCGATTCGTTGGCGTTGACGGAATTGCGCGTGCGCCTGCATCAGCACTTCGGCAAAATGCCGCCGATCTCCATGCTTGCACGCGGTGCGTCGCTGGCGACGCTGGCTCGGTGGTTCGGCGCATCGCCCGGCACTACACCGATTCAGGAAACCGAATCGAGCGACACGCAGCAAGCCGCCGATGCACCGGGCGACCACGGGCTGATCGTCACGCTGCGCAATGGCGCGGGGCCGCTCGTCGCACTGGTGCATCCGGTTGGCGGCAACGTGCTCTGTTATCAGGATCTGGCCAATGGCTGGCCGGGCGATCCAACCGTTGTCGCGATTCGCCATCCTTACGCGGACCAGGACCGACCGCCGACGTATCTGTCGATCGCGCAATTGGCGTCGCGCTATCGCGCGGCGTTGCTTGCAGCACATGGCACGCTGCCCGATGTGCTCGGCGGCTGGTCGTTCGGCGGAATCGTTGCGCATGAAATGGCGGCGCAGTGGGAAGCGGAGGGCATGATCGCGCCGCCGCTGGTGATCGTCGACAGTCCGCTCCATGAAGGTGAATTCGCAACGCGGCTGCGCGAGCTTGCCAGCGATTTCGTCGCGGAGGACGCCACGCAGGTCGTCGAAGCGTGGCTCACCGACCCACGCTTCGACGCGAAGCTCGATCACGACTTCAACCTGGCCGACGTGCGGCGCCGCGCGCATCCCGCCACGTTCGCCCACATCTCGCGGCTGCACGCCGCAAGTGCGGTGGCGCTCGCGCGTCACCAGCCGCAACAGGTTCGCGCGCGGATCGACTACGCGCTCGCCAATCGCAACGCGGGCGGCATGTCCGGCACGCAGGTGACGCAGTATCTGCGGCGGCTCACGTGCGCCAGCATCGCGGTGAGCGTGTTCGACGACGATCACAACTCCATCGTGCGTCAACCCTCCGCGCGCCGCGTCGCGGCTTTCCTCGGCGGCAGTCCGGACGCCACGCGTGCCGGGTTCGAACCGCTTGCGCAGGTGACGCCCGCATAGGCTGGCGTGTTTCGATTCAGCCGTACAACGCACGGCGCTTCGTGCCGTGCCTTTCTTCATCAAACCGACTTCAGGAAATCAATGCCATGAGCGAACAACTTCAAGCCGCAACGTTGAACGGGTCCGCGGTGACCGCCCAGACCATTCTCGGCTGGATCCAGGAATGGGCCGAGGCGAGCAATCTGCAGGTGCCGACCGATCTCGAGCAGACTTTCGCCGATGCCGGCTTCGATTCCATGCATTCCGTGGAACTCGCGTTTTTTCTCGAAGAGCGGCTCAAGATCAAGATCGACGATACGGTGCTCTACGATTACCCGACGTTCATCGCGTTGGCGGAGCATCTCGTGTCGCTCACGCCGACGGACACAGCCGCGGATACGGAAACGGGCGAAGGGGCAAGCGCAGGAAACTGGTAACTCGCGTGCGCCGGTTCAGCCCCTGTTGGCCGCCGGCGCGCCTCATCGATCTTCACCGGAGTACGGAAGATGGCGGAAATCACCGGCGCGGGGAACTGGACCTCGCGCGTCGTCGGCTGCGGCTCGGCACTGCCCGAGCGGCGTGTGACGAATCATGACATCGCGCGCATGGTCGATACCACGGACGAATGGATCACGCAGCGCACCGGCATCAAGGAGCGCCGTATCGCGGCGGACGGCGAGCACACGTCCGATCTCGCGATCGGCGCGGCCACCGCCGCGCTGAAGCAAGCCGGCATCAGCGGAGCCGATGTCGATCTAATCGTGCTCGCCACCTGCACGCCCGATCGCACGATGCCCGCAACCGCCGTGCGCGTCCAGGAGGCAATCGGCATGCAGGGCGGTGTGGCGTTCGACGTGCAGGCCGTTTGCTCGGGCTTCGTATTCGCGCTTTCGGTCGCGGACAACATGATCCGGCTGGGTCAGGCCCGCACCGCGATCGTGATCGGCGCGGAAACGATGTCGCGCATCGTGGACTGGCAGGATCGAAATACCTGCGTGCTGTTCGGCGACGGCGCCGGAGCGGTGGTGCTGCGCGGTGAGCGAACCGACGGCGACAAGCCGCGCGGTGTGCTCTCCACGCACCTGCATTCCGACGGCCGGCATCACGACAAGATTCATACGGACGGCGGCGTCTCGTCGACGCAAAGCGCCGGCAAGATGCATCTGGAAGGGCGCGATGTATTCCTGCATGCCGTGGTCAATCTCGCCGAGGCTTCGCAGGAAGCGCTCGCGGCACACGGCCTGACCCAGGACGATCTCGACTGGGTCGTGCCGCATCAGGCGAACCAGCGCATCGTGCAGACGCTCGGCGTGAAGTTGAACCTGCCGATGGAGAAGGTCGTGCTCACCGTCGGCAAACACGGCAACACGTCGGCGGCGTCGATTCCGCTCGCGCTCAGTGAGGCGGTGTCCGATGGACGCATCAAGGAGAACGACCTCGTTCTGATGCCGGCGATGGGGTCGGGCTTTACGTGGGGATCGGCATTGATCCGCTGGTAGGGCGCCGAACGTACGGGAAAGTGACAAATGTTCACTTTGCGCACTGGAGGCGCTGTTCTATGCTGGCCGCATTCCGTATGCAGCGGTTCACCAGACAAAGGCCCGAACGGAGTGCACATGGCAGATTCACTTCAGGAAGGCGCGCTGTTTGGTGGCCGGCATCGAGCCCGGCACACCGGGTGGCCGGAACCTGCGCGCCATGCCGCAACACGCGGCTGAACAGGCGAAGCGGATACCTCGGCTCGATGACCGTCTACGGATGCGTTCTGCACTGGCTGTCCGCGACGAAAGCTTCGACATCCGCCTCGCAAAGCGGCTCGCCGAGGTAGAAGCCCTGACCTTCGACGCCGGGCAACGCGCGCGCCCATTCGAACTGTTCCGCGGTCTCGATGCCCGTCATCACGATCTGCTTGCCATGACCTTTTGCAAGCTGCACCAGCGTTTCGACGACGCGCATGGATTCGCTGTTCTGCACCACATCGCGGATCAACGACCGATCGAACTTGACGATGTCCACCGGCAATTGTTGCAGCAGCGTCAGCGAGTTGAAGCCGGCGCCGAAGTCGTCGAGCGCAACCCGCACGCCGACAGCCTGCACCGCATGAATGGCTTCCACCAGCCAATCGAGCTCGGCGGGCGGAACGACATCGGTCAATTCGATCTGGAATCGGTTCGGATCGAGGTCGAGCGATTCGAGAAGCGCGGACAGTTGACCAGGAAAGTCCGCATGCCCCAATTCCAGCGAGGACAAGTTGATGGACAGCGACAACGCGTCATATCCGGGCGCCATCCACCGCGCGAGCATGCGCGTCGCCCGGTGGGTGAGCAGATCCGTGAAGCGGCCGGCCAGGAACGAATCCTCGACCACGCTGATGAACGAGGCTGGCCCCAGGACGCCGCGCTGCGGATGTCGCCAGCGGATCAGGTATTCGAAGCCGCAAAGGCGGAATTCCTGCAACGCGAACTTGGGTTGGAGCAGGAAAAAGAACTCATCCTCGTGAAGCCCCCGTTCGGCGTCGTCGAGTGGATGGTTCGTCAATAAGGTAGCTTTCATGAATATTCCGGAATGCCGGATCGGGAGGGCTGCTGCTTTTTTTGGATCACTCGATTCTATGGACGGGATCCTGAATTTTCAACTTCGAAAAACAAACAAATGTAAATTTGTTTTGTCATCCTGAATGTTTGATGGGTGGCGTATGTCGCCGGATTTCGAGCCGGGTATGGGTTCGATAGTTGCCTTGCATTGCAGGGAATGAAAACGTTTCAACGTTGAGGCGAGCATGTGATCTGTATTTTTTGAGATGAAAATAGGTGATGAATGCAGGGGCGTGCTGTGACGTGCAGGATGGGTTGAATGATTGAATCGTGCGGATATCTTCAATGCGAATTTTAAATGCAATATACGACTTCAATTTTTAATTTAAATGGTGTATAATCATTGTAATTATTTATTGATTTATATGTGAGTTTTGTCGGTTCTAAATCTGCCGATAAAGGGGTTTTGGGGGCGAAGTGTCGTGAATACGTGGCTGTACGAAATTGCAATTTATTAGAATGGATGTTTCATAAAGTATTGATAATTCGTCGGGGAAGATCTCGGAATTTGATGGCGTCATTTCGAGTGTCGTTTAGTGCGATATCGTGAAACATCATCGAATTGACATGGTTGGACGAATTTTTTTATCGAGATTGTGCCGCGCGCGTGACAAGCGCGAGAACTTGGCAGACGATCCCCGCTTCGATCTTGCCGGAGAGTGGGTGTGCATGACATTCACACTGATGCTCGTGTGTCTGGTGTTGACGACGACCCATCTGTTGCATCGCGTCGACCGCGCCTTTTTCGATCTTGCGTCGCAATCTGCCCATGGCAGTGCGGGCAAATCGCTGATCGTCATCGTCGTCGACGATCGTACGATCGAGCATCTGGGCGGCTGGCCGTTCAGTCGCGAAACGCGCGAGCGGATGATGGACCGGCTCGCCGGCAGCGGCGTCGCCGCGATCGGTATCGACCTGACGAGCTTGCGTGAGGCAACGCGCGGCCGTGCGGCCAACAAGGCCGTTGGCGAGACCATCGGCCGAGACAACGGACGCATGGCGCCTCCGCTGCCCGAGGCAGGCATCAATACTCGCGCAAAGGGCTGTGTGGAGGCTGCGTCGTTTCAATGTCCTCGCCCCTATGTGCTCTATTCGTATATCAACGTCCTGGACGGACGCGTGCCGCCGAGCAACCTGAGCGGTCGGTCCGTCCTGATTCGGTCGTCGATCGAAGCTGCCGGCGGGTCGTCGGTGTCGTCTTCGGGCGGCGTGCCGACGCTCGCGAACGTTTTCGCGGCTGGCGATGAAATCGCGGCGCCCGCGACGGCCGCGCTCCCGCGCGAGACCGGTTTCGCGGTCGAACTGCTGTTCAACGAACTGGTTGTGTGCGCGATTTGCGCGCTTCTCTATCGGCTGAGTCCGCGCGCGGGCGTGGTCGCGTCGATCGGCCTGACGACCGCGATCGCGGCGGGCGCGTTCGCGCTGTTTCGGTTTGGCGACCGCATTCTGCCGCCCACCACAGGCATGCTTATCTGCGTGCTCGCCTGTGTGCTGTGGTCGTGGCGACGTCTGGAAGCGCTGTTGCGCTTCATCGTTCGGCTGGCGGATCGATTGACGATCGAGCCTTCGCTGCACGCGGAGCCCGCCGTCGTTCCGCATTGCATGGACCCGGTCTGGCGAGAACTGAGCAGGGCGGGCGCACTGGACGCGCAGGTTCGCAGGTATCGCGCGCTGATCGACGCATGGGTCGACAGCCTGCCGGAAGCGACACTGATTGCGTCGGCATCGGGAGTCGTTCTGCTGGCGAACGAGCGGGTTGCGGCGTTGTGCGGGGAGCCCGATGGGAATCCGGGGTCGCGGCATTCGCCGGCCGGGCGCTCGGTCTCCGATGTACTGTTTCAGATCACGGCGTCACATCGGGCCAATGAATTCGCCGCACAGGCGCTGACATGGCTCAATCACTCGCCGCACGGCGACGATGTGTCGGCGCAGACGAAATCGCAGCTCGACCAGGGCGTCGAGATTGCCAATGCGCGCGGCGGCCTCTCGCTGCTGATCAAGTGCGCGCCGATCCGGCCGTCCGCCTTCGGCGAGCGTGCGCTGGTCTTCCATGTGGCGGACGTGTCGTCCGTACGGCTCGCCGAGCGGCAGCGCGACATGGTCCTGCGTTTCCTGTCGCACGACATGCGGTCTCCGCAGGCGTCGATCCTTGCGCTCGCTTCGCAGATAAAGCGCGATCCGTCGCGGTATACCCCGCAACGGTTTGCCGAGCTGATTTCGCAGTACGCGACGCGGGCGCTCAACCTGTCCGACGATTTTCTGTTTCTCGCCAAGGCCGAAAGCTTGCCGCCGAAGCTCGCCGCAGTGGATCCTGCGCTGGTGTTGGGCGATGCGGTCGACGATCTGCTGCCGCAGGCGAGTGCGAAATCCACGATCGTCAACCTGATGGCGGAGCCGGGGCTGAGCACGATCGCCGACGTGCAGCTGCTGCGGCGGGCGTTCGTCAATCTGATCGGCAATGCGATCAAGTTCGGCCGCGAAGCCTCGACGGTCGACGTGGAGCTGTCCGCCACGGAACGGCATGTGAAGATCGCCGTGACCGATTACGGGACGGGCATATCGGAGCGAGACCAGGAAAAGCTGTTTCGGGAATTCACGCAGCTGGACGGGGCCTCGCCGTTGTCCGGGCACGGCCTCGGTCTGGCATTCGTCAAGACCGTCGTGGATTCGCTCGGCGGCAAGCTGCAGGTGCGATCGAAGCTCGGAGAAGGGACGACCTTCTTCATGTTCCTGTCGAGGCATGATCACGACGCGGCGCTGGGAAACTGACCTCGGCGCCGACATCCGCGCTTCGCCGCTCGGATGACGATGTCACGCGGCTCGCCGAGCGGGGCCCGCGCTACGCGCCGGAAACGACCTGAATCCGGCGCGCTTCCGGTGCACCGTTCTGCTTCGCCGGCGTTGCCAGTTCGAATTCGAGCACCGTGTTTCTCGACGGCAAACGATGGAGTATCGAGGGATCCTGAACACTGCTGCTGCGGAAATAGGCCGGGCTGGTCTCGGCAGCCGCGAGCAGCGGTGTATCGGGCAGTGAAGGCCAGAACGCGATGAAGCCATACCCGTCGTCCGGCTCGAACCGGTTGCACACGCCACGCACGCGCGAGCCCACTTGACCCCATGCGGGCAGGCCGGGGGCCGAATCTCGAACCGGCAGAAGGCCGGGGACGAGATAGCCGCTGATGAACTGATCGGCCGCTTCCCGCAGCTCGAGGGGGACGTTATCGAAACCCAGGAGTTCGACCCGACATCCTTTTTTCTGCAGGGCGCGGACGACTTCGACGAAATCTCCGTCGCTGGTCGCGATCAGGATGGTGTCCAGGCGGTCCGATTCCGACAGCGCATCGATCGCCATCCCGAGATCCGAATTGGACTTGACGGTTTCCGTTCCGTCTTCGTCCGCGTAGTGCCTGAGCGGCTTGATCGTGACGCGAAATCCCTTGTCGCGCAGCGCCGCCTGGTAGCCCTTGATGCGTGCATCGTAGTCGGGCGAGCGCGCCGCGCGGCGTTCGTCGAAGCTCAGATACGCATGCAGCCGCTGGATCGTGGCCCCGGCACGACCGGCGAGCGCGCGCAATACCTCGTACCGCATCAGATGGCCGCCGTTCGCGTCCATGCTGCTTCCGTCCACATAAACCCCGACCCGTCTCATCATCGTCATCCGGAGGTGCGCTATCCGTTCCACCCGTCGGCTCGGCCGGTCGCGCCATGCACGCCACGCGGGCGAAGCGTGCGTGGCGCGACCGGCTCGCCGCGTTTCAGTTGCGGCCGCTTACGCTGATCGACACCCGGCGATCGGGCTGCAGGCATGCGATCACGGCGCGGCTTTGACCCGCCGGACAATGCGTGACCGGCTGACTCGATCCCACGCCTTCCGCGTCGATGATGCTGCTGTTCAGCCCGTGCGAGATCAGATAACCGCGCACGGTTTGCGCACGCGCTCGCGACAATGGTTCGTTCACCGTGCCCGGGCCGAGACGATCCGTGTGTCCGACGACGACGATGCGCGTGATCCCCTTATGCCGCTTGATCCGCTCGATGGCGTCGTCGAGCTGCGCCTTGCCGGCCGGCAGCATCGAATCGAGGCTCGATTTTCCGAATGCGAACAGCGCGTCGCTCTGGAGCGTGAATTGCTCGAGCGTCGACACCGGCGGCTCGGCCGCGGCCACCGGCGCGGCCGACGACGCGCGTACGAAGTCGGCGCATGCGGGTTCGCGCCAGTAGGTATCGGTGACCTTCATGTGCTGGTCGTAGCGCACCTGATACTGGCAGCTGACGACCTCGTTGCCGCGACGGAAGTCGAACAGATAGTTCCACACATGGCTGCCGACGAACCACTCGTTGAAATGCGGCGGCCCGAGCAGGTCGTACATCTGATCCTTGTTCAGACCAGGCGCGACGTTACGAAGATTGTCCACGTTCACGAACGTGCCGCCCTTCGGGCTGGCCGACTGCGGATCCGGGAATTTGGGCGGACCGCTGACGGCGCAGCCTTCGAGGGTTGCAACGGAAAGCAGGCTGATAGACAGCGCAAGTGCCCATTGGATTTTCATGATCTATATCTCTCATCGTATTGGGAGCAGCGCATCCGACAGCCGTGCAACGCGCGATGGAGGCGTTGCACGGCCGCGGACGAGCCCGGTTGGATATCGGGTTCTCGCGATCACCACTGATAGCCCGCACCGATCACGGCACCGTAGTCGTTGCGCGTGTTGGTCGTGATGGCGGCCTTGTAGATCCAGTGATTGTTTTCCGAGATCGTGGAGATGCCGATGGCCTGCCCGGACTGGCTTCGATAGACGCTGCCGGCGATGGCGACCATGCTCTTGCCCGGTCCGGAAGGTTGGGGCAGCCCCGCGACAGCCATTGCGCTGGCGGTTCCCGCATCCGCGTCTCGCCGCAGGCCTTGAATCTTCGCGTCGGTATACGCGTTCGCGTTGCCGACCGCGGCATTCAACTGCTGGACGTTGACGCCATCGGTGGGCGCCGTGCCTGCCGCGACGTTCGTGAGCTGCCGCGGCGAGTTGGCCGTACCGATCGACACGACGTTGTTTCGTCCGCCGTCGTTGCTGCCTGAACCGATCGCGACCGAGCCGTTGCCCGACGACGTCGAGCCTGCGCCGATCGTGGTCGAGCCGGTGCCCGACGCGGTCGAGCCGTTGCCCACCGCGGTGCTGTTCGAGCCGGACGCGACCGCGCCGTTGCCGCCGGCCGACGAATTCGAGCCGGTCGACGCGGGGGGCGTCGAAGAGCCAGGCGTCGACGGGAAACCGCCGCTGCCGTTGGTATTGCTGATGTTCTGGATCAGCGTCGTCAGGTTCTGGTTGACGGCGTCGAGCTGGCTGACGTTGACCGCATCGGTGCCGGCCGATCCGGCGGCGACGCCGGTGATCTTGCGGTTACCGATGTTGACCTCGCCGGCCGACGACTGCGGGCTGCTCAGGCCGTAGGCAATGTAGTTCGACTGCGCGCCGACCGTCGTGACCGATCCGGCGCCGATCGCGATGCTGTTCGCGACGTTCGCACTGGCGCCGGAACCGAGCGCGAGGGCATCGGCGGCGCTGCTGTTCGCGCCGGAGCCGATCGCGATGCCGCCCGACGAAGTCGCGACGGCGTTGGCGCCTTGCGCGATCGACTGTGGCCCGGTCGCATTCGCGCCGCTGCCCAGTGCGATCGCATCGGCCTGCCCCGAATTCGCCGCCTGACCGATCGCTACGCCGCCAGGCGCCGTCTGCTGGACGATCGCGCCATTGCCGATCCCCACGCCGTTGTCGCCGTTGACGACGGTCGTCGGCCCCACCGCGATCGACTCCGCACCCACGGCGAGCGAATCGGCCGCGGTCGAATTGGCATGGAAGTACATCGTCGGCGTCACGGCGAACGATTGCAGCGCGCCGGTCAACTGCCTGACCGTCACCGCGTCGTGCGCGTTCGTGCCGTCGGCGACATTGATGAGCTGCCGGTATGTGTTCCCCGATGCACTGCCGAACGACACCGCGCCGAGCAGCGTCGCGTCGGATGTGTTGAACGGCACCGTGTGGCTGCCGGCCGGGATGGTACCGCTGCCCGCCGCGATGGCGCGGTCCGACACGGAGCCTGAGCCGATCGCTACACCGCCGACGATCGAAGCGGTCGTCTGCGCGCCGAGCGCCATGCCGTTCGCGGCGGTCGATTGCGCGCCGCTGCCGGCTGCGAAGCTGTCAGCCGCGCTGGCGACTGCCTGAGGGCCGACGGCAATGCTGTCCGTACCCGTTGCCTGGCTATCGGCCAGCGTCGAGTTTGCATGGAAGTATTTGATCCCCGCGCCGTTGCTGATGTTCGAAATCGCCGTCGTGTTGGCCGTCACCTGCTCATTCGTCGCGAACAACTGCGAGCCGTTCACGGCGTCGGTGCTGGCGCCGCTCAACTGGCCGGCGGCGACGTTCTGGATCTGCCGCTCGGCGCCCGGCGCGCCGACGCTCACCACGCCGGTCGGCGCCGTGCCCGCGAAGGTGTAGGCGACGCCGCCGATCGTCGCGCCGGGCGTGGGCGTCGCCGCGGTGGTCGTTGCGTTTGCACCGAGTGCCACCGAATTCGCGACGGTAGCCTGCGCGTTGCCGCCGATCGCCACCGCATCGGCGCCGGTTGCCGACGAGTCGGGGGCCGTCGAGTTCGCGTGGAAATACTTGATCCCCGCGCCGTTGTTGATGTTCGAGATCGCCGTCGTGTTGGCGGTCACCTGCTGGTTGGTCGCGAACAACTGCGAGCCGTTCACGGCGTCGGTGCTGGCGCCGCTCAACTGGCCGGCGGCGACGTTCTGGATCTGTCGCTCGGCGCCCGGGGCGCCGACGCTCACCACGCCGGTCGGCGCCGTGCCCGCGAAGTTGTAGGTCACGCCGCCGATCACTGCGCTGGATGTCGGCGTCGCCGTGGTCGTCGTCGAGCCCGCACCGAGTGCCACGCTGTTGGCGACGCTGGAAATCGCGCCGGAGCCGAGCGCGACGCCGTTGGTCGCGGCGGCCTGCACGACGGCGCTGTCGCCGATCGCGACCGCGCCGGCGACATTGGCTTGCGACGCGTTGCCGAGAGCCACGGACCCTTGTCCGGTCGCGACGTTCGTATTGCCCAGCGCGATCGCGCCGTTGCCGTTCGCGGTGTTGTTGGCGCCCATTGCCACCGCGCCGTTGCCGATCGCGGTGTTCGGATCGCCGATCGCCACCGCGCCATTGCCGTTCGCGGTCTGGCCTTCGCCGAGCGCGACGGCGCCCGTGCCGCCGGCCACTTGCGAGTTGTGGCCACCCGCGATCGAACCGGTGCCCGCGGCAGCGGCGACCGTGCTGGTGTCGCCGAATGCGACGGTCGATGCGGCGAGCGCCTGCGAAGTCGGGCCGACTGCAACGGCCGATACGCCGGACGCGTTGGAGAGGTTACCGATCGCGATCGAACTCGTTCCGCTCGCCGTCGCTTGACTGCCAAATGCCTGCGCACCGGTATTGCTGGCGAGCGCGTTGAAGCCGATGGAGACCGCCCGGTCGCCCGTGGCCTGGGTGCCGGAACCGGGGACGCCGGCCGTGCCGCCCGGGCCGAGCGCGATCGCGTTGACGCCCGACACACCGCTGTTGACGCCGATGGCGATGCCGGACGCGCCGCTGGCCGATGCGCCCGATCCCAATGCGAGACCGGCGTCGGCGGTGTTGGTGGTGATCGCATCGAAACCCATCGCGATCGAGTAGCTGCCGGCTGCTGTCGACATTGTCGCCAACGCGGTCGAATGATCGCCCGATGCGGTACTGCCGGCGCCGAGCGCCGTCGCGGAATTGTTGGAGGCTACCGATGCGTTGCCGAGCGAAATCGATGAAATGCCGCTGGCGGCTGCGTTCAATCCGCCGGCTAGAGTGTTGTCAGCGCTCGCTCGGGCACCCGCGCCCAACGCCGTGCTGCCGACGCCTGACGCCGTCGAGAAATCGCCCAATGCGTTGGCGTTTTCAGCGGTCGCGGCTGCGGACGCACCGAGCGCGGAAGCGTTGGTGCCGGTCGCCAGTGCCAGATGTCCTATCGCGCTCGCACCGACGCCGCTCGCCGTGGTGTTGCCGCCGATGGCGGTCGAACTGCTGTTGGTTGCCGTCGCCGCTTGGCCGAATGCGCTGGTTCCTGTGCCGGACGCGACCGTGTTGGTGCCGACCGCTGTTGCGGCCGTGCCGGTGGCACTTGAGCCAGGACCGGCTTGATACTGCGCAGCTGCCTGTTCGGGCATTGCGATTGCGCCGAACAATAGCGGGATGATCGCCGCGGCGCATTTTGTTATGCGTAGTTCCGGGCGACGTGTAACGCCACGTCTGTCAATCGCGCCTGCCGACGACCCCGTCTGACCTTTTCCCTCGGCCGTGTCGATTTCCGACACAGCGACAAGCGCCCCGCGCGCCTTGCTCCATATGACTTTGTGCACTCTGTTCATTTGATGCTCCGTGTGAAATGAAGACGCTCTATCAGAGTAGATTTCGTAGTAGTACGAAGTTGAATGGGTAAATGGAAATCAAGTCACGATCGATCTGATCGAGACTCGGGCGCCACGGATCCCCGTGACTTGTACGGATTCGCAGGCCGGATATGCGGGGCGACCGGATGCATTGTCGAAGGCGACCGATTGTTTTGGCGGGGTTTGCATCTTTTATCTCGATATAGATACGCCACGGCCGGCGATAAATCGCCGTTGCTTTATAAAATACTCAACGCTGTATATGCTTCTTCGAAGCAATCAAGTTGCCAGACGTGCAGAGCGTGGCGACGCCGCGAGGCGATCGCGTCAATCGCTCGGTGCTCGTGTTTGCGTGACTCGCTCCTGTCAAATTGTTTATGACGTATTGATGTTGTTGGAACTGAAAAAGTTATTGATTTGGCTTACCGAATGTTAGGAGAGGGCCTGCAATTTAAAAAGTAAACATTTGTCACTCTGGATTAAATGTGGAACTGCGACGACATTGATACGGGAAGGCGAATTTCATGGGCCGCATGTGCTATGAGGGAATGCGGCCTCGCGTGGAAACTGCACGCGAGCAGACCGTAGGATCAGGCGCTGGCGAGTCCGGAATCACCACGGATTCAGGAATAAAAGAAGGCGTGCAAAATATTGATGGGAGAGTGGGCCGCGGAATTGCCGCGGCAGGATACCGGACGTACGGGCTGCGGATAGCGATCTGTGCGGCCCCGGCCGCACGCGCCGCCGGTTCTCCCGTTCAGTCGGAATCATCGCGCCGAAGCCGATGTGATGCTGTTCACGCCGTTTTCCACGTGCGACGAAAACTCACGCGCGACTTTCCATCATCACTTCGGCGCTGCAATGCAGCTCGGCTGTCGCCTTGGTCTGATCCAGTCTATAGCCCAACGTATAAATGGCGGACAGGCGCAAGCCATTCTCGATGCCGAGCTTCAGTTTTTGCCGGATTCGGTAGATGTGTGTATCGAGAGAGCGCGATTCCGTTCCCAGTTCTCGTCCCCAGGCCGTCGTTGCGAGCTGTTCGCGAGACATGATCTTGCCGATGTTGTTGAACAGGCACGCAACGAGCTGGAATTCCTTCGTTGTCAATTCGATCGTGGTGCCGCGCAGCTTCACGGCACGATGCACGGGGTCCAGCAGATACTCGCCGGCCCGAATCGGCTCATCGCGCTTCACGTTCCGCGCGACGCGGCGCAGCAACGCATTGACCCGCGCAGCCAATTCCTCCGCGCGGAACGGTTTGCTCAGGTAGTCGTCGGCGCCGGCTTCCAGCGCTCTGACGACATCGAGCTCCTGGACGCGGCTGGTCAGGAACAGAACGCCGTATTCGACATCGGCGCGCGTACGAATCCAGTTCAGCACTTCGATGCCTGTCAGACACGGCAAGTGCCAGTCGAGGACGACCGCGTCGACCGACTCGGATCGCAGGTAACGCAACGCCTGCTCTCCATCGACGACGACCTTGATCGTGTGGCAGAACGGAGCGAGTGCGTTCTGCACTTCCTCCGCCTGAACGGGATCGTCCTCCACAACCAAAATGCGCATTCGTGCCCCCGAATATCGTGGTTGGCCTTCTCGATTTGACATCGCAAAACATGGCGTTGCGGGCCCGCAAACGTTTGCCTTTCAAGGCGTGCGGAACAACCGGTTAGGGAATATAAATCATCGCCAATGAACGCGATTGTGACATTTTGTGAATTCGTCGTATGAATGTTGACGCCGGTAAAAAGCGCCGGAACGCGGGCATTTTCCGGGGAATTCTTACTTGCCCGCGCGACGCTTCGATAAGCAGAACGACGGTTTCGGGCCAACGCGACACACGGATGTCGCAATCGTGCGAACGTTCCCGGCACGATGCAGCCTTGGTTGGAAAACTGTATGAATATACAGTATAGTATCCGTCGAACTCGAGCGGCGCGGGCACGACCCGTGCGGCACGTGCGCCGCGTCTGCGGGCATCGGCCGCAGCGTTCCGGCACCGTGATTCCGGCTAACTCATTCAGACGGGCAGGCAAATTGTCATCCAGCAATCTGATCCGCATTCGCGGAGCACGTCAGCACAACCTCAAGAACCTCGATCTCGATCTGCGCACCGGCGAAATGACGGTCGTCACCGGCCCGTCGGGCTCCGGCAAGTCGAGCCTCGTATTCGACACGCTGTACGCGGAAGGCCAGCGGCGCTACGTCGAGACCTTCAGCGCGTATGCGCGGCAGTTCCTCGACCGGATGGACCGCCCGCAGGTCGAGCGCGTCGACGGCGTGCCGCCCGCGATCGCGATCGACCAGACCAACCCGGTGCGCAGTTCGCGCTCGACGGTCGGCACGATGACCGAGCTCAACGATCACCTGAAGCTGCTGTACGCGCGCGCCGCCGAGCTGTTCGACCGCCAGACCGCGCGGCAGGTGCGGCATGACACGCCCGAGACGATCTACGCGGAACTCGTCGAGCGCACGCGCGCCGACGATCCGCGCGTCGTCGTCACGTTCCCGGTCGAGCTGCCGGAAAGCGCGTCCGAGGACGAAGTCGCGCAGTGGCTGTCCGCGAGCGGCTACACGCGCGTGCAGGCGCAGCGCGAAGTCGCGTCGCCCACCGGCCCGCGCAAGCTGCTCGACGTGGTGGCCGATCGCTTTCGCGTCCAGCAGGCCGACAAGGTGCGCGTGGTCGAGGCGATCGAGGCGTCGCTCAAGCGCGGCGGCGGCCGCGTGAACGTCTACGTGCTGGCGCCGGACGCGGACAACGCGCTCGCCGCAACCGTCGAGCCGCTGGTGTGGCGCTTCTCCACCGGGCTGCACGATCCCGACAGCGACCTGCGCTACGCGGAGCCGCAGGCGGCGTTGTTCTCGTTCAACTCGGCCTACGGCGCATGCGAAACCTGCCGCGGCTTCGGCCGCGTGATCGGCGTCGATCTCGGCCTCGTGATCCCCGACGCGCGCAAGACGCTGCGCGGCGGCGCGATCAAGCCGATGCAGACGCCCGCCTGGAAGGAATGCCAGGACGACCTGATGCGCTACGCGGCGAAAGCCGGCATCCCGCGCGACACGCCGTGGTCCGACCTGACGGACGCCCAGCGCGCATGGGTGATCGACGGCTCGCCGGACTGGAACGGCAAGTGGCAGAGCCAGTGGTACGGCGTCAAACGCTTCTTCGGCTATCTCGAATCGAAGGCGTACAAGATGCATATCCGCGTGCTGCTGTCGAAGTACCGCAGCTACACGCCGTGCGACGTGTGCGGCGGCGCGCGCCTGAAAACGGAATCGCTGCAGTGGCGGCTCGGCTCGAAGGCGAACGCCGACGCGGTGCTCGCGCCCGCCGATCGCTTCCTGCCGCGCGGCGTCGACTGGACGCGCGCGCAGCTCGAGGCGCTGCCGGGGCTGACGGTGCACGACCTGATGCTGCTGCCGATCGAGCGTATTCGCCGCTTCTTCGACGACGTGAGCCTGCCGAGCGCGCTGCTCGACGACGCGCTGAAGCTGCTGCTCGCCGAGGTGCGCACGCGCCTGAAATACCTGTGCGATGTGGGCCTCGGCTACCTGACGCTCGACCGGCAGAGCCGCACGCTGTCCGGCGGCGAGGTCCAGCGGATCAACCTGACCACGGCGCTCGGCACGTCGCTCACGAAAACCCTGTTCGTGCTCGACGAGCCGAGCATCGGGCTGCATCCGCGCGACCTCACGCGAATCGTCGAGGCGATGCAGCGGCTGCGCGACGCGGGCAATACGCTGGTCGTCGTCGAGCACGATCCGTCGGTGATGCTCGCGGCCGACCGGCTGATCGACATGGGCCCGGGGCCCGGCGAGCGCGGCGGCACGATCGTCTACGACGGCACGCCGGGCGACATCCGTTCCGCACACACGCTGACGGGCGAGTATCTGGGCGGCCGCAAGCATGTCGCGCATGCGTCGAACTGGGCGCGCCGCCCGGTGGACGCGAACACGCCGCGCATCGTGCTCGAAGGCGCGACCGAGCACAACCTGCGCGACGTGACGGTCGAGATTCCGCTGCAGCGGCTCGTGTGCGTGACGGGCGTATCGGGTTCCGGCAAGTCGACGCTGCTGCAGGACGTGCTCTATCCGGCGATGGCGCGCCACCACGGCAAGGCGACCGAGTCGCCGGGCGCGTTCCGCGAGCTGACGGGCGCCGACCAGGTCGGTGACGTCGTGTTCGTCGATCAGTCGCCGATCGGCAAGACCACGCGGTCGAATCCGGCCAGCTATGTCGGCGCGTTCGACGAGATCCGCAAGCTGTTCGCGAAGGCGCCGCTCGCGCTGCAACGCGGCTACGGCGCGGGCACGTTCAGCTTCAACTCGGGCGACGGCCGTTGCCCGACTTGCGGCGGCTCGGGCTTCGAGCACATCGAGATGCAGTTCCTGAGCGACGTCTACCTGCGTTGCCCGGACTGCGACGGCAGCCGCTACCGCGCCGAGATTCTCGAAGTGCGCATCGAGCGCGACGGCCGTGCGCTGAACATCGCCGACGTGCTCGACCTGACCGTCAGCGAGGCGACCGCGTTCTTCGCGACCGACGCCGAGGTGCTGCGCGTGCTGCAGCCGATCGTCGACGTCGGTCTCGAATACGTGAAGCTCGGCCAGCCGGTGCCGACGTTGTCCGGCGGCGAAGCGCAACGGCTGAAGCTGGCCGGCTTCCTCGCCGAATCGGCGGCGGCCGCCGGCGGGCGCCGCGTCGCCAGCGAGGAGGCGCGCGTCGCGCGGGCGAAGCTGTTCATGTTCGACGAGCCGACCACCGGGCTGCACTTCGACGACATCGCGAAGCTGATGCAGGCGTTCGGCAAGCTGCTCGCGGCCGGCCATTCGCTGATCGTGATCGAGCATAATCTCGACGTGATCCGCGCGGCCGACTGGCTGATCGATCTCGGCCCGGAAGGCGGCGACGGCGGCGGTCGCGTGCTGTGCGCGGGCACGCCCGACGACGTGAAGGCCTGCGCGGAATCGCATACCGGCGTCGCGCTGCTGCAGTACGACCGCGCGATGGATGGCGAAACGGCGTTGGCCGACGAAGGCGTGCCGCTGCAGGCCGTGCTGAACGCCGCACGCGAGCGGCGCGCGATCGAGGGCGAGGACGTCGTGCGGATCGTCAATGCACGCGAGCACAACCTGAAGGCGCTCGACGTCGACATCCCGCATGGCAAGTTCAACGTGATCACCGGCGTGTCGGGTTCCGGCAAGTCGACGCTCGCGTTCGACATCCTGTTCCACGAGGGCCAGCGCCGCTACCTCGAATCGCTGAATGCGTATGCGCGCTCGATCGTGCAGCCGGCCGGGCGGCCGGAAGTCGACGCGGTGTACGGCATTCCGCCGACGGTGGCGATCGAGCAGCGCCTGTCGCGCGGCGGCCGCAAGAGCACGGTCGCGACCACGTCCGAGGTCTGGCACTTCCTGCGGCTGCTGTATGTGAAGCTCGGCCTCCAGCATTGCATCCACGACGGCACGCCGGTCACGTCGCAAACCGTCGAGTCGATCGCCGCGCAGCTGCTGCGCGACCATCGCGGCGAGCACGTCGGGCTGCTCGCGCCGCTCGTCGTCAACCGCAAGGGCGTGTATACCGATCTCGCGAAATGGGCGAAGGCGCGCGGCAGCACGCATCTGCGCGTGGACGGCGAGTTCGTGCCGGTCGATCCGTGGCCGAAGCTCGACCGCTTCCGCGAGCACACGATCGAGCTGCCGGTGGCCGATATCGTCGTGTCGCCGGACGACGAAGCCGAATTGCGGCGGGTGCTCGACGAGACGCTCGAACTCGGCAAGGGCGTGATGCACCTGCTCGCGCCGCTCGACGGGCTGCACCACGCGGTGCAGAACGGTCATTCGACCGCGCGCGTCGGCGAGGTCAAGGTGCTGTCGGTCAAGCGCGCGTGCCCGGTGTGCGGCACGAGCTATCCGGAGCTCGATCCGCGGATGTTCTCGTACAACAGCAAGCATGGCTGGTGCACGACCTGCGTGGGCACCGGCGTCACGCTCACGCGCGAGCAGCGCGCGGCGTACGACGACACGGTGCGCGCCGGGGATGATCGCGGCCGCGAGCAGACGCTGCCGTCGGACGAGCAGGAACCGGAAGGCGTCGGCAACGAGCCGTGCCCGGATTGCGGCGGCACGCGCCTGAACCCGTCCGCACGCGCGGTCACGTTCGACGCGCATCCGATCGTCGAGGTCGCGCAATGGACGGTGTCCGATACGCGCCGCTGGATCGACGCGCTGGAACTGACCGGCCGCGACGCGCAGATCGCGCGCGACATCGTCAGCGAGATCGGCAGCCGCCTCGCGTTTCTCGAGGAGGTCGGGCTCGGCTACCTGAGCCTCGATCGCGCGGCGCCGAGCCTGTCGGGCGGCGAAGCCCAACGCATCCGGCTCGCCGCGCAGCTCGGCAGCAACCTGCAGGGCGTGTGCTACGTGCTCGACGAGCCGACGATCGGCCTGCATCCGCGCGACAACCGGATCCTGCTGGACGCGCTGCGCAAGCTTGGCGACAAGGGCAACACGCTCGTCGTCGTCGAGCATGACGAGGACACGATTCGCCGTGCCGATCACATCATCGACGTCGGCCCGGGCGCCGGCAAGCGCGGCGGCACGCTGGTCGCCGAGGGCGCGGTCGCCGATCTGGCCGCGCAGCCGGATTCGGTGACGGGGCGCCTGCTCGCGCAGCCGATGACGCACCCGCTGCAACCGCGCCGCGCGGTGAGCCTGGCGGGCAAGAAGGGCGCGCCGGCGGTGCCGGAGGCCTGGCTGACCGTGCACGACGCGACGCTGCACAACCTGCGCGACGTCACCGTCGGCATTCCGCTCGCGCGGCTCGTCGCGGTGACGGGCGTGAGCGGTTCGGGCAAGTCGACGCTCGCGCGCGACGTGCTGATGACGAACCTGCTCGACGCGGTCGGCCGCTCGGTGCTGTCGTCGCCGGCCACGCGGCGCGCGCGCAAGGCCGCGCAGCAAGGCGCGCCGGCCGCCAACCGCCGCTCGAGCGTGCTCGCGCGCAGCGCGCCGCGGCCGTCGCTGAACGTCACGCATGCGTGGCAGGGCTGCGCGTCGCTGAGCGGCTGGGAGCGGATCGACCGCGTGCTCGAGGTCGACCAGACGCCGATCGGCAAGACGCCGCGCTCGTGTCCGGCCACCTATATCGGCGTGTGGGACACGATCCGCAAGCTGTTCGCCGATACGCTCGAAGCGCGGGCGCGCGGCTACACGGCGTCGCGTTTCTCGTTCAACACCGGCGACGGGCGCTGCCCCGCCTGCGAAGGGCAGGGCGTGCGCACGATCGGGATGAGCTTCCTGCCCGACGTGAAGGTGCCGTGCGACGTGTGCCACGGGCAGCGCTTCAATCCGGAGACGCTCGCGGTCACGTGGCGCGGCCGGAACATCGGCGACGTGCTGACGATGGAGATCGACGAAGCGGTGGAGTTCTTCGCACCGATTTCGAACATCGCGCATCCGCTGCAGCTGATGAAGGACGTCGGTCTCGGCTACCTGACGCTCGGCCAGCCGTCGCCAACATTGTCGGGCGGCGAGGCGCAGCGCATCAAGCTCGTCACCGAGCTCACGAAAGTGCGCGACGACATCACGCGACGCGGCCAGAAGGCGCCGCACACGCTGTACGTGCTCGACGAGCCGACGGTCGGGCTGCACATGGCCGACGTCGCGAAACTGATCCGCGTGCTGCACCGGCTGGTCGACGGTGGGCATAGCGTCGTCGTGATCGAGCACGATCTCGACGTGATCGCGGAAGCCGACTGGATCATCGATCTCGGTCCGGAAGGCGGCGTGGGCGGCGGCACGATCGTCGCGGCGGCACCGCCGGAAGGGCTCGCGCAGGTGAGCGCGAGCCATACGGGGCAGGCGTTGAAGCCCGTGCTGGCGCGAACGGCTGCGGATGGCGGTGAAGCGGAGCGGCAGGACGAAGCGCGGGTCGGTTAAACGCAATGCGTGCGGTGAGCGGCCCCGGTGTCTGGCAAGACACCGGGGCCGTTCTCATTTCGTCATGCGAGCCGCCGCACTCATTGGCTCTTGACGCCGATCGCGTCGATGATGGTCTTCAGTTGCTGGCTCATCGGCAGGTTCAGACTCACGCCCGACGGAAGCGGACGCAGGAACCAGCGCTTGTACTGACGCGTGATCTCGCCGTCGACGGCCAACTCCTCGAACGTGCTCTTCACGACCTGCGCGAACTGCGGATCGTCCTTGCGGAACATGATTCCGTATGGGTCGTATGATAGGTAATCGCCCACCACGTCGTACTGGCCGCCCTTGCCCGCATTCTCGGCAATCAGCCCGTACAGCAGCACGTCGTCCGTCGCGAACGCGTCGGCGCGGCCGCTCGCGACGAGCGCGAAGCCCTGCGCATGGTCCGGCACCACCTGCAACTGGATCCCGAGCTTGAACCGTGCGTCCAGATCGCGCAGCGCCTTCTCGTTGGTCGTGCCGGCCGTCACCGCGACCTTCTTGCCGGCGAGATCGCGGAATGAGCGGATCGGCGCGCCTCGCTTCACCATCACCTTCGTGCCGGCCACGAAGATGATCGGCGAGAACGCCACGCGCTGCTGGCGCTCCAGGTTGCTCGTCGTGGAGCCGCACTCCAGATCGACGTTGCCGCTGACCACCGCGTCGATGCGGTTGTCGGACGTGACCGGCACCCAGCGGATCGTCAGGCTCTTGTTGACCGCATCTTCGATCGACGACACGAGCGCCTTGCAGAGCTCGATCGAATAGCCGATCGGCTGGTTGCGCGCATTCAGGTACGAGAACGGTATCGACGCGTCGCGGTAGCCGAGCGCGATCGTGCCGCTGCTGCGCACCTTCGCGAGCGTGCCGGTCAGTTGGGCCGGCGCGAGCGGCTCGGCGCGCGGCGGCGGTGCGGGCGCATCGTCAGCACGTGCGGTTGCGCCCACGGCAAGCAGGGCTGCGAGCGCGAGCGCGCGCCAGAATCGCTGCATCTTCATCGCCGGGCCTCCGTCAGACGTCCGCCGGATGCGCGATCGTGCCTTCCTGCTCCGCCTCGATGCGCGCCAGGTTGGCCTCGGCTTCCGCCTCCGACATGAGCTGGCCCTCCCATTTCGCGACCACGGCGCTCGCGATCGAGTTGCCCACCGCGTTGGTGGCCGAGCGGCCCATGTCGAGGAACGTGTCGACGCCGAGGATCAGCAGCAGCCCGGCCTCCGGCAGCCCGAACTGGTGCAGCGTGGCGGCGATCACGACGAGCGATGCGCGCGGCACGCCGGCCATGCCCTTCGACGTGAGCATCAGCACCAGCAGCATCGTGATCTGCGTGCCGAGCGACAGGTGGACGTTGTACGCCTGCGCGATGAACAGCGACGCGAACGTGCAGTACATCATCGAGCCGTCGAGGTTGAACGAATAGCCCATCGGCATCACGAAGCTCGAAATCTTGCGCCGCACGCCGAACCGGTCGAGCGCATCGAGGATCTTCGGGTACGCGGCTTCGGAGCTGGCGGTCGCGAACGACAGCATGAACGCTTCCTTGATCAGCGCCAGCAGCTTGAACACGCGTCGCCCGAGGAACGCCATCCCCGCACAGACGAGCAGCGCCCACAGCAGGAACAGGCTGAGGTAGAAGTCGCCCATGAAGACCGCGAACTTCAGCAACACCGACAGCCCGTTGACCGCGACGGTCGCGGCCATCGCGGCCAGCACCGCGAGCGGCGCGAGCTTCATCACGTAGCCGGTGATCTTGAGCATCACGTGCGACAGCTGGTCGATCGCGGCCACGAGGATCTTGCCGCGCTCGCCGAGCGCGGCGAGCGCCACGCCGAAGAACATCGAGAACACGACGATCTGCAGGATTTCGTTGTTGCTCATCGCCTCGGCGAACGACTTCGGCACCATGTGGCCGACGAAATCCTTCAGCGTGAACTTGGAGGTCGCGAGGTTCGCCGATGCGCCGATGTCCGGCAGCGGCAAGCCGAGGTTGTCGCCGGGGCGGAGCAGGTTCGCCATGAACAGGCCGAGCAGCAGCGAGATCAGCGACGCGGTGACGAACCAGCCGAACGCCTTCACGAACACGCGCCCGACCGATGCCGCGTCGCCCATGTGCGCGATGCCGACGACCAGCGTGGAGAACACGAGCGGCCCGATCACCATCTTGATCAGGCGCAGGAACACGTCGGACACGAGCGAGATGTAACCGGCGATTTCGGTGGTGGCTTTCTTGTCGGGAAAGCTCGTGTAGATCATGTAGCCGATCACGATGCCCGCCACCATCGCGACCAGGATCCAGACGGCTGCAGCATTCTTTTTCTGCATCGTGAGCCTCCCATGCACCGGTTCGGCAACCGGGGATGGAAGGACAATACAGGACACAAAAGGCGATGAACAGTGCAACCGGGGTCGGGGTTTGCGCTAGCGCGGGGTCGCGACGGATGGCCGCGCAGAGAGGGCGCCGGTAGCGCCTCGATGTTCGGTGGCGGCGCAACCCGGTGCTCTATTTGTGCAGCGCAGCGCGGGGCCGTTTGACCGCGCCGTGATCGCCGTGATCGCCGTGAGCGGGCGCCGGAGCCTCCCCATGAGGTCGCGAGTCCTGCGGGCATGCATCGCATGATGGCCGGCGGCGGGACGTCGTACCTTAGTCATGCGCGCCAGGGTCCAGCAGGCTCGTGCTGAAATCGCACGCCTGCGCCGCGAGCCGAACAATATCGGCGGTCAGCGAATGCGCGCGCTCGGCCCGGTGCAGCGCGACATAGCGAACCGGCGGCAGCGCCGGCCGCGTGCGCACGATGTCCAGCGCTTCGCACGCGACCAGATGCGCGACGCACGCCTTTGGCAGATAGCTGACACCGAGCCCCGACAGTGTCAGGCCGATCTGTGCGATCAGGCTATTGCTCGTCAGCACGCGCTGCATCGCGACGCCATGTTCCTGCAGAAAGCGCGTGTACAGATGCCCCGTGCCCGACAGCGTGCCTTGCAGGATCAGCGGAAACCGCGCGACGTCCGTCAACGAAATGGCCGTCTTGCGCTTCGGCATGAACCCGGGCGCGCACATCCACGCATTGTCGACCTCACCGACCACCGTCGCCGCGAACGACTCCGCCGCATGAATCTGCGGGACGACGATCAGGTCGATCGTGTCGGCCGCCAGGCGCTCGCGCAACGTGGCGGTGAGGTCCACCTCGGCCTCGACGTGCACCCGCGGATAGGCGGTCTGGATCGCCGCGATCAGGCGCGGCAGCCAGGTCAGTGCGGTCAGTTCGGTCACGCCGATCCGGACATGCCGCACCAGCGCTTCCTTCGAACTCATCCGCTCGACGACGCGGTCGCGTTGCTCGAGCAATTCCTTCGCATGGTCGAACAGTTCGGCGCCCTTGTCGGTAAGCCGGGCGCTGCGATGCGCGCGGTCGAACACGGTCAGGTCGAACGCACGTTCGAGCTCCTGGATCCGTTTCGAGACGGCCGATTGCGTCGTGTTGAGGCGCGTGGCCGCCGCGTCGAAAGAGCCGAGCTGCACGATCCAGTACAGCGCTTCCATCTGCTTGAACGTGAGCATCGCATCGCCCTCATTAGATGAGAAAAAGCGATATTTTTACATATCAAAAAATCGCTTTTTTTACATATATCGGCTGTTTAAGGTTCTGCCATTGCATTGCTTGCCGAGTGCGTTCGCCAGAAAGCGCGTCGCGTCGCCGCCAGCGTTCAATCGAACCCCTTTACTTGGAGACAGCATGGACACCGTCATCGAATCCCCGCCCGTGGGCGACGCGGCGCACAAGCCGCGCATCGGCCTTGCATGGCAGATCGTCATCGGGCTCGTCATCGGCATCGCGACCGGGTTCGTGTTGAACCGGTTCCCGTCATTGCGCGACACGGCCGTGTCCGGGTTGCTGCAGCCGGCCGGCGACATCTTCATCAAGCTGGTGCGGATGATCGTCGTGCCGATCGTGTTCACGAGCATGGTGATTGGCATCGCCGGCGTGGGCGACGGCAAGTCGCTCGGCCGCATCGGCATCAAGACGCTCCTCTATTTCGAGGTGATCACGACGATCGCGATCGTCCTCGGGCTCGTGATCGGCAACGTGCTGCAGCCGGGCGTCGGCACCGACATGTCGCAACTCGGGCACACGGACATCTCCCGCTACCAGCAAGCGACGCAACAGGTGCAGCAGGCGCACCACGGGCTGATGGCGCTGGTGCTCGGCATCATCCCGGACAACATCGTCGCATCGATGGCGAAGGGCGACCTGCTGCCGGTGATCTTCTTCTCGCTGCTGTTCGGGCTCGGGTTGCAATCGGTGCCGGACGAACATCGCAAGCCGGTGATCGCGATGCTCAAGGGCGTTGCCGACACCATGTTCAAGGTGACGAACATGGTGATGCGCTATGCGCCCGTCGGCGTGTGCGCGCTGATCGCGGTGACGGTCGCGAGCTTCGGCTTCGGGTCGCTGCTGCCGTTGCTGAAGCTGGTCGCGGTGACTTACTTCGCAATCCTGCTGTTTGCGATCGCCGTGCTCGGCGTGACCGCGCGGCTGTTCGGGTTCCGCATCCTGACGCTGCTGCGCGTGATCAAGGACGAGCTGATCATCGCGTTTTCGACCTGCAGTTCGGCGACCGTGCTGCCGCAACTGATGAAGAAAATGGAGGACTACGGCGTGCCGAAGAGCATCACGACGTTCGTGGTGCCGACCGGCTACACATTCAACCTCGACGGCGCATCGATCTATCTCGGCATCGGCACGCTGTTCGTCGCGCAGCTCTACGGCGTGCATCTCGACTGGCAGCAGCAGATCCTGCTGACGCTGACCATGGTCGTCACGTCGAAGGGAGCCGCGGGCGTGCCGGGCTTCATGTTCGTGATCATGCTCGCGACGCTCGCGAGCGCCGGGCTGCCGCTCGAAGGGCTGGCGTTCATCGCCGGTGTCGACCGAATCATGGACATGGGCCGCACCGCGCTGAACGTCGTCGGCAACGCGCTCGCGCCGCTCGTCATCGCGAAATGGGAAGGCCAGTACGACGCCGCAAAGGGCCGCGCATACCTGGAATCGCTGCGCGGGTGAACGCCGCCATGCCTGGATCGCACAACATTCCGAAGCAAACAGGAGCATCGAAGATGAGCAGTACCCGTGGAGCATTTTTTCCCGACGCATTGATGGAGCAGATCAAGGCGCGCTTTCATCACGTCGATCACGATCTCGACGGTCGCGCGCGGTTGTTCTTCGACAACGCGGGCGGATCGTTCCGGCTCAAGGCCGCGGTCGACGCGTATGCGCGGATCGATGCGCTGCCCGATTGCCCGGAGCGCATCCATGAGCGTGCGCTCGACCTTCAAGCAATCCAGTCGCGCGGCGAGGACGACGTTCGAACGATCCTGAACGCGCAGGGCGGCACGGTATACGCGTCGCTGACGGCATCGGGCGCGATGTTCGACATGGTGCGCGCGATCATGGAAAACGTGCCGGGCACCAATGCGGTGACAACCGTTCTCGAGCATCCGTCGTCCTACGACGCGATGACGTACTACGCGGAACGTACCGGCAAGACGCTGCGCATCGCGCCGAGCAATCCGGAGACCGGCGGCGTGGACGTCGACGCGATCGTGTCGCTGATCGACGCCGATACCGCGCTGCTCAGCGTGATGTTCGCGTCGAATATCTCAGGCGCGAAATTCGACATCGAGGCGATCGTCGCGCGTGCGCGGGAGAAGAAGCCCGGCCTGTTCATCGTCGTCGACGCGGTTCAGCATGCGCCGCACGGCATCATCGACCTGCAGCGTACGCCGGTCGACGGGATCAATTTCGCGCCGTACAAGTTCTTCGGGTGCCGCGGCTCGGGCATTTCGTGGCTGTCGCCGCGTGCGGCCGCGTTGCCGCATCACCGGCTCGCCGCGAAGGAGAGCGGCGTTTGGGAACTGGGCAGCCCGGCGCCCGCGCAGTTCGCGGTCGTGACGTCGATTGTCGATTACGTCACGTGGATCGGCAGGTATTTCGTCGATTCGGACGATCGGCGCACGCTGTTCGTCGAGGGCATGCACCGGATCGAACTGCATGAGCGCGCGCTGCTGGCCGCGTTGCTCGACGGGTGCGGCGGTAGCCGCGGGTTGCGCTCGATCGACGGCGTCGAGGTCTACTGGGATCACGACGACCTGACGACGCGCGACCTGATCGTCGGGATCGGCTTCGCGCACCTCGAACCGACGCAAGCGGTGCGGGAATACGAGAAGCACGGCGTGATCGTCTATGAACGCGTCGCGTCGAGCCTGTATTCGGGCCGGATGTTGAAATCGTTCAAGCTCGGCGGCGCGGTGCGGATCTCACCGCTCCATTGTCATGCGCCTGACGATATCGCGCGATTCCTGGCGATCACCGGGACGCTGGCGGCGAACCGCTGATTGACGACACGGCCCGGATCTTCCGGGCCGTGTCGCATCCGGCGCCAGAAAACGGCCGCGCAATAGGTTCGGGCTATGACCGGCAGAGCGAATCGATAGTTGTCGTCATGCGGGATTGCGCGTGTAATGGCTCGCGTTACCGGATGAGCCCAATGACCCGATGGAGGAGCAGCGCGTGAAGATCGTAGTGGCGGTGAAACGGGTGGTCGATTACAACGTGAAGGTCCGCGTGAAGTCGGACAACACGGGCGTCGACATCGCGAACGTGAAGATGTCGATGAACCCGTTCGACGAAATCGCGGTGGAAGAAGCGGTGCGCCTGAAGGAAGCGGGCGTGGCGACCGAAGTGATCGCGGTGTCGGTGGGCGTCACGCAAGCGCAGGAAACGCTGCGCACGGCGCTGGCGATCGGCGCGGATCGAGCAATCCTCGTCGAATCGAACGACAGCGTCGAGCCGCTGGCCGTCGCGAAGATCCTGAAGGCGCTGGTCGACAAGGAACAGCCGCAGCTGGTGATCCTCGGCAAGCAGGCAATCGACGACGATTCGAATCAGACGGGCCAGATGCTGGCCGCGCTGGCAGGCCTCCCGCAAGCGACGTTCGCGTCGAAGGTGACGGTGGCCGACGGCAAGGCCACCGTTGCGCGTGAAGTCGACGGCGGCGCGGAAACGCTGTCGCTTCAACTGCCGGCGGTCGTGACCACCGACCTGCGCCTGAACGAGCCGCGCTACGTGACGCTGCTGAACATCATGAAGGCGAAGAAGAAGCCGCTGGAAAACGTGAAGCCGGAAGACCTGGGCGTGGACGTCGCGCCGCGTCTGAAGACGCTGAAGGTGGTGGAGCCGCCGAAGCGCGCGGCCGGCGTGAAGGTGCCGGACGTGAAGACGCTGGTCGAGAAGCTGAAGACCGAAGCCAAGGTGCTGTAAGAGGGAGCGGAAAGAAATGACGATTCTGGTGATTGCAGAACACGACAACGCGTCGATCAAGGCCGCGACACTGAACACGGTGGCGGCGGCGGCGAAGATCGGCGGCGACATCCACGTGCTGGTCGCGGGCCACAACGCCCAAGCGGCGGCAGATGCTGCAGCGAAGATCGCAGGTGTGTCGAAGGTGCTGCTGGCCGACGCGCCGCAGCTCGAAGCGGGCCTGGCGGAAAACGTCGAGGCGACCGCGCTGAACATCGCGAAGGACTACTCGCACATCCTCGCGCCGGCCACCGCCTACGGCAAGAACATCGCGCCGCGCATCGCCGCGAAGCTGGACGTCGCGCAAATCTCCGACATCACGGCGGTCGATTCGGCCGACACGTTCGAGCGCCCGATCTATGCGGGCAACGCGATCGCGACGGTGCAGTCGAGCGACCCGATCAAGGTCATCACGGTGCGTGCGACCGGTTTCGATCCGGTGGCGGCGGAAGGCGGCAGCGCGTCGGTCGAGAAGATCGAAGCGGCAGCCGATGCAGGCAAGTCGCAATTCGTGAGCCGTGAAGTGACGAAGCTGGACCGTCCGGAACTCACCAGCGCGAACATCATCGTGTCGGGCGGCCGCGGTCTGGGTAGCGGCGAGAATTACACGAAGGTGCTGGAGCCGCTGGCCGACAAGCTGTCGGCGGCACTCGGCGCATCGCGCGCGGCAGTCGACGCCGGCTACGTGCCGAACGACTACCAGGTCGGCCAGACCGGCAAGATCGTCGCGCCGCAGCTGTACATCGCGGTCGGCATCTCGGGTGCGATCCAGCATCTGGCGGGCATGAAGGATTCGAAGGTGATCGTCGCGATCAACAAGGACCCCGAAGCGCCGATTTTCAGCGTGGCCGACTACGGCCTCGTCGGCGATCTGTTCACGCTCGTGCCGGAGGTGGTCGATGCCGTCTGATGCCTCGGTGCGCGCGAGCGTCGGACGCTCGGCGCCTGCCCAGTCATACCTGTTCGTGCCGGGGAACAAGCCCGAGCGGTTCGACAAGGCGCTCGCCAGCGGCGCCGACGCGGTCATCATCGATCTCGAGGATGCTGTCGAACCGGACGCGAAAGCGGCGGCGCGCGACGCGATCGTACGGTGGGTTTCGCCCGAGCATCCGGTGCTCGTGCGGATCAACGCGCGGAACACGCCGTGGTTCGAGGCCGACGCCGCGCTTGGCGCGTTGAAGGGCGTGGCGGGTATCGTGCTGCCGAAGGCCGCGCGTGCGGACGATGTGTGCGCGGCCGTCGCGCTTGCGCGCAGGCGTGTGCCCCTCTATCCGTTGATCGAAAGCGCGCACGGCATGTGGAACGCGCTCGACGTCGCGAAAGCGCCGTACGTCGCGCGGCTGATGTTCGGCACGCTCGATTTCATCGCGGACATGGGCATGTCGGACGATGGGGTTTCGCTCAATCACTTTCGGTCGCAACTGACGTTGATTTCGCGGGTGGCCGGAATCGAGTCGCCGGTCGACGGCGTGACGCCGGACATTCACGACGGGGAGCGCATCGCGCGTGACGCGCTCAACGGGAAGCAACTAGGGTTCGGCGCGAAGCTGTGCATTCACCCGAAACAGATCGCATTCGTGCACAAGTGCTTTCGGCCGAGCGAGGATGAGGTGCGCTGGGCGCGGCAGGTGCTCGATGCGATGCGCGAGTCGAAGGGCGGCGTGGTGACGGTCGACGGGAAGATGGTCGATCGGCCCGTGTTGCTGCGTGCGACGCGGATCGACGAGCTGGCGTCATCCGCTGGCGCGGCAGCGAAAGGGGCGGCCCGCGCATGATCGGACGCGGATGCCGCCGCCACCCGCACGAACGGCGCGGTCGCGCATGACGCACGGAACGTGCGCATTACGGCTCCCCAGGAGCAGGGGCGCTCATCAGCTCGACGACCCAGTCGATGAACGCCCGCAGTTTTGCACTGACGTGGCGGTTCGGCGGATACGCGATGTATAACGGCATCGGATCGAGTTGCCAGTCTTCGAACAACGTGACGAGTTCGCCGCGCTCGAGATGCGCTTTCGCCATATATCGCGGCAGCCACATGATGCCGAGGCCCGCCACGCCGGCCGCGAGATAGGCATTGCCGTCATCGACGGCGAGCGCGTAACGGCCTTGCACCGCGACGGTCTCGCCGTGGCGATGCATGACGAGCGGATAGAGTTTGCCCGCGCGTCCCCACGAGAATCCGACGATGCGGTGATGCGAGTTTTCGAGTTCCGCCGGATGCGAAGGCGTGCCTGCGAGTGCGAGATAGCCGGGCGACGCAACGATGCCGAGCGGCAGGTCCGCCACGCGCCGGGCGACCATCGACTGATCGTTCGGCTCGCCGCCGCGCACGACGCAATCCACGTTCTCGCCGATGATGTCGACGGCACGGTCGCTCACGCCCATGTCGAGCTGAATGTCCGGATAGCGGGCGAGGAATGCCGGCAGCGCGGGGATCAGGATCAGGCGCGCGAACGGGCTTGGCACGTCCACGCGCAGGCGGCCTCGTGGCACCGCCGATGCGCTCGACAGGCTCGTTTCGGCGTCGTCCATATCGGCGAGCAGCCGGGTCACGCGTTCGTAGTACGCGATGCCGTCCGGCGTGACGTTGATCCTGCGCGTCGTCCGGTTCAGCAGCCGGACCCGCAAGCGCGCCTCGAGCTGCTGGACCAGCTGCGTGACCGTGGTCTTGCTCATATGCAGCGTCTCGGCTGCCTTCGTGAAGCTGCCCGCCTCGACGACCCGGACGAAAGCGCGCATCGCATCGAAGCGATCCATGGGTGTATGCCTCGCATTTGAATTGTTTGCATTTTACAAACGGTCATGGACAGGGATGGCCGTTTATCGCGCGGGTGTCGGTCGGTAAAGTGGGCCGATCGAAACCAGTGATCAATGGAGGTGAAGATGGGCAAGCGCGATGTGGTGTTTGCGCCGGGACGTCGGGCGCTGTATGAGCGCAACCGGTACTCTCCGGCCGTACGGGCGGGCGGGTTGCTGTTCGTCTCCGGTCAGGTGGGCAGTCGTGATGACGGGACGCCCGAGCCGGATCTGCAGGAACAGGTGCGGCTCGCTTTTCGAAACCTGAATGCGATCCTGCACGCGGCCGGATGCACGTTCGACGATGTGGTCGACGTCACGGTGTTCATGGTCGATCCGCAATCGACCTTCGAGCGCGTCTGGCAGGTCGTGCCGGAGTTCTGGGGCGACGCGCCGCATCCGGCGCTCACCGCGGTCGGCGTGACCTGGCTGTACGGCTTCGACTTCGAGATCAAGGTCGTGGCGAAGCTTCCCGTCGCCGTGTGACGGCGTCCGCCTGCCGAATGACGCAATTCGAGGGTTCCCGGTAAAATAGGCCTCTCCTGGGTTTTCGGTAACGCTGTCATGCATCGAATCGGATTCTTCGTTTGCCGCGGCTACGATGCGCTTGATCTGGGCGGCCCACTGGCGGCTTTCAATCAGGTGGCCACGGCCGCGGGCCATACGCCGTACGATCTTCATGTCATCTCGCAGTCCGGCGGCCCGGTTCATGGCAATACGGGCCTGTCGATCGAGACGAAGCCGATCGGAAGGCGCGCGTTCGACACCGTCGTTTTCGTGGGCGGCGATATCGAGCCGATGCAGACATCGGAAAATATCGCCGCCGCCAGAAAATTGGCCGCCAAGGCATCGCGGGTGGCGAGCGTGTGTACGGGCGCGTTTCTGCTCGCGGAAACGGGCTTGCTGGACGGCTTGAGAGCCGCGACGCACTGGCGATACGCCGCGCTATTGCAGGCGCGCTTCCCTCACACCCGGGTCGACGGCGACAGCATCTACGTGGTGGACGGGCGCGTCTGGACGTCGGCGGGCATCGCGTCCGGAATAGACCTGGCGCTCGGCATGATTGAACGAGATATGAGCGCGGCGACTGCGCGCGCTGTCTCCAGGCTGTTGGTCGTTCCGTATCGTCGACCGGGAGGGCAGTCGCAATTCTCGGCCATGTCGCAGATGGAGCCGGAATCGGATCGCATCCGCATCGCGCTGAATTTCGCCAGGGAGCATCTGGCTGAAGCCTTGCCTGTCGAACGGCTTGCCGATGCCGCAAGATTGAGCTTGCGACAGTTCGGCCGCGCCTTTCGCCGGGAAACCGGAGAAACGCCCGCCAAGGCAGTCGAGCGTCTGCGCGTCGAAGCCGCGAGGCTGCGCCTGCAAAGCGGCAGCGAACCGATCGAACAGATCGCGTTGGCGGTGGGATTCACCGATCCGGAACGGATGCGACGGGCCTTCATCAAACTGCACGGGCATCCACCGCAAGCGATTCGACGCGAGAGCAGATCGAACGGCGCGCGCTGATCGACCGCCGGCCGATCGGCGCGCGGCGTGGTCAACGCCCGTCTGACGGGCGATTTCGCCGGCCGCTCAATGGTCGGCGGTTTTGACCGGAGGGTAGTCGTTCCACATGTCGCGATGCAGCTTCCACTCGCCGGCCTGCTTCACAAAGACGAGGATCTGCTTGGCGCGGATCTGGAGCTTTCCATCGTGATCGCGCACTTCCGCATCCGACACCTCCGTCACCATCCGGTCGTCACCGTAGAACTCGTAATGGCTGAACGATACGGTGCCCGGTTTTGATCCGGCATAGCCCTTGGTGAGGTAGTCGGCGATCGCGCGGCTTCCGGTGACTTTGTCGCCTCCGGGCGGCAAGAGGGTGCCGTCGTCGGTGTAGAGGCGGCCGATCGCCTCATAGTCCCCGCGCGCAAAAGCATTCGCCCATCGTGCGTTTTCGGCCTTGATGGCCGCTTCGGGCGGACGTTGCGCGCCGCCGGCCGTGGCCGGCGCCGTGAATGCGAAAAAGGAGACGCAGGCTGCCAGAGCAGCGGTACAAAGACGGATCTGTTGCATCGTGTGATTCCCGTACGGGTTTGAATGGAAAGGGCGGCGCCAAATGGGCCGGTGGAGCGGGCAGGGGCCGCGGCCTGCCCCTGTTGCAGACAAGCGTTTCAGCGAACGCCGGGGATTCGTGCGAGCCCCCTGGATGCGCCGGGCAGCTTCTTGTCGACCATCGCGATGACTTCGGGCCGTGCGTCCCTTGGATGACCGGAGTGGAACGGCGGAGCGGGGTCGTATTCGATCGCGAGTTGCGTGAATTCGGCGGCCTGTCGACCGCGCAGTTTCGCTGCCACGCGAAGGGCGAAGTCGATGCCTGCCGTCACGCCGCCGCCGCTCATGAACCGGCCGTTGTCGTCTTCGACGAAGCGCTCGGGCACGGGAATCGCGCCATATTCGGACAGCTTGTTGACGAAGGCCCAGTGGCAGGCGCTTCGCTTGCCGTTGAGCACGCCGGTTGCGGCGAGCACGAGCGATCCGTTGCATACCGACGTAACGTGCTTGGCGCTCTCCGCCAGACGCCGGATCTGCGCCTGATACGCCGGTCGCATCGGCGCCGACAGATCGGACCCGCCGGGGACCAGGATCACATCGGTCCGCTCGATATCGGCCAGTCGTTCGGTGTTGCCATACACGACGCCAAATTCGAGCGTCACGTTGCCTCCATCGAGGCTCGCGTAGCGAACGTTCGTATTGGGTAGCCGGTGGAAAATCTCGCTGGGGCCGGCGAAGTCGAGAAGCGTACCGCCGTCGTAATTGACGATCAGAATGTTGAGGGGCGCAGTTGGGGCAAGCAATCCCTCGCTGCCTGCTGGTGCGGGAACGGTCGTGGCATGCCCGAGCAACGCGCTGCCGCCCAGGACGGCGCCGAGGGTGGCGGCGCTTCCAAGCTTGAGCACATCGCGGCGCGAGCGGCCTGCTCGGGTGAGTGGCTTTACGAAAGTATTGTTATCGCTACTGTCGGTCAAGATGAATTCTCCTTACACTTCGGCCGCTCGGCGACTGCCACCGGGCTCGGCCGGTTTGAATAAGCGCCACGACGAACCGCGTGGCGGACGTGAACCGCAGGCTTAAAGCTGCGACGCACCGCCATCGACGACCAGTTCGGTGCCGACGACGTAGGAGGATTCGTCGCTGGCGAGATAGAGGGCCGCGTAGGCAATGTCCTCGGCCTTGCCCAACTGGCCCACCGGAATCGTCGCGGCGAACTCGGCGCGACGGTCGCGAACCCATTCGTCGGACATGCCCCATCTGGTGATCAACGGCGTGTTCATCACGCCGGGCGCGATCGCGTTGAAGCGGATTTTCCGGTCGAGAAACTCGTAGGACCAGCTGCGGGCGAGCGATCGCACGGCGGCCTTCGCAGCGGCGGTCAACGAGATGCCGTGCTTGCCGGTCTGCGCAACGAACGACGTGTTGAGGATCACTGAGGAACATTCCCGCAGGTACGGCAGCGCCGCTTGAAGCGTGAACACCACGCCCTTGACGTTGACGTCCATGATCTCGTCGTAGAGTTTGTCGTCGATGTCGTCGACCGCGGACGGGAAAGCCCAGCCGGCGTTGGCGAACACGACATCCAGCCCGCCGAATTGCTCTTGTACGTCGGCAGCAATCGCTCGCATGTCCTGGATCGAACGCACGTCGCCCTTGAGAACGAGCGCGTGCTCGCCAAGCTCGGCCTTCACCCGCTCGAATACGGAATCGTCGCGACCCGTAACCGCTACTCGCGCGCCTTCCGCAATGAACAGCTTCGCGGTTGCAAGACCGATGCCGCTGGTTCCGCCCGTGATCAACGCGGACTTGTTCTTGAGCCTCATGTTCCATTCCTTTCCATGTCGTGATTGATCCGGGCGAACGCTCGAAACGCAATCGCGTTCGTGCGCGTTTCCCGGCGTGATCTTCGATGCGAAGTATGGAATGTGACGCGCATGGCGCAAAGGTCGTATAACCCTCAAAAAGCGCCATACAATCCGCACGTCACCCGGAAGCGCGAGTCGTCCCGCGCGGCCGTGACAGGCCGACGGTACCTGCCAATCTCGACAGGTTGTTCCGCCGTACCGCGTGCGCCATGATTTGCGTGCTCATTGCGAGCCTGCCCGCTTGCGTTCCGTGCAATCAAGGTATCGCGCGTTGCGCGTCCGATTCCGACCCGCATCGGCGCAAGCGGCCGCGAATCGGCTTGTTCGCAATGACGACCTTCCGCAGCGCGACGACGAGGCGAACCATGACATCCAGCAGACTCGAGCAAATGCAGGCCAATCTCACGTTGGCCTATGTTCTCAACAACGCAGCAACCGACAGGGCCGGGACGCAAATCAAGCATCCGACTGCGTCGCAGGTCAAAAAAATCATCGTGGATCGCCTGAACGGATCGAAGATGACCCGGAACGATCGGTTCGAAATTGCCTGGGGGCCGGCGATCGTATTGGATCCGAATGGCGAAGCTGCCAATGTCACCGTCGTCGTGCAATTGGCCGGTACCGACGAATATACGGTGGTGACGAGCGGCACCAATTTCGCGTCCCCGCTTGATGTTCTGAGCGATTTTTCCTATGACACCCTCGAGCCGTTCAGCGCGTATGTGCCGAACTGCCCGTCGGACGCACGCATATCGGCGGGTACGAACGGAGCGTTGTACCAGGTACTGAAGACGCCGGATGAAAGTCATCAGACGCTGGTCCAATTCCTGAGCACCGTGCCACCGTCATCGGTAGTTAACGTTGTCGGGCATAGCCTTGGAGGAGCGCTGGCATCCGCGATCGTGTTGTACCTGAAGAATCAGAGCGGCTTGCAGTCTCTGACGTACCACTGCCAGACGTTTGCCGCGCCGACGGCAGGCAACGATGTGTTCGCCGGCTATTTCGACGAGCAGATGCGAGGCAATGCGGTACGCATATTCACGACGCGGGATATCGTGCCGATGGCATGGAATGCGGACAGCCTCCAGGAGGTGAAAAAGGTCTACAGCGACGTTCCTCACCATGACACCCCTGAGAACGTGAAGATTGCGGTCGATCTGCTCAGCGTTGCTACAGCGTCGCTGAAGTACAAGCAATGGGGAACGTCAGATCCATCAGGGCCCGTGGCGACGGCGATGGAGTACCAGCTCGACGCCGACGTCAATAAAGCCATTCTGGATTTCCAGGCGCAGGTTGGCTATCAGCATATCGACGGATACATTGCCTGCCTGGGTATGGCCCGCAGCGACATCGACATCCCCCCGCCGGCACAGGTCAACCCCAAGGTCGGTAAAACGCCCGTGTGAAGCAGTGCGAAGCGAAACCCGTAAGAACATTGGCACGCAGTGTGAAAACCCGCTTCGGCGGGTTTTTTCATGGTCGGTTTCTGCGTGGCCGCAATGGCCGGAGTCGCCGTCGGCGCGTCTACCACAACATTGATGCGCGATGCTTGATGCTTGATGTCGTCGGAGTATAATGGGTGATGTTTGATGCTTAACGGGAGGGTCACATGCGCACTACTATCGACATCGATGACGACGTCCTCGCCTTCGCACGGGAGCGCGCGAAGCCCGGCACGAGTATCGGCAAGGTTATTTCCGAGCTCGCCCGCGCAGCATTGCAGCGCACGACGACCAACCAGGCGAGTCGCAACGGGCTTCCGCTGATGCCGACCTCCGCGACGGCTCGTCCGGTCACGCTCGATGTGGTTAATCAACTTCGCGACGATTCACTTTGATGATCTACCTGCTCGACGTCAACGTTCTCATTGCGTTGTTGGATCCTGCGCATGTTCAGCACGAGCCCGCTCATGCATGGTTTGGCCGGGCAGGTCATTCTGCGTGGTCTACCTGCCCGGTGACCGAGAATGGCGTGCTTCGGATTATCGGCAATCCGAAATACCCGAACACGATGGGATCGCCGGCCTCCGTTGCCTCGCTCGTCGTGCAACTTCGGTCCCACGCCGGGCATAATTTCTGGCCGGACGATGTGACCTTGCTGGACGAAAAGCACGTCGACGCCACTCGCTTGCTGTCGTCCGCGCAACTGACCGATACATACCTGCTCGCACTGGCTCGCGCGCACAAGGGCAAGCTGGCGACCTTCGATCGGCGCCTGGTTGTCGACGCTGTGCCGCACGGTGCCAAGCATCTTGAACTGATTTCCTGACCTCCCACTACAACGAAAACTGCAAGCCGTTCGCCTGGACCGCGTCAGCCAACTTCATCCTCGAAAAGCGATATCGACTGGGTTCGCGAATCGGCGGAACAGGATACTAGCTGGAGCAAAACAGCCAGCCCGTGCGTCGAGCCGCGGCCCATGCGCAGCTGCAATGCGAGCTCCTCCGCTTTCTGTCGGGGCATCGGCAGTAGCAGGGTCCGCGAGCTTCGCGTGAGGGAAGGCCGGTGCCGGCGTGATGAAGGTGCGCGTCGGTGCGAAATGGCGATCTCTCGTCAAGCCTCGCGCGTCGTATCGAACCAGGATCGGCGACGCCAGCTCCATCCGTTCGCGTTAAAGCGACGACGCACCGCCACACATGACGATCTGCTGCCCGGTGAACGCGCTCGCATCCGCGCTCAACAGGAAGCCGGTCAGCGCGCCAACCGCTAGAATTGCGGTTTTAGCCCGGAACACGTCCATGTCTTTTGCCTCGCTCGGTCTGATTGACCCCTTGCTGCGTAATCTGCAGGACCTCAATTACCAGACACCTACGCCGGTGCAGGTCAAGGCGATTCCCGCGGTGCTCGGCGGCAAGGACGTCATGGCTGGCGCGCAGACCGGCACGGGCAAGACGGCGGGTTTCGCGCTGCCGCTGTTGCAGCGGCTCGTGCAGCAGGGGCCGGCCGTGTCGAGCAACCGGGCGCGGGTTCTGGTGCTGGTGCCGACGCGTGAACTGGCCGAGCAGGTGCTGCAAAGCTTTGTCGCTTACGGTAAGGGCCTCGACTTGCGATTTCTGGCCGCCTACGGCGGCGTGAGCATCAACCCGCAGATGATGAAGTTGCGCAAAGGCGTCGACGTGCTGGTTGCCACGCCGGGCCGTCTGCTGGACCTCAACCGCCAGAATGCCGTGCAGTTCGATCAGGTCGAAACGCTGGTGCTGGACGAGGCCGACCGCATGCTCGATCTGGGCTTCGCGCGCGAACTCAATGCGGTCTTTGCCGCGCTGCCCGTTCAGCGCCAGACCCTGCTGTTCTCCGCGACGTTTACGGACGATATCCGCGCGATGGCGGCGAGCATTCTGCGCAGCCCGGTCAATATCAGCGTCAGCCCGCCCAATGTCACGGCCAGCAAGATCAAGCAGTGGGTCGTGACGGTCGACAAGCGGAACAAGCCGGACCTGTTCATGCACCTGGTGGCCGAGAACAACTGGGACCACGCGCTGGTGTTCGTCAAGACCCGCAATGGCGTGGAGTATCTGGCGGCCATGCTGGACGAGGCGGGCTATGCGGTCGACACGATCCACGGCGACAAACCGCAACCCGCGCGGCTGCGTGCGCTCGAACGCTTCAAGACGGGCGAAGTGCAGATGCTGGTCGCCACCGATGTGGCTGCGCGCGGGCTGGATATCGATGACTTGCCGCTCGTGATCAACGTCGATCTGCCGATCGTGGCGCAGGATTATGTGCACCGGATCGGGCGTACCGGGCGCGCGGGCGCCAGTGGCGTGGCGGTGTCGCTCGTGTGTGCGGATGAAGCCCCGCAACTGGCCGCGATCGAGGCGCTGATCGGGCAGACGCTGCGCCGTGAAGAGGAGCCGGGGTTTGAAGCGGAACACCGCGTGCCGGAAACCAGCGCGACGGGGCAGATCGTTAAGAAGCCTAAAAAGCCGAAGAAGCCTAAAGTGCCGCAAAGTGGCGCGGCCGCCATGCCGGTGGCGGGGAAAAAGCCGCGGCCGCAAGGCGGTGACGGCAAGCGTAAGGCTGCGGGGCAGGGTGCCGGGGGCGCGGGCAAGGGCGCAAGCGTGTTGAACGGTAGCCCGTTCAGCGTGCAAAAGCCGCGCGGCAAAGGCAAACCCGCCGGCAAGGCAGTTGCGGGAGCGCGTAAGCCGGCTGGGAAGCCTGCGGGTGGTCGCGGTAAACGCTAACGCTGATCCGCTGGGCGACTGACGCCAGCCCTTGAAAGGACGGGCGATTTGAGGCCCGCAGGCGGGTGGCGCGGCTTTGCCGCACATCAGGTCGGCGGGCAAGGGCGCACTGAATCCAGGATCGCTAACAACCTGGTGGCCGAACGGACGTCGAAATCGTACGTAGCGAGCGTCACGGCGATGTGCCCGCTTTTCACAGGAAGGCCGTCATCCGCTCGGCTCGTCGCGAACGTTCCGGTTGTCCGCTGGCGTTCGCCGCCTGCTATTCCGTCTGCTGGCGGCGGTATTCGTCCTGTTTCATCCGCATGTACTGCTGCCGGTCGATTTCATGTAGCTGCCGCGCATATTGCTCGCTGGAGCTGAACCACGTGCTCAGGCGTTGCTCCAGCTGCTTGTCGGGCGGGCTCAATAGTGCGGCGAGATAGGCATCGATGGCCAGGTAGTAGCGCATGGTGTTGCGCTCCACGAGGCCTCGCACCCCATCGACGTATTCCGCCTGTGCCGCGGACGGACTTGCGACGTTGGTGAAGCCGACCTTGCCGCGGTCAAACGTCGCCAGAAAGCTTTTCATCGCAAGGTGCCCGACCAGGCCGTAGCTGAATGCATAGGTCAGATGCAGGAACGTGCGGTCGCCACCGAGCTGCACCGCTTCCAGGACAATCTGATAATCCCGGGTGTTCAACGGTCCGCTGTCGGCGTGAAGTTTGACCTTGAAGTATCCCGGGGCCCGGGCCGCCGCGTCGTAACGGAAATACAGGCGGTAAGTGGCCTGGAGTTCCGCGGCGGCTTCCCGTTTGCTGATATTCAGGGTCAGCGTGTTGTCGCTATTGGTGCCGGAGGCACGGCAGTACTTGACATTCGGATGCAGGATCAACAGCTCGCACCAGTTCGCCAGGCCGTGCGACCGGTAATCCAGGACGTCGCTGACGGTCGCGAACGGGTAGTCCACTTCGGCATATATTTCGCCCGTGGCCGTGGAGAACGATTCCTGCGAATCAAGATACAGCCGCCGATGAAACGCGTTGCGGTCGAGTTGCGGTTTCAGATTCTGGTATTGGGCGCGCAAGGTGGCGGCGTCGTCGGAGGGTTGAGCCGACAGCCCTACGCACGCCAGGCAACATGCCGCCAGAACGGTCAACGTGCACGCGTTTCTGCGTACCGCCGCGCTGGCTGGGTTTCGGTCACGCTTGCTCATCAACGTGCTCCGGCTGACGACACTCCGATGGGCGGCCCATCGCACCTCTACACCTCGATCGCGGTCGCGGCTTGCCCGCGCGGCGCGCAAGCGGCTATCGACGCCGACCGATTCCTGCTAATACTATGGCGCGCGTCGTGGAGATGGCATTAGGATTTCAGCCGATCACCCGCGGCGCGACCGCCGCGCCATCCGCGTCGCTCGTCCCCGGTGCGACTTCCTCCAGCGCCTGCCGCCCCGTTTCGACCCGCAGCAACCCGATCGCGACACACAGCACGCCGAGTGTCGCGCTGACCATCGCGATCACGCCTGACACGCCGAACGCCTGATAAAGCGCGAGCGCCAGCGCCGGCGTCCCGATCGACGACATCCGCCCGCACATCCCCGCGACCCCCGTGCCACGCAGCCGCACCTCGGTCGGAAACAGCTCCGGAATATAGCCAAACAACCCAAGCGTCGTGATCGTATAGATCGCACTGACGAGACAGAACCCGACCAGAATGATCGCCGTGGTATCGCGCAGCGACACGTACACCCAGCCCAGCGCGATGCTCAGAAGCGAAGCGATCACGATCCCCCTCGCACGGCCGATCCGGTCCGCGATCAGATACCCGATCAACCCGCCGACCGGCGATCCGATCGACATCAGGAACACGAACCCGAGCGACTTGACGACCGACAACCCCTGCGTGACGAAAAACGTCGGCAGCCATGCAATGAAGCCATAGAGTCCGACGTTCACGCCGATCGCGGTCAACGCGGCGACCGCCATACGCCCACGCATCCCCTTCGAAAACAGCACGCCGAGCGGCACCTTCCCGACGTGCAGATCAATGGTGCGCCGCACCGGCGGCAGCGTCCCGACCTGCTTGCTCACCTCCTGCTCGATCGCGGCAAGCGTCGCCTCCGCCTCGTCGAGCCGCCCGACGGATTCGAGCCAGCGCGGCGATTCCGGCATCCGCTTGCGCATGAACCACACGACCAGCGCGCCGATACCGGCCAGCGCGAACATATAGCGCCAGCCGAGATGCGGAATGATCCAGTACCCCGCGGCCAGCGCGGCGAACAGCCCGCTGTTGGTAATGATCGCAAGCAGCGACACCCACTTCCCGCGCGTGTCGGGCGGCACGAACTCGGCGAGCGTCCCGGCCGCGACGACCAGTTCCGCCCCGAGCCCGATCCCCATGATGAACCGCAGCACGATCAACCACTCGATGTCAGGCGCAAAACACGCGGCGATCGACGCGAGCCCGAACACCGCGAGATTGAGCTGATACGAATACCGCCGCCCGAGCCGGTCACCGACATACCCCGCGACGAACGCGCCGATCATCATCCCGACGAACGTCGACGACACGAACATCGCGCCATGCCGCAGATCGGTGAAGCCGTCCTTGACCATCGACGCGACCGAGCCGTTGGCGAGATAGATATCGAACGCGTCGAGGAACGCGCCGCCGGCGATCAGCCCGAGGATCTTCCAGTGGAACCTTGAAACAGGCAGCCGGTCGAGCCGGCCGGCGGCATTGACGGTGTTCGCCATGATGTCTCCAGATGTGTGGCGCTCTCGCGTCTGCTGACCAGACGCGGAGACGCTTCGATAGTGGGATGAGGGGCGCGCCGCGATCAGCGCGGAAAGGCCCGGTCAGACGGCGCCGGATGCATGCAACGTGTGAATCTGTTCATCGGCATAGCCGAGCTCGCGCAATACGGCGTCGGTATGCTGTCCGAGCGCCGGCACGGGATCCATGCGCGGCTCGTCGCTCGGCGCGATGCCGGGCGGCAGCAGCGCGGGGACCTCGCCGGCGGGCGTGTCGACCCGCGTCCAGCGGTGTCGGGCGGCGAGCTGTTCATGTGTCCACACGCGATGCATGTCGTTCATCCGCGCGTTCGCGATGCCGGCCTGCTCGAGCCGGTCGATCACGTCGGCGGCGGTCAGCGTCGAGAACGCGCGGACGATGACGGATACCAGGTCGTCACGATTCGCGACGCGGCGGCTGTTCGACCCGAAGCGCTCGTCGGCCGCGAGCTCGGGCATGCGGAGCACGGTCTCGCAGAAGCGTTTCCATTCGCGCTCGTTCTGCAGGCCCAGCATCACGGTGTGGCCGTCACCGGCCTTGAACGGACCGTACGGAAAGATCGTCGCGTGCGACGCGCCGGCTTGCCGCGGCGGCGGCTGGCCGTCGATCGCGTAGTAGAGCGGATAGCTCATCCACTCGACCATGCTTTCGAGCATCGACACGTCGATGTGCCGGCCGCATCCGGTGCGGCCGCGCTCGATCAGCGCGGCGAGGATGTTCGTATACGCATACATGCCCGCCGCGATATCGGCGATCGAGCAGCCGGCCTTGGCCGGCTCGCCGTCGGAACCGGTAATGCTCAGGAATCCGGATTCACTCTGGATCAGCAGGTCGTACGCCTTCTTGTCGCGAAACGGCCCGTCGAGCCCATAGCCGGAGATGTCGCAGACGATCAGCCGCGGATAGCGCTCGCGCAGCGTGTGATAGTCGAGCCCCAGGCGCTGCGTCGCGCCGGGGGCGAGGTTCTGCACGAACACGTCGGCATCCGCGAACAGCTTGTGCACGACGTCGAGCGCGGCGGGCTGCTTGACGTCGAGCGTGATGCTTTCCTTCGAGCGGTTGGTCCACACGAAGTGCGACGCGAGGCCCGACACGCGTTCGTCGTAGCCGCGCGCGAAATCGCCGACGCCCGGCCGTTCGACCTTGATCACGCGCGCGCCGAGATCCGCGAGCTGACGCGTGCAGAACGGCGCGGCGATCGCATGCTCGAACGTGACGACCTTGATTCCTTCCAGTGGACGCATGCTCGTCACTCCCGTCAAAACGACCGCGGCAGGCCGAGGATGTGCTCCGCGACATACGACAGGATCAGGTTCGTCGAGATCGGCGCGACCTGGTACAGGCGCGTTTCGCGGAACTTGCGCTCGACGTCGTATTCGCACGCGAAGCCGAAGCCGCCATGGAACTGCAGGCACGCGTTCGCGGCTTCCCACGACGCGTCGGCCGCGAGCAGCTTCGCCATGTTCGCCTGCGCGCCGCACGGTTCGTGCGCGTCGAACCGGCGCGCGGCCTCGAAGCGCATCAGGCTCGCGGCCTCGACGTTGATGAACGCGCGGGCGATCGGAAACTGCACGCCCTGGTTCTGGCCGATCGGGCGGCCGAACACGACGCGATCCTTCACGTACTGCGACACCTTGTCGACGAACCAGTAGCCGTCGCCGATGCATTCGGCGGCGATCAGCGCGCGCTCGGCATTGAGCCCGTCGAGGATGTACCTGAAGCCCTGGCCTTCGTCGCCGATCAGGTTCTCGACGGGGATGTCGAGGTTGTCGAAGAACAGCTCGTTCGTCTCGTGGTTGACCATGTTCGGAATCGGGCGCACGGTCATCCCGTTGCCGATCGCGTGATGCAGATCGACGATGAAGATCGACATCCCCTCCGATTTCTTCTGCACGTCCGACAGCGGCGTCGTGCGCGCGAGCAGGATCATCAGGTCGGAGTGCTGCACGCGCGAGATCCACACCTTCTGGCCGTTGATCACGTAGCGGTCGCCCTTGCGCACGGCGGTCGTCTTGATCCTGGTGGTGTCGGTGCCGGTGGTCGGCTCGGTCACGCCCATCGACTGCAGGCGCAGCTCGCCGCTCGCGATCTTCGGCAGATAGCGCTGCTTCTGTTCGGCCGAACCGTGGCGCAGCAGCGTGCCCATGTTGTACATCTGGCCGTGGCACGCGCCGGAGTTGCCGCCCGCGCGGTTGATTTCCTCCATGATCACCGACGCCTCGGTCAGGCCGAGGCCGGAGCCGCCGTATTCCTGCGGAATCAGCGCGGCGAGCCAGCCGGCTTTCGTCAGCGCATCGACGAACGCTTCGGGATAGCCGCGCGCTTCGTCGATCTTGCGGAAATATTCAGCGGGAAACTCGCCGCACAGGTCGCGAACGGCTTCGCGAATGTCTTGGTACGCATCGGTAGGGTTCATGGGTCGTATCGGGGAAAGCGTCGGAATGGGTCAGGCGAGGGTCGCGCTCGCGGACATGGTCAGCCAGCCGTCGTGGTCGTTCGCCCACAGCTCGACGGTCTTGCCATCGTCGGCGAGGCGGCCGCACACGCTGAAGGGGTGGCCGAGAAAGGTCGGCCGCACCGCGCGATACGCGTATTCGCCGATCGTCGCGCCGGGCAGCGAGCGCGTGACGAGGTCGAGCAGCAGCGTCGAGATCAGCGGGCCGTGCACGACGAGATCCGGATAGCCTTCGACGTCGCGCACGTAGGTGCGGTCGTAATGAATGCGATGGCCGTTGAAGGTCAGCGCGGAATAGCGGAACAGCATCACTTCGTCCGGCGTGATGTCGCGCCGCCATTGCGCAAGGTCGGGCGCGGCCTTCGGCGGGGGGGCGGCGGCGCCGGGCGCGGGCGCGCCGCGATAGACGATGTCGTGTTCCTCGCGGATCGCGACTTCGCCCGCGGATTCGATCACGTGCTCGACGGTCACGAAGCCGAGCGTGCCGCTGCGGCCTTCCTTGCGCTCGATCGACAGTACACGCGAGGTGCGCGTCGCGATCGCGCCGATCGGCAGCGGGAGTTCGAACGTCAGCCGGCCGCCGGCCCACATGCGGCGCGGCAGCCCGAGGTCCGGCAGGAAGCCGCCCTTGCGCGGATGGCCGTCGGGGCCGAGCTCGGCCTGCTGCGCGATCGACCAGAAATACAGCCAGTGCCACGCGGGCGGCAACGCATCGCCGGCGGCGGGAACGATCGGGTGGTCGAGCGTGGCCGCGAGTGCGACCGCACGTTCGGCGCTGATCAGGTCGGTCGCGACCTGCTGGACATCGTCACTGGCATTCGACCGGGGAGCCTTCACTGTCACCTCCATCGCCGGGCGGCCGGCGCTTCTGACTTGGCATGAAGTGACTGTAGGTGAAGCGCGGGCGCGGCGGAAATACCGTTTGGATGTGCCGGTCATAGGGGTATCCTATGACTTTCACGTCGACCGAACCGCCATGGACATCCGCCAGCTCCGCTACTTCGTCAGCATCGTGGAATACGGGAGCCTCGGGAAAGCGGCCGAAAAACTCTTCGTCGCGCAGCCGTCGCTGAGCCAGCAGATCGCGAAGCTCGAAGGCGACCTCGGCGTCGCGCTGCTGGTGCGCAGCCCGCAGGGCGTGAAGCCGACGGCGGCCGGGCAGGCGCTGTACCGCCATGCGCGGCTCGTGCTGCGGCAGATGGAGCAACTGCGCCAGGAAGTGCGGGAAGGCGCGGGCAGCGAGTCGGGCACGGTCGCGGTGGGGTTTCCTACCACCATGACGTCGATCCTCGCGGTGCCGCTGTTCGAACGGATCCGCGCGCGTTATCCGGGCATCCGGCTGCAGTACATCGAGACCATGAGCGGCTTCATCAACGAGCTGCTGGCGAACGGGCGGCTCGACCTCGCGATCCTGTTCCGCGAGTCGAACACCACCGGCATTACCGCGATGCCGCTGTTCGACGAGGTGCTGTATCTGCTCGGCGAGCCGGGCGGCGCGGTGCCGTCGCGCGCGCGAACCTGTCCCCTCGCGTCGCTCGCCGGCGTGCCGCTCGTCGCGCCGGGCGTGGAGAACGGGCTGCGCCTGTTGCTCGAGCGCACGTTCGCGCGCGAAGAGGTGCCGCTGAACATCGTCGCGGATATCGATTCGCTGCCGACGATGATATCGCTCGCGCACGCGGGCCTCGCGTGCACGATCCTGCCCGCGTCCGCGCTGGCGTCGCGCGAGCCGTCCAGCCGGCCGAAGATGCGCCGGATCGTCGAACCGGAGATTCGCCGGCCCGCGAGCCTGTGCTGGTCGAACACGTCCCCCGTCAATTCCGCCGCGCTGGCCGTGCGGCACGCGATCGTCGAGCTGATCGGCGAACTGGCCGCAAGCGGCGCGTGGACGGGCATCACGCTGCGCGCGAGCGATGCCACGCCGTCGTGACGGGTGGGGTGCGCGGGCTTGGTTCGCGGGCGCATGCGCAACTTGTCCGCTCGGCGTTCGCGGATCGATGCCAGCGTGTTGTCGGCCAGGCACCGTTGAGCTATCTGACGACCTGGCGTCTGGATCGGGCGGCGGAGCTGTCGCGCTACAGCCGCGCGCCGGTAGCCGATATCGCGAACCGCGACGGCTAACCTTCCGAGGCGGCGTTCAGCCGCGCGTTTCGCGGACGGTACGAGATGTCGCCGATGCAGTGGCGGCGAGCCAATACCGACCAGGTCCGCGTGATGCTTGCGATGGACGGCGCCGATGTACGGTGAGACACCCGCGCCATGGTCGCGTCCATCACGCCAGCGGCGCGACCGACGCGCCCGTGATCCCGTGGCGCTTCAACGCATCCGCGACGAAGCCCGACGCCTTCATCTCCTCGACGAACGCGCGGAGCAACGCAGCGGCCGCCTCGCCGCGGCTCTTCGGTACGCCCATTGCCTGGCGGATCACCATGAAGCGCTCGTCGAGCAGGCGCAGGCCTGGCGTCTTCGCCGCATCGGCTTCGAGTTGCTGCTTCACGCCCGCCGCGACTTCGAGCTGCTGTTCGACGAAGGTCGGCACGACGTCCCGCGACGTCGGCGCGCGCACGATCTGCGCGGCTTTCAGCTCGCGCGTGAGGAACAGGTCGTACGCGCTGCCGTTGCCGACCGCCACGCGGTTGTGCGGCTGGTCGACGTCCGCATTGCCGCGGATCGGCGAATCGTCGCGCACGAGATAGAAGCCTTCGATCAGCACGTAGGGCGCGGTGAACGCGACCGTTTCTCCGCGCAGCGGATCGACCGCGAAGAAGCCGAAATCGGCGCGCTCGTCGGTCAGTGCCTGCACCGACTTGCCGGCGGTGTCGAACACCACGAGTTCGAGCTCGGCCGACAGCCGCTCGGCGAACGCGCGCGCGAGGTCGATCGATACGCCGAATGGCTCGCCGGTTGCCGCGTCGCGATTCGCGAGGATCGGGTTGCCGAGATTGATCGACGCGCGCAGCTTGCCGGTCGGCGTGAACGCGGAGAGGACGGAAGGGTCGACGGTCATGAAAGCCTCGCGGGAATCGGATGCGCCGGTCGCACGGGCGCTCGGGGTTCGAGAATGGCACCGATGCGCGAGCGCGCATCGAGCGTATGCAGCAGGTGTGCGATTACTTGACCGCCACTTCCGTGTGCACGACGTGCGGCGGGCTCTTGAAGAACGGCCCGGCCAACTGCCGCCACGCCTGGAAGTCGTCCGATTGCCGGAAATGCACCATGTGATCGTCCACGGTGTCCCACTTGACGACGAGCAGGTAGCCGCCGCTGCGCTCGATCACGCGGTGCAGCTCGGCGCCGCCGCAGCCGCGCGCACGCGCGAACAGCGGGAGTGCCTGGCGAACCGCCGCTTCGAATGGCTCGGCCCGCGACGGGTCGATTTCGAGCGATGCCATTTCCAGAATCATGAATGCTCCATACGGGTTGAAAGATGCGAACTGATCGGATGCGACGCGCGCCGCGCACCGCGCATCCGGCAACGATACCGGAAGTCGGCATCGCGAGGGCTGGATGCGGTTTTGGCGAACGAGCCGCCCTGGCACGGGCGATCCCTCCGTGCACGGGATCAGCGTTTTCCCCGATGTGGAAGCGGCCGCACAGGCCGATGTCACAGAGGTAGTGAAGACAATTGATCCGAGGCCAATTATGACGACATCCGCGATGAACGGAGCGAACGATGCACTACCCGAAACGATCGCCGAAGCCGCATCCGGCGACACCGCCGCCGCTGCGTCGATCCTGCTGGTCGACGATGAACCGAGCGTGCTGTCCGCGCTCAAGCGCGTGTTGCGGCCCGCGCGCTACGGCGTCCTGACGGCCGACAGCGGCGAAGCGGCGCTCGAGATCCTCGCGTCGACCGAAGTCGACCTGATCGTGTCCGACATGCGCATGCCGAACATGAGCGGCGCGGCGTTTCTGTCGCGCGCCCGCTCGTTGTACCCGGACACGATGCGTATCCTGCTGACCGGCTATTCCGACATCGCGTCGATCGTGGAGGCCGTCAACGAAGGCGGCGTGTACCGCTATCTGAACAAGCCGTGGGACGACCACGATCTGCTGATGACGCTCGAGCAGGCGCTCGAGCAGCGGCGCTTGCGGGCCGAAGCCGCGCGGCTGGCCGCACTGACCGAAGCGCAGAACGAAACGCTGCGCCGCTTCAATACGGAACTCGAAACGCAGGTGCGCGCGCGCACCGAGGAGCTCGCGCAAACCGTGATGTTTCTCGAAGCGGCGCAGGCCGACCTGAAAAGCAGTTTCACCGCGATGGTCCAGGTGTGCGCGAGCATGATCGAACTGCGCTGCGGGACCGCCGGCGGGCATGCGATGCGCGTCGGCGAGATCGCGCGGCATCTCGCGCTGTCGGCCGGGATGAGCAACCTGCACGCGCAGGACGTCTATTTCGCGGGACTGCTGCATGGGATCGGCAAGCTGTCGCTGCCCGACGAACTGCTGCATAAGCCGCTCGTGAAGATGACGACGGACGAACACAGCCTGTTCCAGCAGCATCCGCTGCGCGCGCAGATGGTGCTCACGCCGGTCGCGCAATTGCACAAGGTCGCGTCGATCGTGCTGCACCAGTACGAGCGATACAACGGGCGCGGCACACCGGACGGCCTGACGGGCGACGCGATTCCGCTCGGTTCGCGGATCGTCGCGATCGCGCGCGACTTCGAAGGGCTGCGCAACGGCGAGATCGGTGCGCCGCACTCGGTCGAGCAGGCGATCGACGTGCTGCACTCGCAGGCCGGCGTGCGTTACGACCCGCTGCTCGTCGCGCGCTTCATCGAACTAATGCGGCATCCGGCGAGCCTCGGCATCGCGACGTCCGTCGCGGAGATCCCGTCCGCGCAGCTGCGCGAAGGGATGCAGCTCGCCGACGATCTGCGCACGCATCGCGGCGTGCTGCTGATGACGAAGGGCAGCGTGATGTCGACGCACCAGATCGAGCTCGTGCGTCGCTTCGAGGCTCGCGAAGGGACACCGTTCGACATTCTCGTGTTGACGGGCACCGCCGCGTCGAAGCAGGCGCCGGCCGACGCCGCGCCGCCGGCCTGACGTCGCGCACCGCACGGCCGCGGCGCACGATTACCCGTGCGCCGCGGCAACGCGTTCCTCTCGACCGGGGTTCGATCATGTATGGCACCTACAATCCGCTGCTTGTCCTGCTGTCGCTCGTCATCGCGACGCTGGCCTCCTATACGGCGCTCGACCTCGCCGCATTCATTTCGCTGCTCGACAACCCGAAGCTCAAGCGCGCATGGCTTGGCGGCGGCGCGGCCGCGATGGGCACCGGCATCTGGTCGATGCATTTCGTCGGCATGCTGGCGCTGTCGCTGCCGATCCCGCTCGGCTACGCGCTGCCGGATACCGGCGCGTCGCTGGCCATCGCGGTGCTCGTGTCGTATTTCGCGCTGAACGTCGTCACGCGTGCGCGGTTGAGCCGCCGGCGCCTGCTCGCGGGCGGCGCGCTGATGGGCGCCGGGATCGTCGGGATGCATTACACGGGGATGGCCGCGATGCGCATGGCGCCCGGCATTCGCTACGATCCCGTGCTGTTCGCGGCGTCGATCGGCGTCGCGGTGATCGCGTCGACGGCCGCGCTATGGATGGCGCAGGCGCTGCGCGTACAACAGGCGCGCCATGCGACCGCGCTGCGCATCGGTGCGGCGCTGATCATGGGCATCGCCATCACGGGCATGCACTACACGGCGATGGCGGCCGCGCATTTCGCGCCGGATGCGCGATGCGGCGCGGCGAACGGGATCGATGGGCCGTGGCTTGCGACGACGATCGCGCTGTTCACGATGGCGACGCTGATCGTCACGCTGCTGGTGTGCCGTTTCGATGCGCGTACAACGTTTCTGCGCGGGATGACGGATACGCTCGAGCGACTGGTGCGCGTGCGGACCGCGGAACTCGAAACGGCGTTGCGACGCTACGAGCAGACGACGGCGATGCTGCAGCGCACCCGCGAAAACATGGCGACCGAGATCGACGAGCGCAAGGCGGCGCAGATCCGGCTCGAGCAGGAGAAGGACGAACAGCGGCGCCTGCTGCGGGCGCTCGAGGAAACGCACGTGCAGTTGCTGCAGTCGGAAAAACTCGCATCGATCGGCCAGCTCGCGGCCGGCGTCGCGCACGAGATCAACAATCCGGTCGGCTTCATCAGCGCGAACCTCAACACGCTGAAGACATGGGTGCGAAGCCTGCTCGACGTGATCGCCGCGCACGAGGCCGCGCTGCCGCAGCTGGACCCCGCCCAACGCGACGCGCTGGCCGCGATGGGGCGTGCCGCCGATCTGGACTACGTGCGCGACGAGATCGTGACGCTGATCGACGAGTCGATCGACGGCGCGCTGCGGGTGCGGCGCATCGTGCAGGACCTGCGTGATTTCTCGCGGCCGGGCAGCGGCGAATGGTGCGTGGCCGACATCCACGCGGGCCTCGAAAGCACGCTCAACGTCGTCCACAACGAACTCAAGTACAAGGCCGACGTCGTGCGCGAGTACGGCGACGTGCCGCCCGTCGAATGCCTTCCGTCGCAATTGAACCAGGTATTCATGAACCTGCTCGTCAACGCGGCGCATGCGATTGCCGAGCGCGGCGTGATCACGATCCGTACGTCGAGCGACGACGAACAGGTGTCGATCGCGATCAGCGACACCGGCGCCGGCATGACGCCCGACATCGTTCGGCGGATCTTCGATCCATTCTTCACGACGAAGCCGGTCGGGCAGGGCACGGGGCTCGGCTTGTCGGTGTCACACGGCATCGTCGAGCGCCACCGCGGCGCAATCGACGTGACGAGCGAGCCGGGGCGCGGCACCACCTTCCGCATTCGACTGCCGATCCGGCGCGCCGGCGCGAGCGCGGACGCGAGCATGAGCGCGAGCGAGACGGCGGCAGTCGGGCAGCGTGCGTGAGCGCGAGGCGGCCAGCGTCGCCGCTATCGCTTGCGCCGCCGCCTTCGAAAGAAATTCCAGAACATCGCGGTGGCGTCCGGCCCTGTCGCGGAGTGGAACGCTTCGCGCGGATCGCCGCCGCTCCACGCGTGCGCCAGCCGGCGAACGATGCAGACCCGGACGATCAGCCGCCCGCCGCGCAGATAGTCCGTGTAATCCGCATCGTCATGCGCGTAGGTCTGCCGCTCGCCGACGCGCAGCTCACCCTGTTCGTCGACGAGCCGGTTGATCCGCGCGAACGCGACGCCGAGCTGCAGCGCGTTTTGCTCGGCGACGACCGTATCGAGGCCGCCATGCATGACGAGCGCGGGCATGCCCGGATAAGCGCGCACGTCGACGCATGCGTCGACCACGCGTATCGGGTCGTCGCGCAGGCCGCGGCGCATCAGGCTCATCGCGGCCATCGTCGACAACGGCGGCGCGATGGCCGGACCGGAATGCAGGCCGACGGCCGCGAACCGATCGGGATACGCGATCGCCAGCTGCGCGGCCAGCCCGGCGCCGGCCGACATGCCGGCCAGATAGATCCGGTCGCGATCGAATCCGCGCTCCCGCACGATCGCGTCGATCAGCGATACGACCGCCGGGAGCTCCGACTCCGACGCATCGCCATGCCAGTTCCAGCAGCGATGCGCGTGGGCGGTATTCGCCTGTTCGGGGAACAGCACGGCAAACCCGGCACGCTCCGCGACGCGGCACATGCGCGTGCCCGCGGCGAACGACTCGGCCGTCTGCTTGCAGCCGTGCAGCATGACGACGATCGGCATGCCGGCGGTCGTCACCGGTGCGGCGGGCAGGTACAGCGCGTAGGCGAGATGGTTGACGAGGCGGCCGGCGGTCGGGCGCGCGGAATGAAACGAACGCAGCCACGTGCCCGGTGCGTGGCGCGGCGACGGGTGGGCGGCCGGCGCCGGCGCGCGGGTGCGGCGCGGGGTCCGTACCGTGGCGGGGCGCTTGACCGACGCCGCCGGTTTGGCTGTCTTCCGTTTCGGTCGCGGGCTCGGCGCGGCGGAAAACAGGTCGAAAGCCCGTAGCCAGAGGCTGGTTTTTTTCCTGGGCATGGACGAATCTCGTGCCGGCGGCTTGCGCAACAGCATGCGGCGCAGCCGGCCGTCGGGTGGAAGTCGAATGCGGGCAGAGCACGATTCGTGCGTGCGGGAAGCGGCCGCGTCGAAGCGGTCTCGCGCGGCCGACACGAGGGCGGCAGGCGGCGCAAATGCCATGCCACGCGACATCTTTACAGCCGGGTCGCGATTCGGACGGGCCTCCCGGCATGCTAGCAGGCGTCGCTCGTATCGGGTGCGATGGTTTCATGACGGATCGATGAATGCTTCGACCCTATCGTGGGGCGATTGCCGACGCGGCGCGACGCGTTACCGGCCATCGACGGCGCGGTTCGCGAGATGGTCGACCATCCGCTGGGCGGCGGGCTGCAGCGTATCGAAGCGCTGGAAACACACGATGAAGCGACGCTTCGCCCATGCGTCGGTGAGCGGAATGATGTGCACGCCGAGCGACTGCCGGTAAGCCGCCGCGACTTCGACGGGAATGACGCTGATGCCCAGGCCGGCGGCCACCACGCGAAACGCCGCGTCGAAACTCGACACGATCACGCGATACGACACGGTCCGCCCGCGGTCCGCGGCGGCCCGCTTGAGCATCGTATGAACGGCGGTGGCCGGCGGCAGGCCGACGTGCTCGAACTCGAGCGTGTCGTCGAAGCCGATCGACTGACGGCCGGCGAGCGGATGGTCGGGATGCACGGCGAGCGCCAGCTGGTCGTGGCGATAGGACCGCGCCTGCAGCCCCTGCAGGTCGACGTTGTCCCAGCACACGCCGAGCGCGGAAGCCCCTTCGCGCACCTGCCGGACCAGATCGCGCGACAGCCGCTCTTCCACGTCGACCTTGATGTTCCGGTTGGCGGGATCGCGCATGAACGACGCGATGTCGTCCAGCAAGACTTCCGCGATTGCCGATGCCGACGCGCAGATGCTCACGCGCCCCTGCAGCCCGTCGCCGATCGCGGTGACGTCGGCCGCGATCCGCTCCATCGTGAACAGCATGCTGCGCGCATGCTCGAGCAGCGCGATGCCGGCCGGCGTGGGCGCGACGCCGCGTCGTGACCGCGTGAGCGCAGGCACGCCGAGATCGCTTTCGAGCTGCGCAATGCGCTTGCTGATCGCCGAAGGCTCGATGTGCGCTTCCTGCGCGGCACGCGCGATATTGCCGTGATCGCACACCGCCACGAACAGCCGCAGTGTCTTGAGGTCGATGTCGCGCATCGGTGCAGTCTCCGCGTGTCGGAACGTTCCGGGCCGGAAGCGTTCGGCTCGATTCCGCCGTTTCCGGGTTTTCCGGGAATGCCAGAAATTACCACGGCGACGGCGCCGCGTCGCTCCGTTCGGATTGCTTTCGAAATGCCTTCACGGCGCCACGTGGAGGGATTCCATTTCGGAACGGTTGCGGTTCCAAACCGGTGCTTTACGTTTTTTCGGGAAGCTCTAAAGTGGGGCTATCGCCGGCGTGTGACGACCGGCCACCGATTGCGGAGACAGCCCACGCCATGCCTTCTTTTCCCACCCCCGTCGTGATTCGCGAGGTCGGATTGCGCGACGGCCTGCAAAGCATCCAGGCCGTTCTGCCGACTGCGCGCAAGCTCGAATGGATCGCCGGCGCCTACGCGGCCGGCCAGCGCGAGATCGAAGTCGGCTCGTTCGTGCCGGCGCGCCTTCTGCCGCAACTGGCCGATACCGCCGAACTCGTTGCGTACGCGAAAACGCTGCCGGGCCTCGCCGTATCGGTGCTGGTGCCGAACCTGAAAGGCGCGCAGCGCGCGCTCGAAACCGGCGCCGACTTGCTGCTCGTGCCGTTGTCCGCGAGCCGCGAACACAGCCTCGCGAACCTGCGCAAGACGCCCGATGAAGTCGTCGCCGAGGTCGCGCGCATCCGCGCCGAGCGCGATGCCGCCGGGTCCGCGACGCTGATCGAAGGCGGCATCGGCACGGCATTCGGCTGCACGATCCAGGGGCGCGTCGAACCGGACGAAGTCCTGCGCTGCATGCAGGCGTTGCTCGATGCGGGTGCGGATCGCGTCAGCATCGCCGATACGGTCGGCTACGCGGGGCCGGCCGCCGTGCGCGCGCTGTTCGAGCGGGCGCGTCGCGTCGCCGGCGATCGCTTCTTTTGCGGTCACTTTCACGATACGCGCGGCCTTGCGCTCGCCAACGTCTATGCCGCGCTCGAAACCGGCGTCGCGCGTTTCGACGCGACGCTCGCCGGCATCGGCGGATGCCCGCACGCGCCGGGCGCAAGCGGCAATGCGTCGAGCGAAGACCTGGCGTTCATGCTCGCCGACATGGGCATCGACACCGGCATCGACCTGCCGGCGCTGCTGGCGTTGCGCGCCAAGGTCGCGCGCTGGCTCGGCGGCGAATCGCTGCACGGCGCGCTGTGGCGGGCCGGCCTGCCGAAAACCCATCGCGCGTCGATCGCGCTCACTGCCTGAGGACCTCATGGAAACCAACGCAAGACTTCCGCTCGACGGCGTGCGCGTGATCGAGTTCACGCACATGGTCATGGGGCCGACGTGCGGGATGATCCTCGCGGATCTCGGCGCGGAGGTCATCAAGATCGAGCCGCCCGGCGGCGACAAGACCCGCAAGCTGCCGGGCCTCGGCATCGGCTTCTTCCGCACCTTCAACCGCAACAAGAAGAGCGTCGTCCTCGACATCAACACGCCGGAAGGCAAGGACGCCGCGGTCGAACTGATCGGCACCTGCGACGTGATGCTCGAGAATTTTCGTCCGGGCCTGATGACGAAACTTGGTCTGGACTACGACACGCTGTCGAAGGCGTTCCCGCGGCTCGTCTATGTGTCGCACAAGGGCTTCCTGCCCGGGCCGTACGAGAAGCGGCTCGCGCTCGACGAAGTCGTGCAGATGATGGGCGGGCTGTCGTACATGACGGGGCCGGTGGGCCGGCCGTTGCGCGCGGGAACGTCGGTCAACGACATCATGGGCGGCATGTTCGGGGCGATCGGCGTGCTCGCCGCGCTGCGCGAACGGGATGTCACCGGGCGCGGCCAGGAAGTGCAAAGCGCGCTCTTCGAGAACTGCGTGTTCCTCTGCGCGCAGCACATGCAGCAATATGCGATGACGCATGAAGCGCCGCCGCCGATGCCGGCACGCGTGTCCGCATGGAGCGTGTACGACGTGTTCACGCTTGCCGACGACGAGCAACTGTTCATCGGCGCCGTCAGCGACAAGCAGTTCGTCACGCTGTGCGACGTGCTCGGCCGGCCGGATCTGCCCGCCGAACCGCGCTTTGCCAGCAACGCGTTGCGGGTGGCGGCCAGGCCGGCGTTGCTCGACGTTCTTGGCGACATCCTGAAGCGGCACCGGGTCGACGAACTGACGCCGAAGCTCGAAGCCGCAGGCATTCCATATGCGCCGATCGTGCGACCGGAGCAATTGCTCGACGATCCGCATCTGAAGGCCAGCGGGGGCCTCGTGCCGATGGAAGCCGACGACGGCACGACGACCGACGTCGTGCTGCTGCCGCTGACGATGGGCGGCCGCCGGCCGGGCGTCCGGCAGGCGCTGGCCCGGGTCGGCGAACACACGCACGAGATTCTTTCGCGGCTGACCGGCCGCGCGGCCGCATGACCTGCTACCGCCTCGGCAGCGATCCGGTCCGTCGAGGTGCAGCAGCACAAAACCGTTGAGAACCACGCGCCGCGCATGACGTGCGCGGCGCGCAACACCGGCAGACGGACCACGATCGAACAACAAGGCCGTCGACATTCGCCGTATCAGGAGACAGACATGCAGCCCACCGTCACCGCGGATTCCCGTCCGCATGATTCGCCCTTCATCGATGTCGACGTCATGCCGGGCGCCGCGATCGCCGCGCGCATGGATCGCCTGCCGATCACCCGCCATTTGTGGATGCTGGTGCTGCTGATTTCACTCGGCGGCTTTTTCGAAGTCTACGACCTGATCTTCACCGGCTATATCGCGCCGGGCATGGCGAAGAGCGGCGTGCTGCAAACCACCACGCACGCATTTTTCGGCTTCACCGGGATCGCCGGCTTCATCGCCGCGACGTTTGCCGGCCTGTTCGTCGGTACGTTCGGGCTGGGCTGGATGCCCGATCGCTACGGCCGGCGCGCGGTGTTCACGGTGTCGCTGCTCTGGTATTCGATCGGCTCGGTGATCATGGCATTCCAGACGACGGCAGAGGGCATGATCCTCTGGCGCTTCATCACCGGGATCGGCGTCGGGGTCGAGATCATCACGATCGACAGCTACGTGACGGAACTCGTCCCGCAGCAGATGCGTGGCCGCGCGATGGCGTTCAACCAGAGCGTGATGTTCGCGGCGGCGCCGGTCGCCGCGATCCTGTCGTACTGGCTCGTGCCGACCACGGTGTTCGGTATCGACGGATGGCGCATCGTGGTGCTCGCAGGCGCGCTCGGCGCGTTGCTGGTGTGGTTCATCCGGCGCGGTGTGCCGGAGAGTCCGCGGTGGCTCGCGATGCACGGACAGGTCGACAGGAGCGACGCGATCGTGCGGCACATCGAGGCGATCGTCGAACGTCAGTCGGGGCAGCCGCTGCCGGCGCCGTCGCCGTTCGTCGAACAGCCGCGGCATCGCCGTGCATCGCTCGCGCAATTGTGGCAGCCGCCGTATCGTTCGCGCCTCGTGATGCTGATCGTCTTCAACTTCTGCCAGGCGATCGGCTATTACGGTTTTGCGAACTGGGTGCCGACGCTGTTGATCAGCCAGGGCATCACGGTCACGAAAAGCCTGCTCTATTCGTTCATCATCGCGTTCGCATTGCCGGTCGGGCCGCTGCTGGCGATGGCCGTCGCCGACCGGATCCAGCGCAAATACCTGATCGTCGGCGGCGCGCTGGTCGTGATCGTATGCGGGACGGCGTTCGCGCAGGTCAGGGCCGTGGTGCCGCTCATCGTGCTCGGCGTGTTGATCAGCTTCGCCGGCCAGATCATCTCGGTCTGCTACCACGCTTACCAGGCAGAGTTGTTCCCGACGGCCGTGCGGTGCCGCGCCAATGGGATCGTGTACTCGGCCAGCCGGGTCGGCGCGATGATGTCGGGTTTTTCGATCGCGTTCCTGCTCCGGGATTTCGGATTGCCCGGGGTATTTGCCGGCATCACGGCGTGCATGCTGGCGGTCGCGGTATCGATCGGGTTCTTCGGGCCGAAGACCAACGGGCTGCGCCTCGAGGAGCTGAACCGTTGACGGACCGTTGCAGCGGGCGACGACACGCGGGCGAGCGCTCCGTGCTCGTCGCTGGCGCCGATCCGGCCACGTCTCGCTCAATACGCTGAACGTCGCGCCAGGCCGGGAAGCCCGCGCGCGCCACCGTGAAACTTTACCGATACGTCCACACCCGATGCATCACGAACATCGTCGGCGGGATCAGCAGCGCGATCGCGACGATGGCCCAGCCGCGCGGCACGTCGAGCAGTTCGGCGGCGCGTGCGAGCAGCATCGTTTCGGCGAAGCCGGCCAGCGCGACCGTCAGATAGCGCACCAGATTGCGCGAATGCACCGTCGACGAGAAGCTCCACAGCGTGTTCGCGAGATACGAGAACGCGGTCGCGCACACGAATGCGACGGCGTTCGCGAACACCTGCGTCGCATCGAACAGCGCATACATCGCGGATGCGACCAGCACGTGCAGCGCGGTCGAGCCGAGTCCGGACACGCCGAAGCGCGCAAGCCGCACGCGCTCGGCGCAAAGCAGTTCGAACATCGCGCTCTTCGCCTGTCAGCGTGCGCCGACCCGCACGCGGGCCGGCTGGACGCGGCGGCGTGCGGCCGTGCGCCGCGCATCGCGCGCGACCGGCAGCTCGATCACCTTGGCGTGCGCGTCGTAGCGGCGGCGAATCAGATAGATGGGGCGTTGCTTCGACTCGTCGTAGATGCGTCCGATGTACTCGCCGACCACGCCGATGCCGACGAGCTCGATCCCGCCGATGAACAGCGTGACCGACAGCAGCGACGCATAGCCGAGCACCGGGTTGCCGAACAGCAGCGTACGGCCCACGATGAACGCGCCGTACAGGAATGCGAGCGCGGCGATGCTCAGGCCGATATAGGTCCAGCTGCGCAGCGGCACGGTGCTGAAGCTGGTGATCCCCTCGAGCGCGAAGTTCCACAGCTTCCATCCGGAGAACTTAGAGTGCCCGGCGCTGCGCGCTTCGCGCTGGTACTCGATGATCACGGTCCGGTAGCCGACCCACGCGAACAGCCCCTTCATGAAGCGATGCCGCTCCGGCAGGCTGCGCAGCGCGTTCACGACCTTGCGATCCATCAGCCGGAAGTCGCCGACGTTCTCCGGCAGCTTCACGTCCGACAGCAGGTTGTGGACGCGGTAGTAGATCGAGGCGGCGGTGCGCTTCGCGAACGAATCGCATGCGCGGTTGCTGCGCTTCGCGGCGACGACTTCCACCCCGTCGCGCCAGTGCTCGAGCATCACCGGAATCAGGCTCGGCGGATCCTGCAGGTCGGCGTCGAGCGGGATCACGGCGTCGCCGGCGGCTTCGTCGAGGCCGGCCGTCAGCGCCGCTTCCTTGCCGAAGTTGCGCGTGAGATCGATGACGCGCACGCGGCGGTCGCTCATGCTGATCCGGATCAGGCGGTCGAGCGTGTCGTCGCGGCTGCCGTCGTTGACGCAGACGATCTCGAAGCGGATCGCGTCGAGGCCGGCCATCAACGGAATCACGACGTCGAAGAAGCGTTCGACGGCTTCGCCTTCGTTGTAGAACGGCACGACCAGTGAGACGAGCGGCGTGTAGAGTGATTCGCGCATGATGGTTCCCCTGTAATCGCGTGTCAGCGGCCGATGCCGACGGTCGGGCGGCCGGTGCGGCGCAATCCGTGCGCCGGGCGGTGATGTGAGCGCAACGGATGCGTGAAGCCGGTCTCGGTCGAGTTGTCGCGTGCGTCGGGCATCGACGGCACGTCGTGCCTTTCCCGTGCGATCCGGCTGACGAGCAGCGCCAGCGACGCCAGCGTGACGAGCGGCATGAACTGGAACGACAGGTGCGGTACCAGCACGAGGCCGGCGAGCGGCATCACCCACAGCAGCAGCAGCCATTCGCGATCGAAGCGCCGCCAGCCGTGCGTCCACGCATAGCGTGCGTACCAGGCGATCACGAGCCCGTACCAGGTCAGATCGTAGTCGTACAGATAAGGGCTGACGATCAGGCATGCGCAGGCGAGGGTCGCCGCGCGCAGTGCGTACGAACACGCGCCGCGCCACGCGTACACGACGGCGATCGCGGCGGTCGCGGCCGACAGCAGCTGCAGCGCGCGCGCGACGGTGGCGGGCCAGCCGGCCATCGTGGCGAGCGCGAACACGGTCGGCATGCGCGCGAGCCTGGCGTGGCCCGCGCCGACGATCTGGTACGCATCGTTGATCCCGTGCACGAACGCGACCCACGAACCGGTCCCGAACGCGAGCGTCGACAGTGCGACGCCGCCGGCGATGGTCGCGGCCCACGCGGCCAATGCGCGCCATTGGCCGGCGCACAGCAGCGCGAGCGGGAACAGGATTGCCATCTGCGGCTTCATCGTCAGCAACCCGAAGCAGATGCCGGCGATCACGGGGCGGCGGTTCAGCGTGAGCAGCCCGACGCCGGCGAGCGTCGCGGTGAAGAGGCTCGTCTGCCCGACGATCACCGTGAGGAACGCGCCGGGGAACGCGAGCGCGCAGAGCAGCGCCGCCTCGCGCTGCACGGTGGCGCGGATCGTCACCGCGAACAGCACGCAGGTCACGCCGAGCCACAACACCAGCGCGAGCAGGTACGGCATCCAGCCGAGCGGCAGCACGAGCAGCAGCATGGTCGGCGGATAGAGCCACGGCAGCGAGCCATTCGCCGCGCTGATCGTCGGGATCGCGAGTTTCTCGATCGCGAAGAGCGACGGGAAATGCCATGCGTCGATCGCGTGTCCGAGCACGGCGAGCCGCGCGGCGCTCCAGATCGGCGCGAGATCCTGCGCGAGCGGTTCGGGTACGGACGTATGCGACCCATGCACGCGTGCGACGTAGAGGCAGATGAACAGTAACTCGGTGAGCAGTACCGCTGCCGCATAGAGGCGCACCCGATCACGATTGAGCCAATGCGGGAAACGGCGCGGCCCGGCGATCGGCAGCTCGGGATGGGCGTCGAACGAAGAACCGACGTGCAGGAGGGAGAGCGGCGATTTCATTGTGCGCTCCGCGGTGCAAGGCTTGCGCGACGCACGACGACGAACAGGACGGCGAGCAGCACGATCGGGCCGATCTGCGGCAGCTTCGTGATCCGGTTGAACACCTCGAATATCGGCAGCAGCCACGCGAGCACGATCACGATCTGATCTCCCGGCAGCCAGCCGTCTTCCAGGCCGTGAGCAATCACGCAGAACACCGCGATGCCGAGCCACGCCAGTTCGTAATGCCACAGATAGGGTGTCGTCAACAGCGTGGCGACCGCCAGCGCCGCACCGCACAGCCGCATGTCGGCCGTGCGGCGCCACACATGGACGGCGGCTGCGATGGCGAGCAGTCCGACGGCGGCTTGCGCGGCGAGCGCGATCGGAATCGATGCACCGGCGAGCCGCAGCGCCGCGAACGTCGTCGGTGAAACGAACCAGTAGGCAGGCAGGGTGAAATGCATGCCGCGCACGATCGACATCGCCTGAGCCAGGCCGGTCAGCGAGCTGGTGCCGGTCAGCGCAATGCCGGCCACCACGAACAGCGTGGTCGTGAGCGCCGCCGCCGCGAAGGTGCGCCATGCACGCGCCGCGATCAGCACGAACGGAAACACCATCGCCATCTGCGGCTTGATGGCAAGCAGCCCGATCAGCACGCCGGCGACGATCGGGCGCCGGCCGAGGAAATGCAGCGCGAACGCGGCGATGCCGGCGGTCAGGATGCTGTTCTGTCCGTACAGGATCGACGCGAACACGCCGGAATAGGCGAGCACGACGAGCGCGGCGGCGTGCGGAACGGGCAGGGACGCACGCAGGCCCGACAGTCGCAGGACAGCGTACGCATAGCATAAAAGACTGCCCGCAAAAAAGAGGAAATACGCGGGCAGGAAAGGCACGAGGGCAATCGGCGCGACGAACAGCAGCATCGTCGGCGGATAGAGCCAGGGCAGCGATTGGTGACCCAGATAGGCCCCGAACTGCGCTACCTCGGCATGGGAGAAGAAGACCGGATCGTAGATCGCGGCGGCATGGCCTTGCAGCACGAGTTGCGAGGCGGTCCAGAAGACGGAGAAGTCGACGCCCGGCCGGGCGGTGGTCTGCGACGTGAAGGTATTCGTGACGGCGCCCCAGGTGATCAGGAATCCAACACAAAGCATCAGCATGATGCAGCTGTACGGAATGATCCGGTCCGCTGTCAGCCATTGAGCACAGCGTTTGGCGCGATAGCGCACTCCACGATTGGCTGTGTACATGATGCCCCGTCTGCAGTGAAGGCCGCCTGGTGTGCCGCAGCCTTTTTGTGTTGTCGTGTATCCGGAGAGAATCGCGTTCAATGGCGCTGTCCGGTGAATGCATTGTTGGAGAAAAAATCGCGTGACGCAAACGGCGGGCTGAATCGTGAAATATCGATTTGGCGGCGACACGGCTGAAAACCGGGTTTTTACGTCTGAAAACCCCGCGCCGGCGCAAATGATGTTTCTCGCTTGAAACATTCCGGGTTTTTCGCCGGTCCGGCACGTCTCGGAACCGGCGTCGGGGGACCCGCGTCGCGGATTCGGGAAAATCCCGAGAAAATTTTTTGGTGCCTTGCACAGCGCGGCGGCGCTCACGCCGGCACGCCACGGCGGCCGGCACGCGCATATCAAATCTGAAACATTTCCCGCATCGAGCCCAAGCCCGGCCGATGGGCTAACGGCCCGAACCCTTGCTGCGCCTGGCTTTCTTTCCGGCTGGCCTGCTCTTTGCGTCAAGGTCCGCACGACAGTCGACGATGTGACGAATGACCGGTTCAAGCAACGGACTCACCCGACCGGACTGAATCACCTGCGGAAAGCAACGGATCGAGGGCGCGTCGGGGAATACGCCGCCCAGGCCTTGAAACCGCTGGAAACGTCGATCGAGCGAATAGGCGACGGCATTGTCCGCGCAACAAGAATCACATGACAGCATTGGGGAATAAAAATGAAAGACCGAAGCACGCCGCGGCTTGCATGCCGCGCAGAAGATCTGCCGCAGCATCGACGCGCTTGCGTCGCCCGTTCAATTCGAATCCATGCGCCGGACGGCAGTCGTTCCGTTCCGCTCGATCGTCGCGTCTCGCCGATCGAATCGCGCATGCGCATCGCCCGCTCCAGCTCACCGACATACGCTCGCCCGGACAGTCTCGACAACTGCCGCGCCTGTCGCTGAGCGCAGCATCCGAATCGCTTTGTTGTGCCGGTGGTACCCGTTCCCTGCGTCGATCCCCGACAACGGGATTTTCATAGTAATGCGAAAGGAGAATAGCCATGTTCAAGTTCATCCAGAAGGTCCGCGGTTTCGTCCAAGACGAACAAGGTGTGACGGCCATCGAATACGGCCTGATTGCCGCACTGATCGCAGTCGGACTCATTGCAGCACTGACGGCGGTCGGAACGGATCTCAAGACCGTGTTCAACACGATCGCAGACGATCTCAACGCGGCCATCTGAATGGCGGGGCGGCGAACGGCGGGTCCGGCCCGTTCGTCGCCATCCCGTCACGCGTGCAGGGCCGGACGCAACACCAACAGATGTCGGATGCAACGAACGGCGGATGGCTCGGCCGGTGCAGTGCTCGAGCCGACCCCGCTCTTTTGGTCAAACCGATTCGGAGGACGCCATGCGGGTCAGGGTGCATGCAGGTGCGATATCGCGATGGATCGACGACGAGCAGGGGGTGACGTCGATCGAATATGCGCTGCTTGCGGCGGTGTTCGCCACCATCGTGCTGGGAAGCGTGGTCACGCTGAAAGGCTCGCTTGAAGATATGTACAACATGATCGCGTCGGTCGTGACCGCGGCGATCGAAACCGCACTGGGTCAGTGATTCCGGCCATTACGTCCAATCGAGGTCCGCCATGTTGCTGCCTGCCGCGCTGCCTTACCCGGTTCCGTTGTGCGTGACGCTGCTCGCGATCGTCGCGGCCAGCACCGACATCACGAGCCGACGCATCCCGAACCGGCTCGTCGCGCTCGGTCTGGCCGGTGCGCTGGTCGCACAGTGCGCGCTGCACGGCATCCCGGCAGGTGCGCTTGCGTGGCTGGCGGGCGCGGCGACCGGCTTCGGCCTGCTGCTGCCGTTCTATCTGCTGCGCGGAATGGCTGCAGGCGACGTGAAGCTGATGCTCGCGATCGGCGCATGGGTCGGCGCACAGATGACGTTCTACATCGTGCTGGCCACCTTTCTGGTCGGCGGGATCGGCGCGATCGGCTTTGCGCTGCTGCGCGGACGCATGCGCCAGATGTGCGCAAACGTCTGGGCGCTGATCGCGCACCGCTCGACCGGCGCGTATGCAGGGGCAACCGACGGCCCCGTGGAAGTCGCGTCGGTTGGCGCGTTGCCGTATGGCGTGGCGATTGCCGCCGGCACGCTGGGCATGCTGTTCGTTTCGTCTGTATAGAGCGTGACGAACCCGCAACGAGGATGAAACGCACATGAACACGATCCCCACCGAACCGAAACGCGACGCGCAGGTTGCACACCTGCCGTATCCGCCGCCGTCGCGGGAGGTGCATGCGAAACCGGGCGCGCTGCTGCCGCCGGCGCCGCGCTCGCTCGAGGAAACCGGCTTGAGCCAGGCGTTCGTCGCAGGGCTCGTGCTGAAGTCGACGCTGGTGCTCGGTCGCCCGTCGTACGGCGTCCTGATCGAGCGCCACTGCCTGCCGCTCGCGGTGCTCGACGACGTCTTCGCGTTCCTGGTGCGCGAGCATCTGGTCGAACTGACCCATCGCGGCAAGACGGACCTCGACGTGACGTTCCGCCTGACCGACGCGGGCCGCGTGCTCGCGCTCGAAGAGCGTGCGCGCAGCAGTTACAGCGGCCCCGCGCCGGTGACGCTCGACGCGTATCTCGACTGCGTGTCCGCCCATTCGGTGCGCAAGCTGCGGGTGTCCCAGAACGACGTGTGGGCCGTATTCGAAGGCGTCGTCATGGACACGGCGGTGCTCGATTCGGCCGCCGCCGCGCTCAACGCCGGCCGTCCGCTGCTGATCCACGGCCCCGCCGGCAGCGGCAAGACCTACCTCGCGGAGCGGCTCGGCGCGCTGATGGGCGGCCACGTGCCGGTGCCGCACGCCATTTACGCCGCCGACGAAGTGATCCAGATCTACGACCCGATCGTGCACGTCGACGCGCCATCGCAAGCCGACGGCCAATCGGCCGATCGCCGCTGGCGCCTGTGCGAGCGGCCGGTCGTGATGTCCGGCGGCGAGCTGACGCTCGACGAGCTCGACCTGCGCCGCGACGAAGGGGCAGGCTTCTACCAGGCGCCGCCGCACATGAAGGCGAACATGGGCATGTACATCGTCGACGATCTCGGCCGCCAGCGCGTCGAGCCGCGCGACCTGCTCAACCGCTGGCTGCGCCCGCTCGACCGCGGCGTCGATTTCCTGACGCTCGAGTCCGGCAATCGTCTGGTGCTGCCGTTCGATGTGTGGCCGGTGTTCTCGAGCAACCTGGCGCCGGAGCAGTTCGCCGACGACGCGTTCCTGCGCCGGCTCGGCTCCAAGCTTCACGTCGGTGCGATGTCGATCGACCACTACCGCACGGTGTTCGATGCCGCATGCGTGTCGCTCGGGCTGGTGCCGGCACAGGACGCATTCGACTATCTGCTGTACCGGCTGCACCTGCCGAGCGGCAAGGCCTATCTCGCATGCTTCCCGATGGATCTGCTGCGCCTCGTCGCCGCCGGCGCGCGGTATCGCGGCGATCCGCCCGAAGTGACGCACGACGCGCTGTACGACGCATGGGCCAGCTATTTCGGCACGGCGCCCGAGCGCGACGGCGGGCATCCGCCGCCTGTCGACCGTGGCGGGCGCACGTACATCACCGGTTGAGCCGTTTCTTTCACGATTCGTTGAGGAGCATTGCCATGAAAAACAGTCGAGCGCTCATGATGCTGATCATCGCGATGGTCGCGGGGCTAGCCGCGGTCGTGTTCGCGTCCCGCTGGCTGATGAATACCTCCAGCAGCTCGGTCACGTCGGTCGCGGTGGCGACCACCGACCTGAACCTGGGCGAGCCGCTCGGGCCGAACCAGATCCACATGGTGAGCTGGCCGTCGGGCAGCGTGCCGACCGGCGCGTTCGCCGACACGAAGGAGCTCGAAGGGCGCGTCGTGCGCACGAGCCTCGCCCGCGGCGAGCCGGTGATCGAGTCGAAGCTCGCGCCGGTGGGCACCAAGGGCGGGCTGTCCGCGGTAATTGCCGACGGCAGCCGAGCGATCACCGTGCGCGTGAACGACGTGGTCGGCGTGGCGGGCTTCGCGCTGCCGGGCAACTACGTCGACGTGATCGTCAACACGCAGGAACAGCAGGGCAAGACCGACGGGCAGAGCATCTCGAAGATCGTGCTCGAGCACATCCTCGTGCTCGCCGTCGCGCAGCAGGTCAGCCGCGACGACACCGCACCGAAGGTCGTCAACGCGGTGACGCTCGAAGTCACGCCCGATCAGGCCGAACGCCTCGATCTCGCGCGCAGCGTCGGCACGCTGTCGCTCGTGCTGCGCAACCAGGTCGACCAGAAGACGCTGACCACCGACGGCGCAACCAAGCTGACGTTGCTCGGCAAGGCTCCGGTACCCGACGCGACGCCCGCACCGGCACCCGCGCACGTACGGACCGTGCGCGTGCATGTCGCCTCGCACGCCGCACCGGAAGCGCGCCGCGATTGCGTCGGTGTGCTGACGGGCGTGCACGGCAGCATCGAATGTTTCTGAACACGCAAACACATCCAGATAACCAGATTAACCAGATCGGCCGCCGTCAAGGCACGGCGGCCTTGCAAGGCGAAAACCGGCGTCTCGCCGGTCACTCGGGGGATCAGACGAAATGAAGATCAATCCGCAATATTCAGGTACCGGCCCGGTGCGTACGCGCATCGCGCGGGGCGCGATGATGGCCGCGATCCTCTGTGCAGGAACGCTGACCGTGTACAGCGCACTGGCCCAGGAAGGCGCCGAATCGGCCGCGCTGATGAAGGGCGGGGCCAGCGCACCGGTTGCCGCCGCGAAGGGGCCGATGCAGATGACGATCAGCATGGCGCCGGCGCCGGCCGCCGCGGCGGCCGCATCGGCCGGGCCGCTGCGCGGACCGAACTGCGTGGGCGCGGTGCGTGACGCGACCAGCGTCAGCGTGCCGCTCGGCAAGTCGCTGCTCGTGCCGATGCCGGAGCCGGTCCGCAACCGCACGATCGGCAACCCGGCCGTCGCGCAGGCGACGATGGTGTCGCCGCAGACGCTGTACATCCTCGGGCTGTCGGTCGGCACGACCAACATGATCGTGCAGGGCAGGAGCGGCGCATGCCGCGTGATCGACGTGGCGGTCGGCGCGGACGCCGGCGGCCTGCAGTCGTCGCTGCAGCAGCTGATGCCGGGCGAGCGCGACATCCACGTGTCGACCGCCGCCGGCACGATCGTGCTGGCAGGCACCGTGTCGAACTCGCAGGCCGCGCAGCAGGCCGTGCAGATCGCCCATGCGTACAGCGACAGCGCCGGTGACGGCGGCGGGGCCGGCAAGGGCGCCGGCGTGCTGAACATGCTGGCCGTCACGTCGCCGCAGCAGGTGATGCTCGAGGTGAAGGTCGCCGAAGTGTCGAAGACGCTGATCAACCAGATGGGCAGCGCATTCAACATCCAGGGCGGCTTCGGTTCGTGGAGCGGTGCGCTCGTCAGCAACCTGCTCGCGGGCGTTGCCAGCGCCGGGATCTTCAACAAGGCGAACAACAAGCCGTTCAGCGTCGCGGCCGATGCGCAAAACACCGACAACCTCGTCAAGATCCTCGCGGAGCCCAACCTCGTGACGATCAGCGGCCAGGAGGCGACGTTCCTTGCCGGCGGCAAGATCTTCATCCCGATCCCGCAGAGCGGTAGCAACGGCGTCTCGTCGATCACGCTGCAGGAAGAGGAGTTCGGCGTCGCGCTGAAGTTCACGCCGACGGTGCTCGCGAACGGCCGCATCAGCCTGAAGGTCGCGCCGGAAGTGTCGGAGCTGTCGCAGACGGGCGTCACGCTGAGCGCGACGAACATCGGCGGCACGTCGATCCTGCCGCTGATCACGACCCGGCGTGCGTCGACGACGGTCCAGATGAGCGACGGCGAATCGTTCGCGATCGGCGGGCTGATCAAGGACAACGCGACCGGCTCGCTGAAGGCGATCCCTGGCGTCGGCGAGGTGCCCGTGCTCGGCGCGCTGTTCCGCAGCACGTCGTTCCAGCAGGACCGCACCGAGCTGATCTTCCTGATCACGCCGCACCTGGTGAGGCCGCTGCAGACCGCCGACGTGCCGTTGCCGACCGACAGCTTCTCGAAGCCGAGCGAAGTCGACGTGTACGCGACCGGCAACATGGAAGGCCGCAAGGGTGTCCGCAAGGCGACCATGCAACCGTCGAACGGCGCGACGAATGCACCGCAGACGCCGGCTTCGGCACCGGCTCCCGCGCCGCAATCGGCCGCGCCGGCTGCTCCGGCTGCTCCGGCTGCCGCGCTGCCCGCACCGCGTGCGCCGCAGCCTGCCGATGCACCGGCGCCGGTGCCGGCACAGCCGGAGAAGGCCGCGGCTGCGGCGGCCGAGGCGGCGGGGGCGGTGAACGCCGAGCCGACGCCTGTCGCGCAGCCGCAGCCGCAGCCGCCATCGCCCGCGCAACCGCAGGCCGATGCGGCCCGTGCGGCGCGGATCGCGCGCATCGAAGCCGCGGCCGCGCGCCTCGCGGCGGCCGGCTCCGCCACGCCGGCGAAACCTGCGCCGCGTCCGGCGCCCAGCGTGCCGGCCGCCCATGCGCAGATCGCGCGGGCGAGCGCCGCACCCCAGTCCACCGATCGTTGAAGCCATCCAAGGGGAAGCTCATGAAATCCGCCTACCTCGTATTCGTGCGCCGCGCGGCGCTTGCCGTCCCGCTCGCGTTCGCACTCGCCGGCTGCATGTCGTCGAGCCCGGTGTGGGACAGCCGCTTCGGCGACTCGGTCCGCGCCGTCACGCAGGCCCAGATCATCGATCCGCATGCCGGGGAACACGCGGCAACGCACCCCGGGGTCGATGGCCGCGCCGCCGCGTCCGCGCTCGACAACTACGACAAGTCGTTCAAGCAGCCCGAGCCGAAAGCCAATGCATTCGTGATCGGCATCGGCAAGTCGGCGCAATAACACAGGCACGCTCAGGGAGAACGCCATGTCCAGCGCAGCTCGTCATCCGAAGCTCACGCGTCGCGGTCTGCATCGTCAGCAAGGCGCCGTCGCGATCATCGTCGGTCTCGCACTGGCGATGATGATCGGGTTCGTCGGTCTCGCGCTGGACCTCGGCAAGCTGTACGTCACGCGCAGCGAACTGCAGAACAGCGCCGATGCCTGCGCGCTGTCCGCTGCGCGCGACCTTACGTCGGCCATCAGCCTGCAGGTCGCGGAAGCCAACGGCATCGCCGCCGGCCACGCGAATTACGCGTTCTTTCAGCAGAACGCGGTACAGATGCAGACGGATTCGAACGTCACGTTCAGCGATTCGCTGAGCAATCCGTTCCTGACCAAGTCGGCGGTCGCCACGCCGGCGAACGTCAAGTACGTGAAGTGCACCGCGCAGTTGACCAACATCGCGCACTGGTTCATCGAGGTGCTCAACACGATTCCCGGCGTGCAGGTCGCGAACGCGGCGCAGGTCGCGGCCAGCGCGATCGCGACGGTCGGGGCCGGGCAGACCACCTGTGCGATTCCGGTGTTCGTGTGCAAGGCGGCGTCCGCCGCGCCGTACAAGGTGGGCGACTGGATTTCGTCGCCGTCCGGCTCGTCGACGACGTACGGGCCCGGCAACTTCGGCTGGGCGGCGCTTGACGGCTCGACGAACGAGCCGACCATCGCCAGCGAACTGTCCGGCAACACCTGCAACATCACGTCGCCGCCGGACCTCGGTTCGACGGGCCTGAAGGCCGCATCGCTGCGCGCCTGGAACACCCGCTTCGGCATCTATACGAACGGCGCCAACGGCTCCAGCGGCCAGCCGGACTTCACCGGCTATGCGTACGTCGGCCCGAATTACGGGCCGCCGGGAACCGCGGGCATCGTCGGCGATGCGTACACGCAGTTCGTGCTCGATCGCGCGAGCTTCAAGGCCTACCAGGGCGACGGTACGCCGCCCACCGGCAGTGGCATCTCGACCAACGGGACCGTCACGTCCAGCAACTACCACACGTATGGCGGCGACCGCCGGGTCGCGCTGGCCCCCGAGGGCGACTGCTCGACGCTGTCGGGCAGCAGCGGCAAGGTGCACGTCACGCAGTGGGACTGCGTGCTGATGCTCGATCCGCTGCCGTTCAGCCCGGGAGCCGGCGGGGTCGTGGCGCACCTCGAATACCTCGGCTCCGCGGCCTCCGGCACCACGCCGTGCGCGACGCACGCCCTGCCCGGCAGCGGCAGCTCGGTCGGTATCAAGGTACCGATGCTCGTTCGATAGAGGAGACACGATCATGAAAAGGGTCCCGATTCGCCGGTCACGCATGCGCGGTGTCGCCGCGGTCGAATTTGCGCTCGTGCTGATGCCGATGATCGTGCTCGCGACCGGTGTGGCCGAGTTCGGCCGCGCGATCTACCAGTACGAGACGCTCACCAAGGCGACGCGCAACGCGGCGCGCTACCTGTCGGTGTTTCTGCCGAACGACAGCGCGTATCCGCTCGCGGCGGCGCAGTGCCTCGTCGTGTACGGCAGCACTACGTGCGGCTCCGCCGGCACCGAGCTGGTGCCGGGGCTCACGACATCGATGGTGATCGTCTGCGACGCCACGCATTCGACCGATTGCGGCGACGCGTCCGACCCGTCGCAGTTCGCGAACCTGCCGACCTACGACTCGACCAACAACGCGGCAAGCGGCACGGCGACCGGCAGCATCAACCTCGTCGAAGTGAAGGTGAAGGGCTATCAGTACCAGCCGATTCCGGCCTACCCGGGGCTGTCGTCGATCACCTTCGGCAACGTCGTCACCGTGATGAGGCAAGTGTCATGAACGCGCGCCCCGCTCCGCTGTCCCGCCGTCGCGCCCAACGCGGCTCCACGATCGTCGAATTCGCGCTGATCGCGTCGATCCTGATCATGCTGCTGATCGGCATCTTCGAATTCGGGCGCGTGATGTTTTACTGGAACACGGCGAGCGAGGCCATCCGGCTCGGCGCACGCACGGCGATCGTCTGCGACGTGAACGCCGCCGGCGTCGTGAAGCGCGTGCGGTCGCTAATGCCGATCCTGGCCAATTCGAACGTGTCGGTGACCTACTCGCCGTCAGGCTGCGACGTGAGTTCCTGCTCGTTCGTGACCCTCAGCATCAGCAACGTCACAGTCAACACGATGATCCCGATCGTGAACGTTGCGATCACGATGCCGTCGTTCACCACGACGCTGTCGCGGGAAAGCCTGAACTCCTCGACGGGCGGCAGCGCCTGTCAATAATCGAACCGACGAGGCACAGTCATGATCAATATCCTCGTAGCCGCCGACGATACCGCCCGGCTCATGCAGATCGCGCGTCTGGTCACCGACAGCGGACACTATCGCGTGACACGTGCGCACGGTCGGCCATCCCAGATCGAGCATCGCACCGATGGACTCGATTCATTCGATATCCTGCTGATCGACGGCGCGATGACCGATGCGGCCGAGCTGTCGGCGCTCGAGCGGATCTGCCGGCTGCACCCGTGCCTGATCGGCATTCTGGTGACCGCGGATCCGGCGCCGCATGTGCTGCTGGACGCGATGCGCGCCGGCGCGCGCGACGTGCTGCAGTGGCCGATCGATCCGGCGGCGCTCGCCCGCGCGCTCGAACGCGCCGCCGCGCAAAGCACGCGGCGCGATGGAGACGATACGCGCTTCGTGTCGTTCATGTCGTGCAAGGGCGGCGCGGGCACGAGCTTCGCCGCGAGCAATGTCGCGTACGAGATCGCCGAAACCCACAAGCGCCGCGTGCTGCTGGTCGATCTGAACCAGCAGTTCGCGGATGCCGCGTTCCTCGTCAGCGACGAGACGCCGCCGTCGACGCTGCCGCAGCTCTGCGCGCAGATCGAGCGGCTCGACGGCGCGTTTCTCGACGCGAGCGTCGCGCACGTGACGCCGACCTTCCACGTGCTGGCGGGCGCGGGCGACCCGGTCAAGGCCGCGGAGATGCGCGAGGATGCGCTCGAATGGATCCTCGGCGTCGCGGCGCCGCGCTACGACTTCGTGATCTTCGACATCGGCGTGAGTATCAATCCGCTGTCGATGATCGCGCTGGATCGCAGCGACCAGATCCAGCTCGTGCTGCAGCCCGCGATGCCGCACGTGCGCGCCGGCCGCCGGCTGCTGGAGATTCTCGTATCGCTCGGCTACCCGGTCGACCAGTTGCGGCTGGTGGTGAACCGGATGACGCGCGCGAGCGAACGCTCCCGCACCGCGCTCGAGGAAGTGCTCGGCCTGCACGCCAGCTGCACGATACCCGACGACGTCGACACCGTGCGCGAAGCGCTCGACCTGGGGCATCCGGCCTCGCGCGTCGCACGCGGCGCCGCGGTGACGCGGGCATTGCAGGGCTGCGCGAAGCAGATCGTCGAAGGGGACGTGCGCACCCGGCACGGCACGTCCAGCAGCGAACCGTTGATGTCCCGGCTGTTCGGCCGCAAGGCCACGCCGAAGCTCAAGTCCATGTGAATCTTTCGGGGAAACCATCATGTCATTGCGCGAACAGATGTCCTTGCACCGGACGCAGCCGCAGGCGGCGGGCGCCGAACCGGCGGGTGCGGCGCATTCGTCGGTACGCGACGCGTACCAGAAGCTGCGCCGTGAAATTCACCTGACGGTGCTCGAACGCGTCGAGCTCGAGCGCCTGTCACGTCTGCCGCAGGAACAGGTCCGGCAGGAAATCTCGTCGCTGATCTCACGCATTCTGGACGAGGAGCGGCTGCTCGCGAACGACATCGAGCGGCGCCAGCTCGCGATCGACGTGTACGACGAAATGTTCGGTTTCGGCCCGCTCGAGTCGCTGCTGCGCGACCCCGGCATCTCCGACATCCTCGTGAACACGTACCGCCAGGTCTACGTCGAGCGCAGCGGCCAGCTCGAGCTGACCGACGTGACGTTCTACGACGACGCGCACCTGATGAAGGTGATCGAGAAGATCGTGTCGCGGGTCGGGCGGCGCATCGACGAATCGACCCCGATGGTCGATGCGCGTCTGCCGGACGGCTCGCGCGTGAACGCGATCATTCCGCCGTCGGCGATCGATGGGCCGCTGATGTCGATCCGGCGCTTCTCGGTCAACCCGCTGAAGATGGACGACCTCGTGAGTTACCAGAGCCTCACGCCGCCGATGGCGGAACTGCTCGACGCGCTGGCCCGGGCGAAAGTGAACGTGCTCGTGTCGGGCGGCACCGGCAGCGGCAAGACGACGCTGCTCAACATCCTGTCGGGCTTCATTCCGCGCTCGGAGCGGATCGTGACGATCGAGGATGCGGCCGAGCTGCAACTGCAGCAACCGCACGTGCTGCGGCTCGAAACGCGGCCGCCGAACATCGAGGGCAAGGGCGAGATCACGCAACGCACGCTCGTGCGCAACGCGCTGCGGATGCGCCCGGACCGGATCATTCTCGGCGAGGTGCGCGGCGCGGAAGCGCTCGACATGCTCAATGCGATGAACACCGGCCACGAAGGCTCGCTCGCGACGATCCACGCGAACACGCCGCGCGATGCGCTCACGCGGCTCGAGAACATGATCAGCGTCGGCGGCCTGACGTTGCCGCCGAAGACGATGCGCCAGCAGATCGCGTCGGCGATCTCGGTGGTGGTCCAGGCGACGCGGCTCACCGACGGCAAGCGCAAGATCGTCAGCATCCAGGAGTTGACCGGGATGGAAGGCGACATCATCAACATGCAGGAGATCTTCACGTTCAAGCGCACCGGCATGGATCGCGACGGTACGGTGCGCGGACACTTCTGCGCGACCGGCGTGCGGCCGAAGTTCGCCGAGCGGCTGCAGGCGTTCGGCATCGACCTGCCGGATTCGCTGTACGACCCGGCGCAGCATTACGAGACGAAGTGACGACGCGCCATCGTCTGATTCCGGAGAGACCTCATGGACTCGATCTATTACGGTTTTGTGATTCTCACCTTCGTCGCGGTCGTGCTCGCGATCGAAGGCGTCTATCAATGGTGGAACGCACGTCACGGTGCCGCGGCACGCCGGATCGAGTCGCGCCTGCGCGCGATGTCGGCCGGCGGCACCGTGCAGCAGGCGCGACTGTCGATTCTCAAGAAGCGGATGCTCGACGAGTCGAAGCCGTTCGACCGGCTGCTGATGCGGATGCCGCGCGTACAGGCGCTGGACCTGTTGCTGCAGCAGTCGGGGCTCGACTGGACGGTCGCGAAGCTGGTCGTGACCAGCGCCGTATTGCCGGTCACGGCGGCGCTCGTCCTGACCTTCACCCCGTTGCCGCTGATCGCCGTGCTGCCGATCGCGCTGCTGACCGCATGCCTGCCGGCCATGTACGTGATGCGGCATCGCAACCGCCGGATGCTCAAGCTCGAGCGCCAGCTGCCGGATATCTGCGACATGATCGCGCGCGCGTTGCGCTCCGGCCACTCGTTCTCGAGCGCGCTCGGCATGGTCGGCGAGGAGTTTCCCGATCCGATGGGCGGTGAATTCCGGATCACGTTCGACGAGATCAACTACGGCGTGTCGCTGCACGATGCGCTGGTGAACCTCGCGACGCGCGTGCCGGCCCACGACCTGCGCTACTTCGTGATCGCGGTGCTGATCCAGCGCGAGACCGGCGGCAACCTGGCCGAGTTGCTCGACAGCATCGCATCGCTGGTGCGCGAGCGCTTCAAGCTGTTCGACAAGGTCCGCGTGCTGTCGGCGGAAGGGCGGCTGTCGGCCTGGATCCTCGGGCTGCTGCCGTTCGGGACCGCGGCCATGATGGCAGTGTTGAACCGGGAGTTTCTGTCGGTGCTCTGGCAGGATCCGGCCGGCATCAAGATGGTCGGCACGATGCTGGGGTCGATGGCATTCGGCGTGCTGTGGATTCGCCGCATCATCCGGATTCGCGTCTGACGCGTGTCTCAGGCTTCACGAACCGATTCGAGGCTGTCATGCAAAACCTGAGCGTAATACATACCGTGATGCTGGCCGGCTTGTTCCTCTTCGTCGCCGGCGGCGTGCTGGTCGCGATGCTGCTGTTTGCGCCGCGCAACATCGAGCGCCGGATTCAGCAGGCGAGCGGGGCAACTGTGGGCATCGGCGGCGGTGCGGATGGCGACGGGCAAACGTCGCGCTGGATCGCGAAACTCGTCGAGCTGTCGCGACCGATTTCCCGGCTGTCGGTGCCGCAGGAGGGCTGGGAGAATTCGCCGTTGCGGATCCGGCTGATGAATGCCGGCTGGCGCAATCCGAACGCGGGCGCGCTTTACTTCGCGGCAAAGACGGTGCTCGCGCTGGTGCTGCCGGGCGCGGCGCTACTGGCGCTCGCCACGACGCGGCTCGCGGATCAGCGCATGCTGCTGTCGTTCATCCTCGTCACGCTCGCCGGGCTCGGCTACTACGTGCCGAACGTGATCCTCTCGCGGCGGATCGCGACGCGTCAGCGGGTGATCTTCGAGGATTTCCCGGATGCGCTCGACTTGCTGACCGTCTGCGTCGAAGCCGGGCTCGGGCTCGATGCGGCGCTGATGCGGGTGAGCGAGGAACTGCGCTTTCGCAGCGAAGTGGTCGCGGGCGAGCTGGACTTGCTGCTGCTCGAGATGCGTTCCGGGTTCACGAAGGAAACCGCGCTGCGCAATTTCGCGCTGCGCACCGGCGTCGAGGATATCGAATCGTTCTGCGCGATGCTGATCCAGGCCGACCGCTTCGGCACGAGCATCGCCGAATCGCTGCGCGTGCTGTCCGACATGCTGCGCACGCGGCGGCGGATGCGTGCCGAGGAGCGGGCCGCGAAGATCGCGCTGAAGCTGCTGTTCCCGCTGATCTTCTGCATCTTCCCGGCACTCATGTCCGTGTTGCTCGGGCCGGCGATGATTCACGTGTATCGCGTGCTGCTGCCGACGTTCGCCAGCGTCGGACAGTGAGCACCGGCGCGGGTGGCCGCGCGAAACGGATTGGCGTGCCGGCCCGGCAGCACCGGTCGGCCGGCACGGTAAGGTCTTCATGGGAGGCTCCTCCTCCCCCCGGGCGGCGCCGCGAGACAGGTCGATCATAGCGGCGTCAACGCAACCCGGACCCATGGTCGACCCTGGATACAGCCGTAGTCCACTGCCCGCGCGGGTGGCCCCCTACGGCTAATCGCGAACGCAGCCGCGCGTGCTGCGCGAAAATCCCCTTGAAATTCACGTTTCGAATTCCTACGATTATTCAAAATCAGGCTCGAATGACGGTGCGCACGGGCGATTGACCTGCGTCCCGGATATATCGAACACCACAACTGAATATCGAGCGTCAGCCCGACGATACGGAAAACAGGCCAGTCGTCCACGATCAAGGCCGGGGGAACCATGAGCGAACACACAGCGCGACGCACGCGGTCCGACGCTTCATCGAGCAGGCGCCCATCCGCGTGGAGCGAACCCGCGAATCCGCCGGGCATCGTCGCGCATCCTCTGCGTCCCGACTCCTGAGAACCGGCGCCAGCAACCGCGCCCGGTACACCATCTTCTCATCGACACCTGCGCATCGGCGCCCACGCGGCCGGCGTGGCGACGCGCGTCGCGCAGTCGACCGACCGACATAACAATTCGAACGAGGGACGCAGCATGGCCATCCATGTGCCTGTGACACGCCGGACGTTTCTGAAGCTCGCCGGCAGCGGCGCCGTCGTCGCCGTGTCGGTCACCCATTTGCCGGCCGTCGTGCTCGCCGCGGGCGACACGCCGGCCGATGCGAACGGCCCGAACTGGGCGCCGGTGCCCGGCAAGGCGCGCTGGCGCATCGACGGCATGCCGAAGGTCACGGGCCAGAAGATCTACGCGCGCGACTTCAAGTCCCGCGACTTCGTCGGCTGGCCGCAGCAGGAAAACTGGCTCTATGCGCTGCGCTGCGACCGGGTCGACGCCGTGTACCAGGGCTACGACCTTGGCGTGCTGCCGCCCGAACTGCGACCGATCGCGATCGTCGACAGCGCATTGCTGAGCGCGCGCCGGATTCCGCTTGCACCCGAACCCGATCCGATCGCGAACCAGGACATCTACTGGCTCGCGCGGCCCGGCCATCCGGCGGACGGCTACGGGCAACCGGCCGCGCTGCTGATCTTCGAGAACTTCGACGTCTATCGCCGCGCGAAGAAGCTGCTCGACTTCAATCGCGGCGTGATCCGCTACGGCGCGTCGACCGGCACGGGCCCGGCCGCACCGGTCGTGCCGTATTTGCCCGTGACCGTCTACGTGCGCGACGACGAACGACGGTTCAACTACGTCGACAACTACCAGACCGACAGCAACGGCAAGCCGACCGCGAAGTACCTGGAGGAACGCGAGGCGGCAGTCGCCAACATCGACGCGACGATTGCCCGCCAAGCGGCCGCCGGCGCGTGGATCGGCGTTCGAGCGATCGGCGACGACGCGTTCGAGACGCCGGCGATCGACCCGATGTTCATGGAGCCCGAGTCGGGACTCGCATGGTACGACGCGTCCGCCGCGAGAATCAGCCTCGTGCTCGGCACGCAATCGGCGAACGACGATGCGACCGGCGCGTGCGCGCTGTTCGACGGCAGCGACGTCGCGGTCAAGGAAGCGCATGTGATCGCGTGCTACCCGGGCGGCGGCTTCGGCGGACGCGACAAGTCCTATTTCCCGCTGTATCTGGCGCTTGCGGCGCCGTTCGCGAAGGGCGCGCTGCGCTGGCAGCAGTCGCGCTACGAACAATTCCAGGTCGGCCTGAAACGCTGTGAAACGCAGTTCTCCGAATCGCTGTGGTTCGACCGTCGCGGCAAGCTTGAAGCGATCACCTGCGACTTCCTGTTGAACGGCGGCGGCAAGAAGAACCTGTCGCCGTACGTCGCGCAGCTTGCCGCGTTGAGCGCGATGAGCTGCTACGAGATTCCGCGCGCACGCGCGCAGGCCGCTTCGACCTACACGCGGGAAGTGTTCGGCGGGTCGCAGCGCGGCTTCGGCGGGCCGCAGGCGTTCATGGCGATCGAGACGCTGATGGACGAGGCCGCGCGCCAGCTCGGGCTGTCGCCGTTCGAGATCCGGCGCGCCAATTTGCTCGGCAAGGCGCCCGATCTCGGCAAGGGCCGCGCGATCACGGGTGCGCCGATCCTGTTCGACCTGCAACTCGACGCGCTGCTCGACCGGCTCGAGCGTCATCCGCTATGGCTCGAGCGCGAGCGCACGCGTGCCGAGCGCAACGCGCGCAACCTCCGGTACGGCGTCGGTCTCGCGATGGCGAACGAGGCGTACGGCACGTCCGGCGACGGGATGTTCGGGATGGTGCAGATCCTGCCCGACGGCAATCTGCGGGTGATCACGCCGTATACCGACATGGGCAACGGCGCGGCCACGACGCTGGGTCTCGCACCGGCTGAATTTCTCGGGCAGAACGCGCAAACGATTGCGATGAGCGAGATCGCGCCGTTCAACGCGCTCGGGCTCACCACGAAGAGCCCGTCGAGCGGGCCGAACTGGGTGCGCTACAACTACGGTTCGTCGAGCGCGTGCCTCGGCGCGTTCCATCAGTATCACGCGGTGAAGGGGGCCGCGCAGGCGCTGTTTCTGCAAAGCGTGCTGCCGGCCGCGCGCGCACGGTGGGGCGTGAACGTGCGGGCCGCGGACGTGCGCTGGGTCGATCGCACGCTCGTCGCGAACGGCCTCGCGCCGATTTCGTGGCCCGCGCTGCTCGGCACGATCGGGAAGCTGGGCCTGCAGACCGTGGCGGCCGTGCATGCGAGCTATGCCGGCTACTTCTGGAAGGGCACCTATCCGTTCGCGTCGGGCAGTGCGCAGATCGACTACGACTACGTGGCGGTCGGCCTCGACCCGTATCGCCTCGCGCCGCTGCAGCGCGTGCTGCAGCCGCCACCGGTCAATACGGCACTCTACGGGCGGACGACCTATGCGCCGTCGGCGACGCTCGTCGCGGTGGCGGTCGACTCGGCGACCGGGCGCGTGAAGGTCGAACACGTGGTGACGGCCGTGAGCGTCGGCCGGCAGTTGTCGCCGGAGCTCGTCGAAGGGCAGTCGCAGGGCGCGGTCGCGATGGGGATCGGCAACGTACTGACCGAAACCTGTCCGCTGGGGCCGGACGGGCCCGGCGGCGGCCGCTGGAATCTCGATCGCTACGAGGTCACGCGGCTGCCGGACATCCCCGTGCAGGAGCTGATCGCATTGCCGCCGCCGGCCGGCGATCCGGCCAATGCACGCGGCATCGCGGAAGCGGTGATGTGTCCGATCGCGCCGGCGTTGCTCAATGCGCTCGCGATGGCGACGGGGCGGCGGTTCCGGGTGACGCCCGTGACGCCGGAGAAGATTCGGGAGGCCCTGCAATGAGCAATCCGGTCCGGATGACCATCAACGGCAAGCCCGTCGAAGCAGACGCCGCCGACGGCGACATGAACCTCATCGACTTCCTGCACGAGCGGCGCGACCTGACGGGCACGAAGCTGTGCTGCGGCATCGGCGTGTGCCGCGCGTGCACGGTCGGCGTGCGCAACGCGCCCGATGCGCCGATGGAAAAGACGCTGTCGTGCTCGACGCCGGTCAGCGCGATGGCCGACATGCACGTGTACACGATCGAAGGGCTCGCGCAGGGCGGCGCGCTGTCGCCGCTGCAGCAGAGCTTTCTCGAGTCGTTCGCGTTCCAGTGCGGCTACTGCGCGTCGGGCTTCCTGATGGCCGCGACCGCGATGCTCGACCATCTGCGCGCGCAGCCGGTGCACGAGCGCGATCTGGACGCGATGATCGAAACCTGGGTCGGCGGCAACATCTGCCGTTGCACCGGCTACGTCAAGTACATCGAGGCCATTCGCAAGGTGGCGCTGCGCTACACGAAGGGGGCGGCATGACGACGAGAACCCGCGTCGCCGCGCTGGCGATGCTGTTGGCCGTGCAGGGTGCGCCGGGCGCGCCGCGCGCGCTCGCGGCGGAAAACGCCGATGCGTCGCTGCATGAGTATGCGCAGCAGTGCACCGATGAAATCGGCGAGATTCCCGCGTTCGACTGCAACGCCGGCACCGATGTGCCGATCACCGTCAACGGCCGCGTGCCCGCGCGCTATGCGGCGCACATGACGTGCGATCGCCCGGCGCTGCTGCCGTATGACGCGCCGACGTCCGGGCAATGCACGCCTTATTCGAAGATCCTCGACCTGTCCCACGGCGACACGCAGATCTCGGCGTTTTGCCGTCGCAAGCAGATCCGCGCGAACCGTAGCCCGTATTACGACGAAGTCGACATCGTGCTGCACCATGCGGGCAACGGCAAGACCTGCTGGTTTCACGCGGAGAAGGGCGGCACGGCCGGCATGAACGCGGCGCGCGTGCCGCCGCCGAACGAGACGACGCCGCCGCCCGGCCATCCGTCCGCGGCCGAGTTCTGGTGGAAGCCGGCCGCGACCGCGACAAAGCGCTGCGTGTCGTGTCACGACGCGAGCCCGGTCATGTACAGCCCGTGGATCGGGCAGGTATGGAACAAGGTGCCGACCGATCCGTGGGGCAAGTACGTGAATCTCGGCGCCGACTTCGCGTCGTGGACCTCGCATGCGATCAGCACGCCCGGCAACACCTGTATCGGCTGTCACCGGATCGGCGACCAGAACAGCTGCAAGATCTACGTGCCGCTCGCCGCCGGGATGCTGCCGCCGCCGAAGGGCAGCAACGCGCGCGCGAGCCGGTATCCGCTGACGCACTGGATGCCGATCGACAACAACAAGAGCCTCTACGAATGGAATGCGGCGAACGCGAAGTCGGTGAGCGACCTGCTCGAATGCTGTTCGGCGCGGGGCAAGAACGATCCGAAGTGCAGCTTCACGCCGGCGGCGCAGGCGCAGGCGGTGAAATAGGCCGCCCGCGATTGCCGTCGCCGGCGGCCGGGCCGGCGTGCTTCTGACAGAAGAGAATTCGGGGAATGCGTCGCGCCGGCAAGCATCGCGGCTTGCCGGCGGCATCGCGCGTGGAGACCGCTTGCCGCGGCCGGTTTCCTCGCGCGGGGTTCAGAAATGCACGACGGTCCGGATGGACTTGCCTTCGTGCATCAGGTCGAACGCTTCGTTGATGCCGGTGAGCGGCTTCGTGTGCGTGACGAACGGTGCGAGCTGGATCGTGCCGGCCATCGCGTCCTCGACCATGCCCGGCAGTTCGGAGCGGCCCTTCACGCCGCCGAATGCCGTGCCCAGCCAGCGGCGACCGGTGACGAGCTGGAACGGGCGCGTCGAGATTTCCTGGCCGGCGCCCGCGACGCCGATGACGACCGACTGCCCCCAGCCGCGGTGCGCGCATTCGAGCGCGGCGCGCATCACGTTGACGTTGCCGATGCACTCGAAGCTGTGGTCGACGCCCCAGCCGGTCATCCCGACGATCACCTGCTGGATCGGCTCCTGGTAGTCCTTCGGGTTCACGCAGTCGGTGGCGCCGAACACGCGTGCGAGGTCGAACTTGCCGGGGTTGGTGTCGATCGCGATGATGCGGCCGGCCTTCGCGAGCTTGGCCCCCTGGATCACCGCGAGACCGATGCCGCCGAGGCCGAACACGGCCACCGTATCGCCCGGCTGCACCTTCGCGGTGTTCTTCACCGCGCCGAGGCCGGTCGTGACGCCGCAGCCGAGCAGGCAGACCTGCTCGGGGTTCGCCTGCGGGTTGATCTTCGCGAGCGAGACTTCGGCGACGACGGTGTATTCGCTGAACGTCGAACAGCCCATGTAGTGATAGATCGGCTGGCCGTTGTAGCTGAAACGCGTGGTGCCGTCGGGCATCACGCCCTTGCCCTGCGTGGCGCGCACCGACACGCACAGATTGGTCTTGCCGCTCTTGCAGAACAGGCACTCGCCGCATTCGGCGGTGTAGAGCGGAATCACATGGTCGCCGGGCTTGACGCTCGTCACGCCTTCACCGACTTCCACCACGATGCCGGCGCCTTCGTGGCCCAGCACGGCGGGAAAGAGGCCTTCCGGATCGTCGCCCGACAGCGTGAAGGCGTCGGTGTGACAGACGCCGGTATGGGTGATCTTGACGAGCACTTCGCCCTTGCGGGGCGGTTCGACGTCGATTTCGACGATCTGCAGCGGCTTACCCGCCTCAAACGCAACAGCGGCACGTGATTTCATGGCAATCCTGTTAAAAAAATCATCGAATGGCTCGGACGTCGGCGATCCCCAGTCGGTCAGCGCAGGTAGGACCGAACGAGGGTCACGATATCGTCGATCGATCCGGACGAGGGCCGCGGGGCGTCCGCGAGCTGGGTGAATTCCTCGCGCAAATGGCTTTCGAGCACGCCGGCCATCACGCCGTTGATCGCGCCGCGGATGGCAGCCAGTTGCTGGAGTATCGGACCACAGTCCGCACCCTCCTCGAGCGCCTGCTCGAGCGCGTTCAGTTGCCCGCGCACACGGCGCACACGGGTCAGCACGCGTTTCTTTTCTTCGGGGGAATGCGGCATGGGATCGTGGGTTCCGGATACTGGGGGGCAGTATAGAACATTGCCGCGCGAAGAGGAATACGGAATCGCTTGATGTTGGCGCGCGGGGCCGTGCAGGGCGGTACAACGACGATGTTCTGCCCGCCGGCGCCCGCTCGTCGCGGTCCGTCAGACGCTTGCTGCCGGCCGCCGCAGCCTCCACACCGTCAGATCAACAGCGTCAGCGTGCGGAACAGTGCGAGATCCTCCTTGCGCGCCGATCGCGCGTGGCGCCGGATCGTCTGCAGCAGGCAGTCGATGAAGCAGCGCGCGGCGTCGCTCAGCGTGCTGCTGCGACGCGTGACGATGCCGAGTTCGCTCGGCTCGAAGGTTTCCTTCAGCGACAGCACGCGCATCCGCTCGCCGAACGGCGGCACCGCCGCGAGGATGGTCGGGCACCACGTGCACATGCCGGCCTGTTCGAGCATCGTCTGCAGCATCGCGACCGACTGCGCGCGCACGATGCGCCGTTCGTCGATCTGCGCGCCGTGTCGCGTGAACAGATAGTCGACGAGCGAGGCCTGGCCGTCGGCCGACGAATTCAGCACCCAGTCGCAGTCGAGCAGGTCGTGCACCGACTTCGCGCGCTCGCGCGGATGCCCGGCGCGCACCATCACCGACGTGTCGTAGCGCAGCAGCGGCTCGAACGCGAATTCCTGCGCGCCGCTGCCGGGCTGCACGTGGCCGAGCGCGAAATCCATGCTGCCGTCGCGCAGCAGCGGTTGCGCGACGGCCATCAACGCTTCGTAGAGCTCGAGGCGCACGTCGGGCATCCGTTCGCGAAACCGCAGCACGGTTTCCGCGAGGAACGTCATCGTCAGCCACGGCGTCACGCCGACGCTCAGCCGCCCCTCGACGCGCCCGCGCATCCGCGCGAGATCGCTCTGCGCGTGCTCCAGTTGCTTGAGCACGAGCTTCGCGTGCGTGAGCAGGGTCTTCCCGTACTCGGTGAAGCCAATGCCTTCCGGCGCGCGCACCAGCAGCGGCAGGCGCTCGCTGGCCTCCAGCTCGCGCAGCGCGCGCGTGACGGCCGCCTGCGACAGCCCGAGCGTGCGCGCCGCGCCGCGGATGCTGCCGGCCTCCGCGCTCGCGACGAGCGCCTGCAATTGATGCAGCTTGATCGTGCTCATGGTGGTGCGATACCGACAACGAAAGGTTGTCATCATAACGAAACTGCGGCTGTTCGCCGGTTTTTTCGCTGCCTACGATTTCGCCACGATCTGCCATTCCGGCGATCGGAAACCGGCACGCATCGAGGAGTATCAGGATTGGATAGAGTACGCATTCCGCCTGAAATGGCGGCCATCGAGACCGAGATGATCGCGCTGCGCCACCGGCTGCACGCGCATCCGGAGCTCGGTTTCGAGGAAGAGGCGACGAGCGCGCTCGTCGCCGACTGCCTGACAACATGGGGTTATCGGGTCACGCGCGGCCTCGGCGGCACCGGCGTGGTCGGCACGCTCGCGCGCGGCGCCGGGAATCGGCTCGGGCTGCGCGCGGACATGGACGCGCTGCCGATCCGCGAGACAACCGGGCTCCCGCATGCGAGCCGCCGCGACGGCGTGATGCACGCGTGCGGCCACGACGGCCACACGGCGATGCTGCTCGCGGCGGCCCGGTGTCTGGCCGAGCGCGGGCGCTTCAGCGGCACGCTGAACCTGATTTTTCAGCCGGCGGAGGAAGGGCTCGGCGGCGCGAAGCGGATGCTCGACGACGGGCTGTTCACGCAGTTCCCGTGCGATGCCGTATTCGCGATGCATAACGTGCCGGGGCTGCCGGCCGGCGTGCTCGGCTTCTGCGACGGGCCGGCGATGGCGTCGGCCGACGAGGTGCGCGTGCGGGTGACCGGGCGCGGCGGCCATGGCGCGGCGCCGCACACGACGATCGATCCGGTGGTCGTGTGCGCGTCGATCGTGATGGCGCTGCAGACGGTCGTGTCGCGCAACGTGAATCCGCAGGAACTGGCGATCGTCTCGACCGGCTCGATCCACGCGGGCACCGCATCGAATGTGATTCCGCCGCATGCGGATCTCGAACTGAGCGTGCGTGCGCTGTCACCGGACGTGCGCGCGCTGCTGGAGCGGCGCATTCGCGCGATCGTGCACGGTCAGGCCGACAGCTATGGCGCGACGGCCGAGATCGACTATCGCCACGGCTATCCGGTGCTCGTCAATCACGCGGCGGAAACGGCGTTCGCCCGTGACGTGGCGCGCGAATGGGGCGGCGACGACGCGCTGATTCCGCATCTGCGGCCGATCGCGGCGAGCGAGGATTTCGCGTTCATGCTCGACGCGTGCCCGGGCAGCTACCTGTCGATCGGCAACGGCGACGGCGCGGCCGGCTGCGGGCTGCACAATCCGGGCTACGACTTCAACGACGCGTGCCTCGCGACGGGCGCGAGCTACTGGATCGCGCTCGCCGAGCGCTATCTCGCGTGACGCGAACACACGGATTCGATTTACCTTCAACAACGCAAGCAAGGAGACGGGCAATGAAACAGTGGATGGCGGCGCTCGCGGTGGCGCTGACGGCGACGACGATGGCAGGGGCCGCGCATGCGGGCGACTGGACGGGCAAGGAGATCCGCCTCGCGGTCGATCCGACCTACCCGCCGCTCGAATACAAGCGGCCCGACGGCACGCTGACCGGTTTCGGGATCGACATCACGAACGCGTTGTGCGCCGAGCTGCGTGCGCGCTGCGTGTGGGTCGAGTCGAGTTTCGACGGGATGATTCCGGGGCTGCTCGCGCGCAAGTTCGACGTGATCGCGTCGTCGATGACGATCACGCCGAAGCGGATGCAGCAGATCGCGTTCACGAACCGGATCTCGAACGCGCCGGCGCGGCTGATCGCGCGCAAGGGTTCGCCGCTGCTGCCGACGGCCGCCTCGCTGAAGGGCAAGCGGGTCGGCGTCGAGCAGGGCTCCGCGCAGGCCGACTATGCGATCGCGAACTGGCAGCCGGCCGGCGTGCAGATCGAGTCGTACCAGAACCAGGACCAGGTGTACGCCGATCTCGTGACGGGGCGGCTCGACGCGGCGTTCCAGGCATCGATCGCGGCCAGCGACGGCTTCCTGAAGAAGCCGCAGGGCAAGGACTTCATGTTCGTCGGCGCGGCGATCGACGACGCGAAGTACTTCGGGCAGGGCGACGGCCTCGGGCTGCGCAAGCAGGACGCCGACCTGCGCGACGCGTTCAACCGCGCGCTCGCGACGATCCTCGCGAACGGCACGTATCAGAAGATCAACCAGAAGTACTTCGACTTCGACATCTACGGCACGAAGTAAGCCTGGCCGCACCTCGACGTGCGGCCTTGAATCAACATATCAATAAGGAAAACGAATGAACTGGAGATTGATTTTCGTCGCGATGCCGGCGCTCTGTGCGGCGCCGGCCTTTGCCCAAGGCAGCGTCACGCTGTACGGGCTGGTCGATGCCGGCATCGACTATACGAACAACGTCGGCGGCCACGCGGCGTGGCAGATGGCGAGCGGCTTCGCGCAGGGCAGCCGCTGGGGGCTGAAGGGCACCGAGGATCTCGGCGGCGGCTACAGCGCGCTGTTCCAGATCGAGAACGGCTTCAACGTGAACAGCGGCACCCTCGCACAGGGCGGCCGCATGTTCGGGCGGCAGGCTTACGTCGGGCTCGGCAACACGCGCTTCGGCACGCTGACGCTCGGCCGGCAATATGACTCGATCGTCGACTATCTCGCGCCGACGACCGCGAACGGCAGCTGGGGCGTCTATCCGTTTTCGCATCCGCTCGACAACGACAACACTGGCAACACGTTCCGCGTGAGCAACACGGTCAAGTACGCGAGCCCGGATTTTGCCGGCTTCTCGTTCGGCGGCACGTACAGCTTCAGCAACGACACCGGGTTCGCGAACAACCGGCAGTGGAGCGTCGGTGCGCAGTACGAGCAGGGCGGCCTGCTCGTCGGCGCGGCATTCCTGAATGCGGACAATCCGGGTGCGACGGCCGGCGGCGCGATCGCGGGTTCGGGCTCGGTCGGGGCGGATGCGAACTTCGCGTCCGCGCGGCTGCGGATCTTCGGGGCCGGCGTCAACTACACGGCAGGGCCCGCGACGCTCGGGTTCGCGTACACGAACAGCAACGTCACGCGGCCGACCGCGAACGTCGGCTACCTGTTCGGCGACGAGACGATCGAACCCGTCGCGGGGCCGCTCGCGGGCGGCACGGTCACCGCGATCAAGTACCAGAACTTCGAAGTGAACGGCAGGTATCAGTTCACGCCGGCGTTCTTCGTGGGCGCGCAGTATGTGTATACGACCGTGCGCTACGACGCGACCACGGGCAGCGCGAAACCGAAGATCCATTCGATCGGGCTGATGGCCGACTACAACCTGTCGAAACGCACCGACGTCTATCTGATGGGTGCGTACCAGCGGGTTGCCGGCGACGCGACCGGCTCGTCGCTCGATCAGGCGTATATCCCCGGGGCGGCCGATCTGTCGTCGACGTCGAAGCAAGTGATGGTGCATGCGGGGATTCGTCACAAGTTCTGAGTGCGCCGGACCGGGCAGGAAGGGCGGCGGCGGACCGGCGCCGCCCTTCCCGCGAAACCGGTGAAGCCCGCGAACCGTGGACCCGCCGCGCATCATGTGTGCAAGCGTCAGCAGGTCCGCACCGTCGCTTACGTCACCGTCCCCTTCTTCAGCGCGTCGATACAGGAGATCCCCGCGCGCCGCCTCGGCCGCAGGAATTTCGAGCTGACGCTCGGCGGTTCGGGTAACGGCACGGTCGGCTGGTGGCATGCATTCGGCAATACGCAGCCGGGTTCGACGCTGTCGTTCGCGAGCGGAGGTTCGCCGTTCAGCGCGGTCGGCGTGCCGGTCGCGCGTGATGCCGCGGTGCTCGAGGTCGGTGTCGATGCGGCCGTCACGAAGAACCTGTCGCTGGGGTTGTCGTATAGCGGCCAATCGGCGGCAGCTTCAGCGACCATGCGCTGTACGGCAATCTGTTGTGGAAGTTCTGAAGCGGTGGCGGCCGTTCGCGATGGGGTTTTTGCGAGCGGCCGGGTCCATTGGTGCGCACATATGACGTGCGTCCAAGAGATTGACCTGGTTCCCCATCCGCATGCGTTTGGAACTCGACGAGATATGTCTCGGTGCATGTCAATCAGAGGTGTCTGGAATTCGAATTTTGTGCTTTGCTTCAACGGCTTGGCAGTTTTTGACAGTGTTTTTGAAGTGCTTCGATAAGCTCGCGTTCGATAAGTAACGAACGGGACGCGGGCCGCGTCGGCGAGCATGAACGAGAATACGTATCGCCTGGTGTATTCCGGGCTCCGGGGTATGGTAGTGGCATCGCAATGGCCCGCGCGGTGTTGGTGAACGGTGCGACGTATCGCGAAGCCGAACGGTCGCAGGGACTCGCGTACTCGGCGGCCGCAACGAGCGGTCGCCGCGCTGCTGCGGTACAAGCACTCGGATTTTCAGGTACACCACGACACGGCGATGCCCCTGCATGATCCGTTTGGGCGTATCCCGCCGCCTGCCGCAAGCCAAACGGGCAAATAACGGCGGCAGCCCGCGCTAATCCTTGAACACACTTAGCGCTATGCCAATAAAATTCCGCTAACAATCAATGAGTTAGGTTGATTTTGGCGAAAATTTCACGAATCCCGGCCAATCCTCACTTTCCGGCGAGCGGCGCGGCGGTCTTCCCCATGATTCAACCGAGGTGGTTGATTGGATTGGGTTTTCATGGCGAAGACCCGGGCACGTCCGCTGCACATCGCACGTCAAGCGGCTGCATCTGCAGCAAATCGGCATCCGGCCGGGATCGAATTGTTTCAGAAGTGTTCACGGTGGTTTCCCTATGGCGGACCGCAGGATTCGATGTGCGGTGGGCGAGCGCCGGGTGCCCGTGCGTGAACCGCGGTCTGTCCCGACAATTCCATGGCTTTGATGGGCACGCTGCTGAATTCCGCCGTGAGCCGCAGATTGGCCCAGCCGGCAACACTCACGATGAGCGGCGGCGCACAACGACGCTGATTGGACTGCCGACAGGACGCCGCGCATCAGAAAAACTCTGGCAGTTTTTGCAGATGCGTTGTCATCTTCCACAAATTCAGACTGCCTGAATGTGGATAAAGTACGCATCACGGAGACGCTTCAAAGCACCGGATTGCCAGATTCCCGTGCTTCGAGCCGGTAGTGAACAAGCGTCGTGCGATGTAGATGGCCGCGATGCGTCATGAACTAATGATGCAGCCGTCAAGCGCAGTTCAGCACCATTGACGGATCGCCGAGAGATCGACCGTAAGGTCACATCAGATTGGAGAGTCAATCATCATGAAGCTTGTCCTTTCGAAAGTCGCAAAGGCAATCGTGTCCGCGTGCGCCATTCAGAAGACCGACGTCATGGTCTGCAATTCGGCGGGACAGGAGATCCCGTACGTCATGTTGTTCACCATGTATGGCTTCGTCTGAGCGCGGAGCCACGCCTTTACAAGGAAGGAGATTCTCATGCGCACGACAATTGCAGCGATACTCTGCTTCGTCACGTGCTTCCCGTTGGCCGCAAGCGCCGGTGTAGTCGATGCGGGCTGCGCCGCGGCAGGGGGCACAAGTGGAAAGACGCGCGCTGAGGTGCGGGCCGAACTCGTTCAGGCAGAACGCGACGGCTGGATTCCGACTCACTCGCTCAGGCAGCGGGCCTATCCGCCCAATATGGCGCACGCTCGCCCGAATCGGGATGTCCGTGATGCAGGCGCCGGGGCGACGCCATCCTTGCAGGCGTCGAACCAGCAACCTTGAGCAATGACCGTGGCGTCTGCATGCCGGCGCTGAAATATCGCCGCATCGTCATATGGACTCCAGGGCGAGCAACGCTCAGAATTTATGTCGTATAGCGACCCGATAAACCATCTGGTGGTTATTCGATGAATCTCCGGATCCGCCAATGTTGGCGACCGCCAGCGCGCCCGTCGACGATGTGCCGGAAGCGCGTTGCCAGCCGCCCGAGAAGTACACGTCGGTACGCTTCGACAGCAGATAGTCCAGCGTGAACGCCACCTGACTGTAGTGCTGATTGCCGACGGAATTGCCTTGTGCCGTCGTGACGCGCCGCGCCTTCATGTAGTCATACGCGACGCCGACGAAAAAGGCCGGCGTGACACGGTAGTTCAAACCGATGTCATAGTTGTTGAAGATGGCAGTACCGTTCAGGAACGACGCACCGAGATTGGCGTATTGAACATTCGAATACGACGCGCTAATCGTCGCGTTTCCGATCGTGTAGGCCGCCGCGATGACGGCGTCCTGATAGGCTTGCGCGACCTGATAAGCCGAGTTCAGGGAAGAGGCCAGCAGATTGAAGCCGCTTGCATAGTTGGTGAACCATCCGTTACCCGGTGTCGATGTCGGGTGTTTGAAGTAATCGAACGCCGCGCCGATCTGAAGCGGACCGCGTGTGTAACCGACTCCAAGCGAATAGCCCGACGTCGAAGTGAGGTCGCCGGGCACGCCGCCAAGGCTATATTCGACGCCAAAGGAGAAGCCGTGGTAGTCCGGGCTCATGTAGCGCACCGAGTTGTTGAATCGCACGCTGTTACTGGTGTTGTCGAAATCTCCCGGATGCGCGCTCGCCAGGTCGCCAACCGCTGCGGCACCGGCAAGAAACTCGGGGAAATACCACACCATGTCGTATTGACGGCCGACGGTGAGAGAACCGTAAGTGTCGCTGCTCAGTCCGACGAAAGCTTGCCGGCCGAACGCCGTGCCGCCCTGGGCAAGTTGTCCGTTATTTACGTTGATGCCGGACTCGAGCGTAAAAATCGCCTTGAGACCGCCCCCCAGATCTTCCTTGCCGGTCAGCCCCCAGCGACTGCCGTCGATACCGTCCAACGAGTCCATGTAGACGGCTTTGCCGCCGCCTACGTTGGTCTGGTAATGAATACCGTTGTCGATCTCGCCATAGAGCGTGACGCTGCTTTGGCTATGCGCGACGGAACTGGCCAGCCCCACGAGTGAGCCGACAATGATTTCGATTTTTTTGGTTTTCATGAGATCTCCGCAATTCAAAGGCAATACAAAAAAACAGTTCACCTGACGTTCATCGATTCAGCGAGCGGTACGGGTCAGGCCGAAAAGGATTTCTTCAGGCCGTTCTTCGTCTGGCCATAGCAAGCGCCCATCAGGGCCACGCAAGCCGCGGCAATGAGTATTGGCGCTGCTGCAACGCGAAACATCGCGTCGACTGTCCAGTTGTTCGCGTACAGGACACCCGCGAGGTAAGTGCCGCCCGCGGCGCCGAGCCGACCGAATCCATAGGCCCATGCGACGCCCGGCGCGCGCAATTCCGGGCTGTAGAAGAGCGTGCACAACGCGATCGCGCAGGTTTGTCCGCCGCTGATGCAAAAGCCGCAAAAGAAGATCGTCGTGAGTAAAGCGAGATGCGATGAGCCGATTGCTATCGAGATCGCGTACATCGACACGGCGCCGCCGACGTAGACCGCGGACAGGATTCTGTAGGGGCTCGTGCGATCCATGATGGGTCCCATCAGCAGACTGGCCACCATGCCGCCGATGATCACGGTAATGGTCGCCCAGACCACGAGCGCGGGTGGGAACGAGATGGACGCGAGAACGGTCGGCAGCCAGCTTTGCAGAAAATAAAAAGCTGCCAGGTTGATCGCGAATACGGCCCACAGGAGGAATGTCCCCACGCGGAATTGTGCGGAGAACAATCCGAGCACACTTGCGTCCGCCGGCTTCTCCTCGTGAGAGACCAGTTCGCTGTCCGATTGCAGCGTGAAATCGGGAAAGAGGCGCCTGGTTGCACGAAGCAGTTCGGCCGGCTCCGCATTTGCCGACAGGTAGGCCACGGATTCCGGCAGCAGCGGGATAAGCAACACCGTCAAACCCAGTGCCGCGAGCCCGCCCAGCCACAGTGGACCTTCCCAGCCAAATCGCGGGATCAAGGCGCTACTGCAGATGCCCGCGAAGATAAACCCCAGCGCATATCCCAAGTAGACGAGAATGACGAAAGTCGCGCGGGTTCTCTTTGGGCTGAATTCCGAAACGAGGCCCACCGCGCAAGGCGTGGCCGCTCCGAGGCCGATGCCTGTGAGGAACCTCAAGGCGATCAGTTGCGGCACGCTGGTGGCAAAGACGGTCAGGACGGTGAACAGGCCGAACGCAGTGGTTGCCACGAAAGCAATCTTCTTCGTGCCGAAGCGCCGGGTCGCGAACGGAATGCTGAAGTTACCGATTAGTAGCCCGAAGAAAACAGCTGAAAAAATCGCGCCGAATACCGTCTTGGGCAGTTGCCATTCCTTCGCGAGAACGGGCACGATGAAGCTGATGACCTGGGTGTCGAAGCCATCGAACAGCATGAGCAGCGCACAGAAGGCGACGATGAAATACTGCCTCCTGCCGATTCTGCGACTGTCGATGAGATCGTAGACGTTGATTTTCCGTATTTCCATATTGTTCTCCTCGCGTTAAAAGGAAGGGTTTGCTCTGGGTATTGCATTTTTTCTGGTTTAAAGGCGATGGCGCGGATGGTCGAACATTAAGCGCCAGTAAAACTGGTTTGAAGAATCGATAGTTAATATGACGAAGATCTGCTTAATTGCTGAGGAATGATCGGCTAGGCGAATAGACCGGCGCTGCGGATTCAACCGACGACGACTTCGCCGTAGGGGAAGGCGCCGCACGCAATGGTGCGGCGCTGTCGTCCGTTCGGTATTGGTATGACAAAAACAATCTGTCTCCATTGATTTATTATTTCGGCGCTCCGAACTTCATCGCGCATGACGAAATCCGGGTCGCCTGGATCGTGAAGTCATTTTTATTGCACGGAGAAATATTGCCGCAGTTCAGGCAGCATTTCTTATTCTTGTGTTGCCGCAGCGACGCTCCGTTCGGTCGATTGTGCGGTGAGAGCAGTCAATCGAAGCGTAATTCGCGGTCGGTGGCGCGTTGAACTTCGCGGTGCCGTCCCCGTCGATCTGCTCGACGCCATCGTGACTTTCGTCCGACTGGTGAAGCGTGCACGTGATGTGCCACAGCCCACGCACGAGCACAATCGGGTCCCAACCGGACTGCACAGGCATCGACACTGTCGAAACGCTCACCCGCGAGCCCGGATTCCACGCGTGCGGGAAGGGGAGGGCTCGCGCAATGAAGTCGTGGCGCCATTCCAGCTTGGTATGACGCGACTATGCCGGCTCATGCTTCGCGTCAATTTCGCTACAATTTCAAACCATCGCTAAAATGCCGGATATGAACCGTTACGTTAGTCTTCCTGATTTTGCGGATCCCGACGCGATCGATCGGCCGGCGGTAGCAATGCACATGCACGTCGACGAGCATGCTGCCGAAATTCCGGTTCACAAGCATCTGAAGGGGCAACTGGTGCTGGCGTTGCACGGCGCCGTAACCTGTCGGGTCGCGGGCGCGTTCTGGATCGTCCCGCCGCAATGCGGCGTCTGGATTCCCGGCGAGATGCCGCACAGTAACCATGCCACACCCAATGCCCGGCTTTGCTATCTGTTCGCAGAGCCCAGTATCGTCGACTTGCCGACGGATTGCTGCACGCTGTCCATTTCGCCAATGCTGCGGGAAATGATCCTGCATCTGGCCGGTGCGCCGCTGGACTATGAGCAGGGCGGCCATATCGACCGGCTTGCGCGCGTGCTGTTGCATGAGCTGACGTTGATGCCGGTCGAGCGCCTCTATCTGCCGGTTACGGACCATCCGCGAATCCGGCAGATGGCGGACGCGTTGAACGCCAATCCAGGCGATCGCAGCACCGTCGCGCAATGGGCCAAGCGTCTCGCCATGAGCGAGCGTTCGCTGGCAAGGCTCGTCGTCAGTGAAACGGGACTGACATTTGGCCGCTGGCGGCAGCAGTTGCAACTACTCGTTGCGGTGCGCGAGCTTGCCGGCGGCGCTTCCGTGCAACGCGTGTCGGACGAACTCGGCTACGAGTCGGTAACCGCCTTCATCACCATGTTCAAGAAAGCGCTCGGGCATTCGCCAGGCCGCTATTTCGCCGCGCTGGCTCGCACGCAATCGGAGGCCGTGCTCGCGCCGGCGGCGGACGACCGAGCGGATGGCCCAGCGGATGCTGTGGCCGATGTGTGAAGCCGCGCGCCTCGGCGCGCCGATGAACGCGTGGCGCGAGCGGCCGCAATCGCGCGGCCGGTTCCTTCCTGGTGCCCGTTGTGATGTAACGCGCTTCGAGTTTCGACGCGCCTTTCGCCCATTTTCCCGCCCGCGACTCCGGGATCTCCACGCGAGGCCGCCCGCATCAAATAGAAATGCTGTAGATCACGCATTTCGCAGAAGAGACTGCAGCCGACACAGCGTCGGCGGCCTTTAATACGACCACACATTCTGCGGCATCCCCCGTAATCTTTGCGCACTCGCCACTAAATTCGCATTGCTTTTACGGAGTTGCAAGATGACCGACTTATCGACGGGGACACCCTCGATCCTTTCCCTGGGCCAGACGAAAGTCGACGACGACCCACTCGAAACCGCCGAATGGCTCGACGCGCTCGATGGCGTGGTTCGGCATGCAGGTGCCGAACGGGCTCAGTACCTGTTCGATCGGCTCGCGGCCCACGCTTCGTCCAACGGTATCGCAACGGCGCGCCTCAATATCACGCCCTACGCGAATACGATTGCCGTCGATCAGCAGCCGCCGTATCCGGGCGACTTCGATATCGAAGAAAAGCTTGCCGCCGCGCTGCGCTGGAATGCGCTGGCCATGGTGGTGCGAGCCAATCGCGCCTACGGGGAGCTCGGCGGGCATATTGCCAGCTATGCGTCGGCGGCCGACCTGTTCGAAGTGGGCTTCAATCATTTCTTTCGTGGCCCGAATGATGCCCACGGTGGCGATCTCGTCTATTTTCAACCTCATTCCGCGCCGGGCGTTTACGCGCGGGCTTACCTCGAAGGCTTTCTCGACGACGCGCATCTCGAGCATTACCGACAGGAAATCACAGGTGCGGGCCTGTGTTCCTACCCGCATCCGTGGCTGATGCCGGACTTCTGGCAGTTCCCGACCGGCTCGATGGGCATTGGGCCGATCAACTCGATCTACCAGGCGCGTTTCATGCGTTATCTGCAGAACCGCGGACTGCAACGCACGGAAGGCCGCAAGGTGTGGGGCTATTTCGGCGATGGCGAAATGGACGAACCAGAGGCAATCGGTGCGCTTTCGCTGGCCGCGCGCGAGCGACTCGACAATCTCGTGTTCGTGATCAACTGCAATTTGCAGCGGCTCGACGGACCGGTGCGCAGCAATGGCCGCATCATCGACGAACTCGAAGCCCAGTTCACGGGGGCGGGCTGGAACGTCATCAAGGTGTTATGGGGTTCGGACTGGGACGCCCTGTTTGCACGTGATCGCACCGGGGCGCTGTTGCGCGCGTTCGCGCACACCGTGGACGGCCAGTTCCAGACCTTTTCAGCCAACGACGGCGCCTACAATCGTGAACGCTTTTTCGGCCAGAACGCCGAGCTGGCCGCGCTCGCCGCGCATCTGAGCAACGACGATATCGACCGCCTGCGGCGCGGCGGCCACGATGTGCGCAAATTGCACGCTGCGTACGAAAAGGCGTCGAAACACAGCGGGCAACCTACGGTCATTCTCGCGAAGACGATGAAGGGCTTCGGCATGGGCTCGATCGGCCAGGGGCGCATGACAACACATCAGCAAAAGAAGCTCGACATCGACCAGTTGAAGGCGTTTCGCGATCGCTTTCGCCTGCCACTCTCCGACGACGATGTCGAACAACTCAAGTTCTACAAACCGGACGAAAGCAGTTCCGTCATGCAGTATCTGCACGCGCGCCGTGCGGCGCTGGGCGGCTACCTTCCCCGAAGGCGCACATCGGCATCGCACGCGCCGGCCGTGCCCGCGATGTCGTCGTGGGGACGATTCGCGCTCGACACCAACGACAAGGAAATGTCGACCACGATGGCGTTCGTGCGCATGCTCGGCAACCTGTTGAAGGACGCCGAGCTGGGGCCGCGTGTGGTGCCCGTCGTCGCCGACGAGGCGCGCACCTTCGGCATGGCGAATCTGTTCCGGCAAGTCGGCATCTATTCTCCCCTCGGTCAACTGTACGAGCCGGAAGACATGGGTTCGATGCTCTATTACCGTGAGGATACGGGCGGCCAGATTCTGGAAGAGGGCATCTCCGAGGCGGGCGCGGTGTCGTCGTGGATTGCCGCGGCGACGTCATACAGCGTGCACGATCTGACGATGCTGCCGTTTTATATCTACTACTCGATGTTCGGTTTCCAGCGTATCGGCGACCTGATCTGGGCGGCTGCCGACCAGCGCGCGCGCGGTTTCCTGATCGGCGCGACGGCCGGCAAGACGACGCTCGGTGGTGAGGGTCTGCAGCATCAAGACGGCACGAGTCACCTTGCGGCCTCGACGATACCGAACTGCCGTGCGTACGATCCGGCCTTCGCGTACGAAGTGGCGATGATCGTCGACGAAGGCATGCAGGAGATGATCGCGCGTCAGCGCGACGTGTTTTACTACATGACGGTCACCAACGAAAACTACGCGCAACGTTCGTTGACTGAAGCGGATGTCGATCGCGTCCGGCGCGGCGTGCTCAAGGGGATGTACGTGCTGGAGCCCGCGCAGGTCGAGATCGCGCAGGTGCAGTTGCTCGGCTCGGGCGCGATTCTCGGTGAAGTCCAGGCCGCGGCACGGATTTTGAAAGACGACTGGAATATCGACGCGGCGGTCTGGAGCGTGACGAGCTTTACCGAATTGCATCGCGACGGCGTGTCCGCGGAGCGCGCGCAGCGGCTAGTGGAGCGCGGCGAGACTGCGGTGCCCTACGTGACGGCGGCCCTGGGCGCCGCGCGTGGACCGGTGATCGCCGCGACCGACTATGTGCGCGCCGTGCCCGAACTGATCCGCGCGTACGTACCGTCCCGCTATGTCGTGCTCGGCACCGACGGCTTCGGGCGCAGCGATACACGTGCGGCGTTGCGTGCGTTCTTCGAAGTGGACCGTGCGTCGATCGTGATCGCCGCACTGAAAGCACTCGTCGACGAAGGCCAGCAGGACCCTGACATCGTGCGTCAGGCGATCGACCGATACGGGCGAATCGGAAGCGGGCTGATCGAACCCTGGCTTGTCTAGAACCCGTTGACCGGTGAGCGCCATGAGAGCGGTGCGCGAATCGGCTGCTCGAAGGCCTCGCGCATCCATCGGTCCATCGCGGGAAATCCGATCGAATCAAGTGCGTCCGGCCTGATGAAGAGGGGCGCCGACTGTTGAAACGCTTGCTGTTGGAGACGAATGTGCGGGTGACACGAATAGAAGTACCGGATATCGGCGATTACAAGAACATCCCCGTGATCGAAGTTCTGGTGGGAGTCGGACAACGCGTCGAACAGGAGCAGTCGCTCGTCATGCTCGAGTCGGACAAGGCGACGATGGATGTGCCCAGTCCCACCGCTGGCGTGATCAAGGAGATGAAGGTCGCGGTTGGCGAGACGGTGTCGCAAGGCACGTTGATCGCGCTGCTCGAAAGCGACGGCGAGCGGCAGGACGACGCGGTGCCCGTGCCTGCGGCCGCCTCCGCTGCGCGCGATGTCACGTGTCCGCCGGCGAATGTCACGACAGGGCCAGTGCCTGCGCCGACGCCGGCGCCCGAACTGAAATCCGCATCCGCGCCATTGCATCGCGCCCCGGCGCGCGAAGGCGAGCCGTATCGCGACAGCCATGCGTCGCCGTCGGTGCGCAAGCTCGCGCGAGAACTGGGCGTCGAGATATCGCATGTGCAGGGCACCGGTCGGAAGCAGCGCGTTACATCGGAAGACGTTGCAGCGCTCGTCAGGAATGCGATGACGGCATCGTCCGGCACGTCTCCAGTCTCGACGCCTGTCCCGGCGAACGGCGCGGAGCTGGGTCTATTGCCATGGCCGAAGGTGGATTTCGCGAAATTTGGTCCCGTCGATTCGCAGCCGCTGTCGCGCATCAAGAAGATCTCGGGCGCGAACCTGCATCGCAACTGGGTGATGATCCCGCACGTCACGAACAACGACGAAGCCGACATCACCGAGCTCGAAGCGCTGCGCGTGCAGCTGAACAAGGAGCACGAGAAGGCGGGCGTGAAGTTCACGATGCTCGCGTTCGTGATCAAGGCGGTCGTCGCTGCGCTGAAGAAGTTCCCGACCTTCAACGCGAGCCTCGATGGCGACAATGTGGTGTTCAAGCAGTACTACCACATCGGGTTTGCCGCCGATACGCCGAACGGTCTCGTCGTGCCGGTGATCCGCGATGCGGACAAGAAGGGGCTCGTCGACATCGCGAAGGAAATGGCCGAGCTGTCGAAGGCCGCACGCGACGGCAAGCTGAAGCCGGACCAGATGCAGGGCGGCTGCTTCTCGATCTCGTCGCTCGGCGGGATCGGCGGTACGCATTTCACGCCGCTTATCAATGCGCCGGAAGTGGCGATTCTCGGGCTGTCGCGCAGCGCGATGAAGCCGGTTTGGGACGGCAAGCAGTTCGTGCCGCGGTTGATCCTGCCACTCTCCCTGTCGTTCGATCACCGCGCCGTGGATGGCGCGGAAGCCGCGCGGTTCAATGCGTATCTCGGCGCGTTGCTCTCCGATTTCCGGCGCATCGTTCTTTGATGAGTAGAGGGGCTCGCGGGGGCGTGGGTCTTTGTCGGTGCGCCTCTTACTGTCGTTGAACCTGTTTTGCATACGGTCTGCTAGCGTCGCCCCTGCGCGGGGCGGCGGTCACTTTTCTTTGTCTTCCAAAGAAAAGTAACCAAAAGAAAGGCGCGTCCTTGGGCGGACAGCAAAGGTGGTTCTGCCCAAGTTCGCGTTCTTTTGTCAGGCTGTGGCCGGTTCGTCGCCCGAGTTTCCCTTCCCTCTCTCAGTAGCCAACAAGAAGGGGACGTACATGAGTCTCATCGAAGTCAAGGTTCCGGATATCGGCGATTTCAACGGCGTCGATGTCATCGAAGTCAATGTCAAGCCCGGCGACGTGATCGAAAAAGAGCAAACGCTCATCACGCTCGAATCCGATAAGGCATCCATGGAAGTGCCCAGCGACATCGCCGGCACGGTCAAGGAAATCAAAGTCAAAGCCGGCGAGAAAGTCTCGCAAGGCACCGTGATCGCACTCGTCGAAGCGTCGGCAGGCGCAGCCGCTCCGGCAGCCGCGCCGCAAGCTGGCAGCTACAGCGCCGCCGCCGACATCGAGTGCGACATGCTCGTGCTCGGCGCCGGCCCCGGCGGCTACTCGGCCGCGTTCCGCTCAGCCGACCTCGGCATGAAGACAGTGCTGGTCGAACGCTACTCGACGCTTGGCGGCGTGTGCCTGAACGTCGGTTGCATCCCGTCGAAGGCGCTGCTGCACACGGCACTCGTCATCGACGAAGCCGCGGCGCTCGCATCGCACGGCATCACGTTCGGCAAGCCGGAGGTCGATCTCGACAAGCTGCGCGACTTCAAGGGCGGCGTCGTCAAGAAACTGACGACGGGCCTCGCCGGCATGGCGAAGGCGCGCAAGGTCGAAGTCGTCACCGGCGTCGGCGCATTCGTCGATCCGTATCACATGGAAGTGCAGGGCGAAAACGGCAAGAAGGTCGTCAAGTTCAAGCAGGCGATCATCGCCGCGGGCTCGCAAGCCGTGAAGCTGCCGTTCATGCCGGAAGACCCGCGCGTCGTCGATTCGACGGGCGCACTCGAACTGCGCCAACTGCCGAAGCGGATGCTCGTGATCGGCGGCGGCATCATCGGCCTCGAAATGGCAACGGTGTACGCGACGCTCGGCGCCGAGATCGACGTGGTCGAAATGATGGACGGCCTGATGATGGGCGCAGACCGCGATCTCGTGAAGGTCTGGGAAAAGTACAACGCAAAGCGCTTCGGCAACGTGATGCTGAAGACCAAGACGGTCGGCGCGCAAGCGAAGGAAGACGGCATCTACGTGAAGTTCGAGGGCGAGAAGGCGCCGGCGGAAGCGCAGCGCTACGACCTCGTGCTCGTCGCGGTGGGCCGCAGCCCGAACGGCAAGAAGATCGGCGCCGACAAGGCAGGCGTCGCCGTCACCGACCG